>CAYZPY010000047.1:0-15583 GCA_964480425.1 uncultured Planctomycetaceae bacterium
AGGGAGGGCCTTGTTATGAATGAACTTGTGAAAAAACCCCACAGTTTGAATTATTTTATATTATAGATTTTTTATTAACAATTCGCGCCAAGCATGTAAGGGTATGCACTTAGACGGTTTTCGACCTTAATTCGCACGGTAAAAACCGGCGTGTAGTGTATCTCAGAGATTCGTTATTGATTCGTCGTTGCGGTTTGGTTATTCCTCATAACCGGGAAAAGCCATGGAAGATCGTCGCAAGATACAGCTGATGCTCGTGTGGTACGACATCCGCCTGCACCGGGGGATGCTCGATTACGCCGGGGAACATGATTGGTACGCATATTACGGTCTGGTCCGACGGGACTCCATCGAATCCAGGACCCGTCGTCCCGACGGGATTATCTGCACCATGGAGCACCAGTACGAGGTCATCCGAGAGCAGGCGCAAAGCGGCATACCAGTGGTGGAGGTAAGCGTGAATCACCCGCAGATTAAAATTCCGCGGGTGGTTCCGGATTTCAAAAAGGCCGGCGTGTTGGCGGCGGAGCATTACCTCCGGCGCGGGTACCGCCACCTGTACACGCTGGGAAGGGGCGATTCCATCTCGAACGACATGATGCGCCGGGCGTTTGACGAGCGCCTCGGGCGGGAGGGTGCCGAACCGGTGTCGCTTGACGACCCGCTTTTGGGTCTGTTGCAGGAAGCCGCAATGGATGAAATCTCCGAGTTCATGCACTCGCTGAATCATCCGGCCGGACTGTTCGTGTTCCACGACAGGATGGGGCACAACATGATCGAGATATGCCTCTCGGTGGGCCTGCGGGTGCCCCAGGACGTGGCGGTGCTTTCGGTGGACAACAAGGAACTAATGTGCGATTACTCCGCCGTGCCGCTCAGCAGCGTGGATACGAACCTTTACAGGGTGGGCTACGAGGCGGCGGCGTTGTGATGCGCCAAAGCACCGACATGATCGGCGCCGACGACCCGGACGTATTCGCGGCCGTGGAGTTCATGCAGGACAACCTCTCCGACAGCAGCATCGGCGTAAAGGACATCGCGCGCCAGGCGGGCGTCTCGAAGCGCGTGCTCGAGCAAAGGTTTAAGGAGCATCTCGGCAGCGGACCGTGGCACGTGCTGCTGAACCTTCGCCTGCAAAAGGTCAAGCGCCTCCTGGCAGAGAGCGACATGCTGATGAAGGATATCAGCGAGCGCAGCGGTTTTTCAAATTACCAGCACATGAACCGGGCGTTTTTGCGGGAGGCGGGAATGTCGCCAAGAGACTACCGCAAAAAGCACAAGCGGGAAATAGGACCTATCTGTTAGCCAGCCGGTCAGCGAGTTTCTCGGCCTTTTTCGCCGGTTCGACGAACTGTTTCCGGTATCCGTGGGGGTCTTTGCCTTTTGCGGCCTGTGCGAGTTCGGCCGCGGCGGCGTATGTGTATTTTCCGGCGTATTTCGAGTCGCGCAGGAGCATTCCGAACCCTGCCACTGCCGAGGCGAAGCGGAAATCGCCAGTGTCCGAGACGGCCGAAAAACGCCTGTCGCAACTGAACGCCCGTTCTTAGGTCTCACGCCACGCCCGAAATATAAACTTATCGGGTCAAAATGCGCGCCTCTGTCGTAAAATGATTAATAACAACATGGTGTAATATCAATGACATCCGAGGCGGCAATAAATAACGGCGCGGGACCGTCGCATGCCACGGGCCTGGGCATCACCACCGCGGCGAAGTATCGTCTGCACCAGTTATTTTCGATGACGAATCCGGTCTGTCGTGCGGCCCGCAGGTTCGCCTGGTGGTTCGAGACGCGCGCCAGGCAAGGCGCAGCCGACGACGAGCCGATTAAATTTGATATTTCGGCCCCGGACCGCGTGGAATGCACCGGGCGACTGCCGGAGGGTGTGAAGTTCGAGCCCGCCACAAGCGCCGAACTGTGGCGGTTCCTTTACGAAATCGGCGTCCGCCGACTCGTGCTGGGTCCGCGCCTGGAGAGCAACCAGATAACCGACATGGTCACGCTGCTGTGGGCCTATCGCCGCCACGTGACCGAACGAAACCACGCCAAGCCGGTGGTCTCGGCTCTGTTGAGCCGGCAGGGTCTGACGTTCGCCTGCACAAGCACGAAACTCCGCGACGGCGAACTGCAAATCTCTTATTCGTACTGCACCACTTGCTTCAGCAGGTTCGTGGGGTGGTTCAAGGAGCGGCACCGAAATCTCAGCGACCACCGTGCGCTGTTCCGGGCCGCCCCGCGGTTGGCAATGGCGGTGGGGGGGATAGTGGTCGGGCTTTTTTTGGCGGGGGTGTTCATCCGAAACATCTATTTCGAGATAGCCCTTGGCTTGTTCACCTTCGCGGCGCTGTTCGCCCTGACGTACCTGTTCTTCATGACCATCGGTTCGCTTGAATACGACAACGAGGAAAAGGCCTATCGCCTTGCGCGCACCAACCGCAGTCTTCAGACCTACACGGACCGTATCCGGCGCGATTTGTCGCGCGCCAGAACCGTGCAGGAAAAACTCATACCCGACCCTCGGAACATGCCGCTGACCGACCGTCTCGAGTGGGCCAGTTCGTTCAAGCCCGAGATCGAGGTCGGCGGCGACTACTTCGACGCCATAAAACTGGGCCCGGACAAGGTCGCGGTGCTGCTCTCCGACGTCAGCGGGCACGGAATGTCCGCGGCCCTTGTCACCGCCATAATTAAAACCAGTTTCCACTACTGCTCGCAGACCGGCGCTACGGGAAAGGAGTTTCTCAGCGACCTGAACAACCTGCTGGTCGAGACCACGCCCGTTGAGAGTTTCGCGGCGACCTGCATGGCGATGTACGACGCTGCCACGGGCGAGTCGCAATACATAAACTGCGGCCATAACCCTGAGCCGTTGATAATCCGCGCCGAAGGCGAACCGTCCGTCGAGTGTATTTGCCGTCCGGGCGCCCTTTTGCTGGGTGTGGAGAAGGATATCGATTTGCCCGTTGAGCGAACTCAACTGTCGGCGGGCGATAAGGCGTTGTTCGTCACAGACGGGATAACCGAAGCGGTCAACGAGACGGGTGAGATGTTCGGCCGTGACCGACTGGATGAGTACCTGCGCGAGCACCGCCGAGAGGGGGTAAAAACTCTGGTGGATGGGCTTGTCAAACGCGTGAATGATTTCACGGCCGGCGTCGAGCAGTCAGACGACCAGACCATACTGGCGTTCGCCTTAAAATAAAAATGCCCGGCGGCAATTTGGAATGAACCTTGTAGCGAACGATAATTTATCAATTTAACAGGATAACCACATAGATTAAAAGGTGACTTAATGGGTTTCGATATTTCAGATTGGGTAGATTTAAAATTCGAAGATACATCAGTTTATGTTCATCCCGAAAACCCCGACTGGTTTGTCCCAAACACCTCCGGACGGGAGATTCTCGATAAATTGGCCGAAGGGGCCAAGCCGGAGCAGTTACCGCTGCAGGCGCAGCGTTTTCTTGCCCGACTACCTGACAATCTAAACCGCGACTACCGCGGACGGGACGATCATCTGAGCACAGACCATTTGAGCGAACTGTGGCTGCACGTCACCGACCGATGCAACATGGCGTGCAGGCATTGCCTGTTCTCCTATCAGCCGCAGACCGGGGCGGAACTGCCCGTCCAGCGCATACTCGACGTGTCGCGCCAGGCGTGGGACCTGGGCTGCCGGGTGTTTGCGCTGACCGGCGGCGAGCCGTTCGTCCATTGCAATTTCCGTGAGATCGTTGACGGCCTGGCGGCGATGCCCGAGACCAACGTGGTGATTTTGACCAACGGCATGCTGTTGGACGAAAACGCCGATAACCTGAAGCGCTGGAGCGGTCGCGTTCATCTTCAGGTCTCGCTGGACGGCCTGGAGAAAAACCACGACAGCATTCGCGGGCGGGGTCAGTACAGGCGTCTGATGGAGCAACTCGCCCGCACCGGGCGCAACGGCATTCCATTTACACTGTCGACGTGCGTTATGAAAAACAACGTCGCCGAAATGCCCGACCTGGTGGACCTGGCGGCCGAAATGGGCGCTTCCAACGTGCACTTCATGTGGTATTTCATACGCGGTCGCGGCGACAGGCGGCTTTGGGCCGAACCCGACACCATATTCGATTACCTCCGGCAGGCCTCGCTGCGGGCCGAGGACAGAGGCGTAACCGTGGATAACATCGAGGCGCTGAAGACCCAGATATTCGCGCCGCAGGGCACGCGATACGACGGAAGCGGCGCGGGGTGGGACTCGCTGGCTTACGCACCGGACGGAAAGATATATCCCTCGGCCGCCCTTGTCGGCATAGACAAACTGGCCACGGAAATGGACTGCGAATTGGCAGACGCCTGGCGCAACAGCGAGGTGCTGCAAAACATCCGTCGGCAGACCGTGGCCGAGACCCACTCGCCGCTGCGATACCTGCTCGGTGGAGGAGATACCGACCACAGTTATGTGAACAGCGGCGAGTTCATCGGTCGCGACCCCTACATGCCGCTGTACGATAAAACCGCGTTGTGGCTTATCGTCCGGCGGGCAGAGGAAACCAAAGAGATAAACCAGCCGGGTCTGCGTCTGAAGATGGGCGACGTGCTGGAGAGTTGCGGTCCGCACGGGGCAGTGGCCGCCACGCACAGCAACTGCCTGCTGGCTGTGGCCGAGGTGGACGGGCATACATCCGTGCGGGAGTTTTACACAACTGCTCTACAAAACCCACGAGAGGATATTTGTAATCCCGTTTTTTTCCCCGATGAACTTATAGACCACATACCCGAACACTTGCTTGTCCGCGGATACGGCTGTGGCAGCCCGGTAATCGAGGCCGACCTCCGTCCTGGTCAGAAGGTCGCGGACCTGGGCAGCGGCACGGGGGTGGAGTGCCTCATCGCCTCGCGTCTGGTCGGGCCGAAAGGTAAAGTTATCGGCGTGGACATGCTGGATGTCATGCTGAACTTTGCCACCGAGGGCGCAAAGCAGGTGGCTGAGAGACTGGGATACGCAAATGTCGAGTTTCGCAAGGGCTACCTGGAGGATCTGCCGCTGGACGACGGCTGGGCGGACGTGATTATATCGAATTGCGTGGTGAACCTGGCTACGGACAAGCGGAAGGTGTTCGGCGAGATTCGTCGCGCGCTTGCGGGCGGCGGGCGCCCGGACGGGCGTCCGCCTGGCCGGTGTGTGATATCCGACGTGGTCTGCATCGACGAGCCGGACCCGGCCGTCCGCAACGACGAGACGATGCGGGGCCAGTGCATCGCCGGGGCGCTGACCACGCGTGACCTGTTCGGACTGCTGGCAGAATCCGGTCTGGCCGCCGCCAGGGTCATCAAGTGGTTCCCGTATCGCGTTGTTGGCGGGCACCGGTTTTATTCCATGACTTTCGAGGCCGTCGCGCCCGCCGCGGAGGATAAAACAATCGCTGCCATGTACCGCGGACCCGCCGCCGCGTCGGTAACGTTCTCCGGTGTCGTCATGCCTGCCGGGCAGGTCCGAAGCATCCCGGCCGGCGACCTGGACCCCGGCGGGGAGGAAATATTCGTCCTGGACGATTCCGGACGGGTAGCAAACGCCGAAGTCGCCCCGTGCTGCTCCTGCGCCGCCCCGCCGGAACAACAGTCTTCTTCGCCGCACGCAAATGCATCTTCCTGCTGCGCGCCGTCGGAAACCGACTGCCATGCCGACCAATCTCATGCCCAACGGCGAAGCATGAGCGACTGCATGATCTGCGGTGCTGATATCGAATATCTTCCCCAGGACAGGGAGTTCCGCTGCGAGTTCTGCGGCCGGTCCATGCAGACCAGCACCATCTGCGTCAATGGTCACTTCATATGCGACAAGTGCCACCTGGGCAGCGGTCCGGAAATCATCGAGCGGATATGCACTGCCACCGACGAGACCGACATGATAGCGCTGATGCAGAGCATACGCCGCCACCAGGCGATACCCATGCACGGACCGGAGCACCACGCCATGGTGCCGGGGGTAATATTGGCATGCTACCGCAACTTGGGCGGGCAAATCAGTGACGAGCAGTTACGCACGGGTATCCGCCTCGGCGCGGAGATGGCGGGGGGTTCGTGCGCTTTTATGGGGATTTGCGGCGCGGCCGTGGGAGTAGGCGTGGCGTATTCGGTCATTCTCGAATCCAACCCGTATAAGGGCGTCGAGAGAAAAGCCGTTCAGTCCGCGGTCAACGCCGCCCTTTCGGACATCGCCGCCTTTGAGGCCCCGCGTTGTTGCCAGAGGGACTGCTACCTTGCGCTAAAAAGCGCTTCCAAAATATCCACCAAGTACCTGGGCATGAATATTCCCGCCGAAAAGAAACTGGTTTGCGCTCAGATTCCACAAAACGCCGAGTGCGTCGGTAATAAGTGCCCGCTGTATGCGCGCACGCGGTCGAGCGTGGAAGAAAGAGCAAGATTACACTGATTATTTGCTAAGTACATATAAACCATCGTTGTTCATAAACAAGGCGAGAAACATGGAATTGAAAGATAAAGCAGCCCTGGTCACCGGGGCAAGCAGCGGTTTAGGCAGAGCGATTTCACTGGCCCTTGCGGGCGAGGGCGCCAATGTCGCGCTGGTGGCCCGGAAGGAAGAGAAACTGCGCCAAGTCAAAGAGCAAATCGGCTCTGACGGCGAAGCACTGGTGGTCGTAGCGGATGTCTCCGAAGCCGGACAGGTCGAGGACGCCGTCAAAAAGACTGTCGAACACTTCGGGGGCCTGGACATTATCGTAAACAACGCCGGTCTGGGCATCTTCGACCGCGTCGAGAAGATGTCCGTGGCCGACTGGGACAAGCACATAAACGTCATGCTTCGTGGGGCGTTCCTGGTAAGTAAGTTCGCACTACCGCACCTTTACGCCCGCGGGGCCGGACACGTGATTAATATTTCATCGCTGTGGGCCAAGCGATACTGCGCCAAGTGCGCCGGTTACACGGCCGCGAAGTTCGGCGTACGCGGACTCACCCAGTCTATGCGGGAGGAGGCCCGTCAATACAACGTCAAAGTCACCAACGTCATGCCGGGTACGGTGAAGACGCCGTTTTTCGAAAAATCCAACTGGGAGGCGGACCTGTCCGACGCCCTCATGCCCGAGGACGTTGCGCAGACGGTTATAGCGGCCCTGAAGATGCCCGACCGGGCCGTCATGGAGGAAATAGTCATCCAGTCAATACGCCCAGGAAAGTGCACGGATTAATAGCCGCGTCACTAAAATGAGACAGAAATACAATCGCATAAACTGAAGCCGACCGAAAACGACAAGTTAGCCGCAAGGCGCGAAAGGAACTGTGATGAATACGGGAAAAAAGGCGATCATCTCGGTACTTGCGATAGTGGTTGCGATTGTGGGAGCCGGCGGCATATACGTTGCCTTTATTCGCGGGGACGTGAAACTGGATACGGGTTTTTACGACGTGCCGGATGAGGTTAAAGTCCGCAAGTTCTCACAGGCCGGCTACGCCAAAACGCTTGATAAATACGTCGATGACGAGGGTATGGTGTATTACGCCAAAATGAAGGAGAAGGGCATAGATCTGAATCCCTACGCCGACGGCGAAAAATCCGACAATGATGAAGAAGAATCCCCGCGGCTGAACGATTACCTCTGGGCTCTTGCGTCGCTGGAACCGGAAGTCTACGAAAAGTGGTCTGACAGACGCAAAATCGCCTTCCTGCTCAACGCCTACAACGCCATCACGCTAAAGGCAATACTCGACAACTATCCAATCAACCCGACCATACCCAATCCGCTGTATCCCCAAAACAGCATCCGCCAAATACCCAAGGTATGGAAGAAGAAGTATCTGGTCATGGGCAGGGAAATGTCTTTGGAGCACATCGAGCACGGGATTCTGCGGAAGGAGTTCGACGAGCCGCGCATACACGTTGCCTTGGTATGTGCGGCCATGAGTTGCCCGCCACTTCGCCGTGAACCGTATATCGGTAAAAAACTGGATGCACAACTGGACGACCAGAGCGGGGGTTTCCTGGCCTCCGGCGATAATTTCCGCATAGACAGGGACAACTCGGTGGTGCACCTGTCGAGCATATTCAAGTGGTTCGGCGGTGATTTCACCGGCAAGTACGCGCCCGAAACCGGATACGGCGATCATGACAAAGACACGCGGGCAGTGCTGAATTTCATAAGCAATTACGTTGACGACAAAGACGCCGAGTACCTCCGTGGCGGCGATTTCGAGATTAAATACATCGATTACGACTGGTCGCTGAACGAACGGCGAACGGCCGAGTGATGACATGGATGGAAGAGACGAGCAATCCCTCTCGGGCCTGTGTCCCCAAACCGGCCAACCCTGCGAGCAAGGCGACTGCTTTCGTTGCAGCAAGTTCTGGGAGTGCCTCCATAAGGCGATGTACAGCAGAACGGAAAAGTCATCCCCGCAAGCGGATCATCCTGATGGCTCGTGAGTGAACCCGGCCATCCCAATAGAAGGACGTCAAGATATGGACCCGACAATAGAGGAACCGAACGTAAAGAAGCCCACGCGCCGCTGGTGGAAGCTGGTCGTACTGATCCTGATCTTGGGCGGGCTGGCCGTGGCGTCCATCTTCCTGCCGGTCAAGGACTACCTCATCGCGATGCTGGAGTGGACGCAGGGCCTTGGATTCTGGGGGCCGTTCTTTGTGGCGGCGTTCTATGTCCTTGCCTGCGTGCTCCTGCTTCCCGGCGGTGTCATCACGCTGGCGGCGGGATTCCTGTTCGGCGTGGTGACGGGCACGATCACGGTGTCGGTCGGCAGCACGTTGGGCGCGACGGCGGCGTTCCTGGTCGGGCGAACATTTGCTCGCGACTGGGTGCGGCGGAAGGTGGCAGGACGACCCAAGTTTGCCGCTGTCGACCGCGCCGTCGGCGAACAGGGCTTCAAGATCGTCCTGCTGACGCGGCTGAGCCCGATCTTCCCGTTCAACATGCAGAACTACGCCTACGGCCTGACGGGCGTGAAGCTCTGGAAGTACATGCTGGCCTCCTGGATCGGCATGCTGCCGGGAACGCTGGCGTATGTCTACATCGGTTCGGGGCTGCGTTCGTTGACCGAGGCCGCCACCGGACAGGTCGAAGGCGGATGGGTGCAGCGGGCGTTCTTCTGGGGCGGTCTGGCAGCCACGCTGGTGGTCATGGTCGTGGTCACGCGCATCGCACAGAAGGCGATGCGGGGCGTCATGCCGCAGACCGGGGGCCCCAAGACCGAAAGGGCAGAGTCATGAGCAAACGAATCGGACCCGACGTGGTTCGAAGATGGGAAGGAAACCCGACCATCTCCGCCGAGGACATCCCCTTCCCATGCAACACGGTGCTGTTTTTCGGTATTGGCGTCATGGTCGGCCAACACCAGTGGCGATTGCCGTGGATACTCGTCCCGATTACCTGTATCGCACTGGTCGTCGCTCGCCTCGCGACGGTTTATCCGATGGGCGCGGTATTTACGGCACTGGGTCGCGGGCTGGACCGATCCTGGCTGCACCTCCTCTCGGCCTGCGGTCTTCGCGGCGGGCTGTCGGTGGCGCTGCTGCTGACACTTCCGGCTTCATACCCGCATCGAACGGCCATGCTGTGCCTGGCATTTGCTCTGATTCTGTTCTCGATGGCGGCACACCTTGCGACCGACCGGCTCTGCCTTCAAAACGTTGAATTCGCCAAAATAAACCCTTCGCAGAAAGGAATGACTTTATGACCGGAAATGTTGAACTCACACCCATGGACGCACACAACGAGGCCCTGCTTGCTCGAGCGCATCCTGCGGACTGGAAAAATCCCGCACCCGAAGGACGGTACAACATGGTGGTTATCGGTGCCGGAACTGCCGGGCTGGTGACGGCCGCAGCCACAGCGTCTTTGGGCGGAAAAGCGGCTATAATTGAGCGGCGGTTCATGGGCGGAGACTGCCTGAATTACGGCTGCGTGCCGAGCAAGGCGATTATCCGCTGCGCCCGCTCGGTCCACGAGGCGCGAAAGGCGGGGCGGTTCGGCGTCTCGGTCGGAGAGGTTAGCGTGGACTTCGCCGCGGTCATGGAGCGGATGCGGAAACTCCGCGCCCAGATAAGCGAACACGACTCGACCCGGCGCTTCGCCGACATGGGGGTTGACGTTTACCTCGGCGAGGCCGAATTCACAGGTCCCGACACGGTACGCGTCGGCGATGCGGAAATGACCTTCGCCCGCGCGTGCATCGCCACCGGTTCGAGCGCGGCCGTACCGCCCATTGACGGGCTTCAAGAGGCCGGATACCTCACTAACGAAACGATATTCTCGCTGACCGAACTGCCGCAACGCATGGTGGTGATAGGCGGCGGACCAATCGGATGCGAGATGGGCCAGGCCTTCGCACGCCTGGGAAGCAAGGTCGCCATATTAAACCGCCCCCCGCAACTGCTCAAAAAGGAAGACCCCGACGTATCCAAAATCATCCACGAACAGTTCCAAAGCGAGGGTATCGAAGTCGTCCTCAACGCCGACACGACAAGGGTGGAAACGTCCGGGGAGGCAAAGAAGGTGTACTACACAGCCAACGGCGAAGAAAACTACGTCGAGGCCGACGCCATTCTTGTGGCCACCGGCCGAAAACCGAACGTAGAGGGGCTGGGCCTGGAGGCGGCGGGCGTGGAGTACGATCGCAAGCGGGGCGTAATCGTGGACGACCGTCTGCGCACGTCGAACAAACGCATATATGCGGCAGGCGACATCTGCATGAA
This sequence comes from uncultured Planctomycetaceae bacterium, assembly GCA_964480425.1. GTDB lineage: Bacteria > Planctomycetota > Phycisphaerae > SM23-33 > SM23-33 > CAYYMD01. The sequence continues at coordinate 10,709 of CAYZPY010000047.1, forward strand.
ATACAAGTTCACACACGCCGCCGACGCCGCCGCGAGAATAGTAATCCGCAATGCTCTTTTCTGGGGCCGGGGCAAACTAAGCGCGCTTACCATCCCATGGTGCACCTACACCGACCCCGAGGTCGCCCACACCGGAATGTACGCACACCAGGCGCGCCGGGCGGGCGTAGAGGTAGACACCTACGGCCGCCCCCTGAGCGAAGTGGACCGCGCCGTTCTCGACGGGCAGGACGATGGGCTGGTGCGTATTCACGTCAAAAAAGGAACGGACAAAATTCTCGGCGCCACTATAGTCGCCGCACACGCCGGACAGATGATTTCCGAGATAACACTGGCCATCGGGGCCGGGGCGGGACTGGGTGCTATAAGCAATACGATTCATCCATACCCCACACAGTCCGAGGCCATCCGCCAACTCGGCGACGAATACAACCGCACCCGGCTGACGCCGTTTACGAAAAAACTGTTCAAAAAAATACTCTCCTGGCGCAGGTGATTTCCGCGGCGATTACGCTTGCCCCAGGCGCATTTGCGCGTAGATTGACCCTATGAACCATCAGCGGACGAATACCGCCGACGACACGTCCGAAGTGCCCGGCGACAGCGCCGGAAAAATGTGGATGCGCCTTAACCTCCTGACCAACGGGCTGTTCCTGGTGGGCTTTACCGCGGCCGTCGTGGCCGCCATGCACAATCGCGCCGGAGACGGAAAAATAATATATAACTGGTTTCCCGTAACCCTTATGTCCTTGTCTGCGCTGCCGTATTTTTTGGCGGTCTTCACCATGCGCCCCCGGCGCGGGACCGGCGCAGAGTCCATGGCGATTATCGTGTTCGTAGCCGTGGCCATGCGAGTCGTGATGCTGTTTGCTCCGCAATTGAGCGGCGGCGATTACACGCGTTACATGTGGGACGGGGCGGTGACTGCCAAGGGCATGAATCCGTATCGCCATTCGCCCAAACAGGTGCTGGAGGGCGACGTCGAAGACCCGCAACTGCGTCGGTTGGCCTCTGGCGGGCGCGGCGTACTGGAAGGAATCACCCATAGACGCCTGCGGACGATATACCCGCCCGTGGCGCAGGGGTTGTTCGCCGTGGCGCACTGGATAAGCCCGTTCAGACTTTACGGTTGGCTGATAGTCGTGGCTGCCATGGACGCCCTGGCGGCGGTGGCGATACTGGGGGCGCTGCGATGTGCGCATCTGCCGGGGGCGATGGTGCTGGTGTACCTGTGGAACCCGCTGCTGGTAAACGAGGCCTGGCAGGGCGGGCACGTGGATGTGGCCACCGCGGCGATGCTGGCGGCGATGATATGGGCCCTGGTAAGCCGGAGGATTATACTGGCCTGGTTGTTCTGGGCGCTGGCGGTGGGGACCAAACTCTGGCCGGCGATTCTGGTGTTCTTCCTGGTTCGCCCGACGGTGCGTTGCCGCCGGCGCGGCGCCGCGGGGGTGGCGCTGGCGGCGGGATTGCTGACACTGCTGGCTATTCCTTGGCTGGAGGCGCTGGGGGCAGGCGAAACCAGCGGAACCGTCGCATACGCGCGAACCTGGACCGGCGGCGCCTGGGCGTATCACGGCATCGAGGCCGCCGGAAAGCGAATACGCGACGCGTTCGGCCTCGAAGTGTCTTTGCGATTCTTCGGGAGGGCGTTGTCCGCAGCGTGCTTGTTCGCCGCGGCGGCACTGTTCGGTCTGGTCGGAAGCGCAAATCCCCGCCACGTGTGCCGGCGAATGGGAACCGTCATCGTGTTAATGCTGTTGCTGAGCCCCATGGTCTGGCCTTGGTATTATCTGCCCGCCCTGGCGCCGGCGTCCCTGTGCGCCGTGACGGGCGGTCGTATGATCGCAGCGCCCGCCGTTGTGTTCCCAACGGCCCTGCTGCCGGTGTTGTACGAGTTTGCGGGCGTGATGGACGGGGGCTTTAAGGCGGCGCTGGTGCACGCTCCGGTCTGGACGCTGCTGGCGGGGCAATGGGCATGGATTATAATCCGGCGAATCAGGGAACGAAGGGCCGGAGAATGTATCGAGGCAAAACGATAAAGGTAATCATCCCCGCGCTGAACGAGTCCGGCGCCATCGGGCACGTCATCGGCGACGTGCCCGACTGGGTGGATGAGATAATCGTGGTCGACAACGGCTCGGTGGACGATACGCCCGCCGTGGCTCGCCGACACGGGGCGAGGGTTATTCGCCAGGCGCGACGTGGATACGGCTCGGCCTGCCTTGCGGGCATCGCAGCCGCCCATACGGGCCCGTACGGCGCGGGAAACTGCGACGTGCTGGTCTTCATGGACGGTGATTACAGCGACCACGGCGAGCAGATGGACCGGCTGGTGGACCCGGTGACCAGCGGTCGGGCGGACATGGCCGTCGGCTCGCGCACCCGCGGGGCGGGCGCGGGGGTGCTGACCGGGACGCAGCGTTTCGGCAACCAACTGGCCTGCGGGCTGATCAGACTCATCTGGCGAGAAGGTTTTTCCGACCTTGGTCCGTTCCGCGCCGTCGATGCCGCCGCCCTGAAACGACTGGACATGGGCGACCCCGATTACGGGTGGATCGTCGAAATGCAGATAAAGGCCGTGCGGGCAGGGTTGTCCGTCGTGGAAGTTCCGGTGGATTACCGCCCGCGGATCGGCGACTCGAAAATCTCCGGCACGTTGCGGGGCGCGTTCGCCGCCGGGGCGAAAATCCTTGCCACTATCGCGCGATACGTCGTGGCGCCGCCGCCTGCGCACACGGGACGCGACCGGCTGATATTGTTCGGGCGGTATCCGCGACCGGGACGGTGCAAGACGCGACTGGCAGGGGCGATTGGCGCTCTTCCGGCGGCGCGGATGCAGCAGTTGATGACCGAGAAGGTCTTCGCCGCCGCCGCGAGCATCAGGGACGCCGACCTCCAGGTGCGCTATACCGGCTACGGCGAGCGCGACATGCGGCGCTGGCTGGGACCGGCACAATACGTTCGCCAGGGGCCCGGCGACCTTGGGGCAAAAATGAAAAACGCCTTCGACGAGACATTCGCCCAAGGTTGCCGAAGGGCTGTTATTGTCGGTTCCGACTGCCCGTCGATAACGTCGCAGGATATACAGCGGGCGTTCGAGTTGCTGTATGACAATGACCTTGTGCTGGGGCCAAGCTCTGACGGCGGGTATTACCTGATAGGACAATCCAGGCCGGCGGATACCTTTACCGGCATTCCCTGGTCCACTCCGCGCGTTCTGGATCGGACGCTCGAACTTGCACGCGAGCATGGACTGAAGGTCGCCCTTCTGCCGCAACGTACGGACATCGACACGCCAAAGGATCTGTCGGCCGCGCCGCAGTTGGCATGCCAGGCGGGTCGGCCCTTCATTTCCGCGGTGGTGCCGGCACTGAACGAGGTCGATATCATTCGCTCCACCATTGAGTCGCTTCGCTGCGCTGGGGTGGAGATAATCGTCGCCGACGGCGGCAGCAGCGACGATACCGTGCGAATCGCCCGCGACGCCGGCGCGAAGGTCGTACAAAGCCCGCGCGGGCGCGCCGTCCAGATGAACTACGGCGCTGCCGAAGCCGCGGGCAAGGTGCTGCTTTTCGTCCACGCAGACACCATTATGCCGGCCGATTACGCGGCGATGATTTTCTGTGCGATGCTCGATCAGGCCGTACCCGGCGGGGCGTTCGAACACGACACCGACATGGAATCGCCGCTTATGAAATTTTCACTGGCTGTGGTGCGCCTCCGGGCGCGGTGCCTGAGATTGCCTTACGGCGATCAGGCCATCTTCGCGCGACGCGGTGCGTTCGAACAGGCCGGGCGATACCCGCCGGTGTACCCGGGCGAGGATTTGGAGTTTATTCGCCGGCTGAATCGCCTGGGGCGGATTGTCATCCTGCACGCCGCCGCCGTAACCTCCGCGCGCCGCTGGCGAAGACTGGGAACGTTCAAGACCATGCTGCTCAACCAGTTCATACTGGCAGGGTGCCTGCTGGAGGTCAACAGGGACCTGCTTGCCCGACTGAGAAATGCGTAGGAGGGTAGGTTTGAGTTCCGTCAGCAAGCGGCGGTGGAATGGCTTGGTGCTATAACAGGAGAAAGTTGTGTTCGCCACATAGCCGATGTCTTTGTTCAGGCGTCGGACTTTTTGCTCTGATTGTTGCTTTTTCCTGCTCTGTTAAAAATGCCCTGCCGGGGCATTTTTAACACGCGCGGCAGGACTCGAACCTGCAACCTTCGGTTCCGTAGACCGATGCTCTATCCATTGAGCTACGCGCGCAATACTTATGCTTTCATAATTACCACCGCACCGGCGACAAGTCAAGGTGGACCGTTGGTCCGTTAACAGGTTAATTGGTTGATCGGTTAATCAGAAAGAATGGTGTAACCTGCAAGCCCGGCGGCGACATCGGCGCATCCGCCGAGGTCGAGCCGTCGGTAGTGGAGTATTCGTCCACGTCATACATCAGCTCGTCCGCAGGAGCTACGTTGTTTTCGTGCTGATTCGTGTAATTAGCGGATAAATTTTACCGCCCGCAGTAGTCGATGAGCCCCGCCAGTTCGCTGCGCAGTTTCCTGCGGTTGACGATGAAGTCCACGAATCCGTGCTCCAGGAGGAATTCGGCCGTCTGGAAGCCCTCTGGCAGTTCGGACTTTGCGGTGTTGGCGATGACCCGTTTTCCGGTGAAGCCGATCATCGCACCGGGCTCTGCCACAATGACGTCCGCCAGCGAGGCGAAGCTCGCCAGCACGCCCGCGGTGGTGGGGTCCGCCAGAACGGAGATGTAAAGACCACCGGCGTCGTCGAACTTCGCCAGGGCCGCGGACGTCTTGCCCATCTGCATCAGCGACAGCGCGCCTTCGTGCATCCTCGCCCCCCCGGACGTGCACACCATG
>CAYZPY010000047.1:15593-16353 GCA_964480425.1 uncultured Planctomycetaceae bacterium
GTGATGCTCGGTGACGTATTCGGCCAGGAGCGCCACCTTTTCGCCCAGGACCGAGCCCATCGAGCCCATCAGGAACCCCCCGTCCATAACGCCGAGCGCCACTCGCCGCCCCTTGATGTAGCCCACCCCGGTGACGACCGCCTCGGAATTGCCCGTTTTGCGCTGCTCGGTCCTGATTCGCTCGGCGTAACTCTGCCCGCGCCACCGAAAACCCAGCGGGTCGTCCGGCAGGACGTCGTCGAACATCTCCTCGAACGTGTCTGTGTCGGTCAGCTGGCGGATCCGCTCGCGCGCAGGGATGCGGAAATAGTGTCCGCACGCGGGGCATATGCTCAGATTATCCTCCACGTGCCGGCGGTAGAGCATGTCCTCGCACCCGGGGCATCTCAGCCACAGGCCTTCGGGTACGTCGCGCTTCTTCCGCGGCGCGGGTCCCTGGAATACCGATGGGTCGAACGGGTGTACGGGCTCTTTCGGCATCTCACTCATGTTTCATTCCGTTATCTTACTGAATAGTTTGTACCCGGCGGGGGCGCCTGTCAAATCAAGTCTTCGTCGGATTATGATTATAAATCCCCGGCGTTGATTTCGTAACTGGCCCATTCGAACGCCGCGCCGACGCGGTCCCAGAGGTTTTCGACGGGTTCGTTGTCCAGTCGGCACCGCAGCAGACCCAGCACGACAGGGCGCAGCACCAGCGCGGCGTAGTTGTTTTTGTGCTTCTTTATAATGTTTTTGACCGCCGTGCAGACCCGCTGCT
>CAYZPY010000048.1:0-12955 GCA_964480425.1 uncultured Planctomycetaceae bacterium
AGCAGGTGCAGGATGATGTCCTTTGGCGATACCCACGACCGCAGGCGCCCGGTCAGCTCCACGCCGATGACTCGCGGGCATTGGAGGTAGAACGGCTCGCCGACCATCGCCACGGCCAGGTCGAGCCCACCGGCGCCGACGGCGAACGAGCCCATGCCGCCTGCGGTGGGGGTGTGGCTGTCGGAGCCCAGCAGTGTGGCGCCCGGGCGGGCGAAGCGCTCCAGATGCACCTGGTGGCAGATGCCGTTGCCAGGGCGGGAGTGATACGCCCCGACCTTGGTGGCGATAGACTGGAGGTAGATATGGTCGTTGTGGTTTTCCGGACCGAACTGAGCTGTGTTGTGGTCCACGTAGCTGACGGACAGATCGGTCTTTACCCGCGGGGCGCCCATCGCCTCGTACAGCAGGTACGCCGTGGTGCCGGTGGCGTCCTGCGTGAGCGTCTGGTCTATCCGTATGCCGATCTCGGTGCCGCCCTTAAGTTTGCCGTCGACCAGGTGCTCGGCGAGTATTTTTTCCGTAAGCGTTCCTTTCATGGTAAATCCTCAAGAATGCCGCCCGCCGGAGCCCGGTGCGCATTCAAACGGTTCTCTTTATCATAATAGCGGGTATTATTCCAGGCAAACCGAAGCGATGTTGTTAAAGCGCCCGGGGGCGTTTACAATTCCGGTGGAAACCTGGATTTGTTTGGGAGAATTTTAATGAGTATATCGCGTCGTGATTGCATGGGGCTTGTAGGAAGCGCGTTGGCCGGCGCGGCAGTGGGGCGTTCGTTAGTGGCTGAAGAAACTCCCGGGCAAAAGCGTCCTAATATCCTGTGGATAACCTACGAGGACACAAGTCCGCTTCTGGGCTGCTACGGCGACGATTACGCCGAGACGCCGAATCTGGACAATCTCGCGGCCGAGGGGATTGTCTTTGAAAACGCGTTCGCCAACTGCCCGGTGTGCGCCCCGGCGCGGTCGGGTCTGATTACGGGTATGTACGCCTGTTCGCTGGGCACGCAGCACATGCGCAGCCGCTACACGGTACCCGATGAGATTAAATTTTATCCATACTATCTTCGCCGGGCGGGCTACTTTTGCACCAACCGTCACAAGACGGATTACAACATCGCCGGAGACGACAAACAGTGGTGGGACCAGTGCGGGCGCGACGCCTCCTGGACGAATCGCAGGCCTGGCCAGCCGTTCTTTAGCGTGGTAAATTTCGTCACCACTCACGAGAGCCGCATCCACAAACCAAAGAAGACCGAGCACGACCCGCGGAAAGTCGAACTGCCCCCGTACCATCCCGACACGCGCGAGTTCCGGCACGACTGGGCGCAGTTCTACGACAGGATAACCGAGATGGACGCCCAGGCGGGCAAGGTGCTCGGTGAGCTCGAGCGGCAGGGTCTGTCCGAGGACACGATAGTGTTCTTCTACGGCGACCACGGTGGGATACTTCCGCGGAGCAAGCGGTTCCCGTACGAGTCGGGCCTGCGCGTGCCGCTTATAATGAGGTTCCCCCAAAAGTATGCCCACCTCGCCCCTGCCGGGGCCGGCGATAAATACGCCGCGCCGGTTTCGTTCGTTGACCTGACGGTCACGGCGATTTCGCTTGCGGGCGTCAGTCCTCCGGCATACATGCAGGGAAACGCGATATGTGGCCCGCACAAGAGCGCGCCTGACCGGTACGCGTTCGCCTTTCGCGGACGGATGGACGAGCGTTACGACATGGCGCGGACGATCCGCGACGAGCGGTACAGGTACATTCGCAACTACATGCCGCACCTGCCGTGGGCGCAGCACATTGAATATCTATGGCGAGCTCCGTGCATGAGGAAATGGGAGCAACTTCACAGGCGAGGGCGGCTTAAAGACGTGCAAAACGCCTTTTTCGAGCCCAAGCCGCCGGAGCAGTTGTTCGACATCACGGGCGACCCGCACTGCGTGCATAACCTCGCCGGACGTGCCGAGCACGCCGTTACGCTCAGGCGGATGCGGCACATGCTGAGAAGAAAGATGCTCGAAATCCACGACAGCGGTTTTGTTCACGAGGCGGAGATGCTGATCCGCTCGGGCGGCGCAGCGCCGTACGAAATGGTCCGCGACCCGAAGAAGTACGACCTGCATCGGCTGATGGACGCGGCCGAGGCGGCGACCTGCGGCGAGCCGCGCTCGCTGAGGCGGATAATGGAGTTTCTCGACGACGACGACAGCGGGGTGAGGTACTGGGGCGCGATAGGAACGATGGTTTTGGGCGCCTTGGCCGAGGGAGCGGCGGACAAGTTGACGGCGCTTCTGGAGGATTCCTCCCCGACGGTTCGCGTGTCGGCGGCGGAGTCGCTTTGCGGGCGCGGGCGCTGCGAAAAGGCGCTTGCGGTGCTGCTGGAGATGCTTCGCTTCGAACACGATGACCCGGACGTGGGCTCAAAGGTGCGGCTTCACGCGGCCAACGCGCTGGAGAACGTCGGACCGGCGGCCAGGGCGGGCCTGGAGGAGATGAAAAAGGCGCTAAAGAACGAGAAAGACAGTTACGTCCAACGCGCCCTTGAGTATACTGTCGAGAAATTGGAAGGATAATCCCTCTGAACGGGCGCGCCGATGTTGGAAAGATTTCCCGAAAATCCGCTGCTGAGCCCCGAGGACGTGTCGCCCACGCGTGACGACCTGGAGGTGGTCTGCACGATGAATCCGGGCGCTGTGCGGTTCGGCGATGAGACTATACTGCTGGTGCGAGTGGGCGAAAAGCCGCCCGACGAGAGAAAATGGCTGTGCGCGGCGTATTACGACGCCGATGCGGAGCGAGTGAAAATCCATCGCGTGTCCAGGGACAACCCGAACCTGGACACGTCGGACCCGCGTAAATACTTCTACGGCGGCAAGGTGTTTCTAACCAGCATGTCGCACATTCGGGTGGCTCGCAGCAGCGACGGGGTGAATTTCACCTTTGACTCCGCCCCGGCGTTGTTTCCGGCCTCGGCGTACGAGGCGTTCGGCTGCGAGGACGCGCGCGTCACTTTCATCGACGGTAAATATTACATAACCTACACGGCGGTGTCCGTTAATGGCATTACGGTGGGCCTGGCGGGCACGGAGGATTTCAGGCGGTTCGAGCGTTACGGAATTATTTTCCCCCCGTACCAGAAGGACGTTTGCATATTTCCCCGGAAGGTGGGGGGCATGTACGTCTGCCGGCACCGCCCGTTCAAGAGCGAGTTCAACCCCGCGGCGATATGGACCGCCTTCTCGCCGGATTTACTCAGCTGGGGCAGGCACGAGGTGACTCACAACCCCGTGCCCGGCACGTGGCAATCGCAGCGCGTCGGATGCGGCGCGCCGCCGATAGAAACGTCGCAGGGCTGGCTTGAGATATACCACGCCTGCGACGACGACGGGCGATACTGCCTGGGGGTGATGCTTTCGGGGGCGGATAATCCCCAGCGTGTGATAAGATGTTCTTCAGGACCGGTGTTCGAGCCCGTCGAGGAATACGAGATGACGGGGCTTTACGGCAGGTGCGTGTTTTCCAATGGTGTTATCGCGCACGAGGACGGGAAGTTGACGGTTTATTACGGCGCGGCCGACAGGGTTTGCGCAGGGGCGGTAACGACGGTGAACCGGATGCTCGCCGCCGCGGGTCGGTGAGGGGTTAATCGCCTTCTAACGCCTCTTCCACGGACGGGAAGATGCCGAACAGGCGGCTGAGGCGGGTGGTATCCAGCACCTGTTGAACCACCTGGGCGGGATTGACAATTCTGAATCTGCCTTGGTGGTGGCGGCTCTTGAGATACGCCTCGACAATAGCGCCCAGTCCCGCCGAACCGATGAAATCCACGTCCTGGAGGTCCAGGACGACGATCGGGGGCTTTTTGGAAACGATTTTTTCGAGCTTTTGGCGTAGTTTGTCCGATTCGCTCATCGCGATCGACCCGCTCATTTTGACCACCGCGGCGTCCTGTTCCCACTTGACGTTAAGTTTCAACGGCTTGTGTATTCTTTTGAACATTTCAGGTATTTTTCCCGGATTTTTCGTTCAATTCATAGTTGTCCGGGCGACATGACTCGTTGCGCTTCACCATGCACACTTCATTGCCGCGTTCGTTGAAACGTACGTTGTCCATATATGCGTTCATGAGCATTATACCCCGGCCGTAGGGTTTTTCGAGATTCTCGTCGGAGGTGGGGTTCGGAACGTCCGAGAGATTGAATCCTTTCCCCTCGTCCTGAATCCTGATGACGGCCTGACTGTCGGTGACTTCGTATGTCAATGTGATGTTTTTTTCGGGGTCGAACCGGTTGCCGTGCTTGATTGCGTTGTTGAGCCCCTCCTCGACGGCAAGTCTTATGGCGAACAGGGCCTGTTGGGGGTATCCTTGTTTGGCGACCTTTGCGAGGATTTTCTCCCCGACTTTCCTGGCATCGGTCAACCTGGATGGAATAATGATATTCTCCCGCAAAACAACCATCTCGCTTATCACTTCTTGGACAGTGCGTCCGTCGCCTCCTGGTGCGTCTGGTATATGTTGAATATTTCATTCAACCTTGTGATGGCGAAGATTTCGTAGATTGTGGGTTGAATGCCGCACAGCGCCAGGCGTCCCTTTTTTTCCCGTATTCGCTTGTGTACGGTGATAAGCACCCCCAGCGCGCTGGACGACATGTACGCCACGTTGGAGAAGTCCAGCAGGATCTTTGGATTATCGGATTCGGCCACCAGCGAAGTCAGTGTGTTTCCGATTTCCATTATGTTGACTTCGTCGAGGATTTTTTTGCTGATGAACTTTACGGTGACCACGTCGTCCTTGCGGGAGGTTTCGAGTTGCGCATTTTCGGGCATTGTTGACTCCTGTAGTCTGGTTTGCCTTTGATGGAATAATACGTTTCATCCGCCCGGCGTGTCAAGCGGGCTGAGAATCAAATTCGGCGGATTAGTCATCTCGCCAGAAGGATGACGTTCAGTATCACGCTCACCGCCAGCGCCGCGGCGAGTATTATAAGGTAGACCGTGAGGTTCTGCCGCCTGGTGCGTGCGGGGGAGTCGTCGGCGGCGTCGCCGGTGACCTCCAGCGAGTGCAGGACCTTGGTGTCTATCTGTTTTCTTGCCTGGAGCGGCGGATTCCCCGAGGCGATGGCCTCGAGGTCCAACAGCAGGTCACGCGTGGAGGCGTAGCGGCGGGAGGGATTTTTTGCCATCATCACCTCCACCACCTCGCCGATGCCGGAAGACAGGTCCGGTTTCACGTGGTCCGGGGGTGTGAGCGGCTCGGTCAGGTGCTTGTGCATGACCGCCGCGGGCGTCTCGCCCTCGAAGGGGACTCTTCCGGTGAGCATGTTGTAGAGCGTGGCGCCCAGCGAGTAGATGTCGGCTCGGAAGTCGATGTCCAGTTCGCCTCGTATTTGCTCCGGGCTTATGTAATACGGCGTTCCGAAGGCCCTTCCGGCTTCTGCCTGAGCGGCCTGTGCGTCGCTGACGGCGCGCGCCAGGCCCATGTCGGCGAGTTTGACCGTGCCGTCTTTGGTTATCATGATGTTCTTGGGCTTGACGTCGCGGTGGATGAGACCCTGGTTGTGGGCGTGCTCCAGCGCCCTAGCGACCTGTATAATTATGTCCAGCGCCTCGGATTCGGAAAAGACTTTCCCCTTGGCCAGTTCGTCGTAGATGGTGTGCCCCTCGACGTACTCCATTACGAAGTGGTGGTACCCGCCCGCTTCGCCGACGTCGATGGCCTGGACAATGTTGGGGTGGTTGAGTTTTGCCGCCGCCTTGCCTTCCTTGTAGAACCGCTCTACGTATTGCGGATTTTCCGAAAACCGCTGGGGCAGCACTTTTATTGCCACGATGCGGTCAAGACTCACCTGACGCGCCTTGAAAACGGTCGCCATCGCGCCGGAGCCGATCTTGGCCAATATCTCGTATCCGGGAATCTGCTGCCTGCGGGTTTCCTCGATGACCTTCTTGAGGCGGGATATCTGTCTTTGGGTTACCGAACCCTGCTCGACGAGAATCTGCGCCAGACTGCGGCGGTTTTCGTCCCGTTCGGTCTGCGACTGGATGTGCCGACATTGTTTGACCTCTTCGGGCGTGGCGAGTTTCTGCTCGACCACCAGACGCTCCAGTTCGGTGTCTATGGCGACGTTATTCTTGTTGCTCGTCCCGGAGGTGTTTTGTTTTTGATTTTCCATGAAGAGCACCTCGAATTGCCGGCGAAGCTCCAGGATTTCAGCCGCACCCGCCCGCTTGCCGCAGGCAGGTTATTTGTCTGCGGGTCGCCCGCTCAAACAAATCCTTTTTGTAAATTGCCGGGTATCGTGCAACATCAAGATTACCTTCAATTGAGACAAATTACCAGTATTTATTTACACAGTACGCTTTTTTACCGGCGCAGGTCGGTAGATTTCTTCCGGACCAAGTTCTACGCGGTGCCTGCCGTGGCGGTAGAGCCATTTCCTTACGTCCCAGCACAGGTGGCATTTGCTCGCGTATGAGTCGCCGGGACGGAAGCCCTCCCCCCGGGCCAGTTCCGCCAGTTGCGCCGGGCCCTTTTCGGCGAGCGTGTCCAGGATCGGCCTGGACATTCGCCCGCCTGACGCGTGCGGACCGGAGTGTTCCCGCCATAACGTGTTCCATAATTCGGACACCTCATTTACCTGTGCGCCCGGATTTTGCAGGTGCGCGTCGAGCGGAAGTTTGCCCAGCACAATCCCTGCGCAGGTGCCCGGTGTAACCCAACCACCGGGCCCGACGTGCACGTGCCTGGACCTCAGCAGTGCTTGTCTGCAATTGCTATCGGTAAATTGGTCTGGCGTCTTTTTTTGGGGCATTTGCGGGGCGATTATTTCTGCTGCGCGCCCGTTGAAGCGGTCCCTTCCGCCAAGCGCGTATTGGACGAACATTTCCATTCGGGTAGGGTTCGCCATGGCGCCGGTGTCGAAGCCGTCCTGTAGCCAATCGCGCCAGCGAACCTGGACGCGGTCCGCGCCGAGCATTTCCCCGGCCACTTTCGCCGCGAGTCTGCAGCGTTCTATCGGCACGTACTGCTGGTGGTACGGGTCGGCGGAGATGACGAGTTTTTTCATGCCCGCCTCGGACAGAGCGCCTATTCGGCGGCGGACGATTTCTTCGTCTTTTGACCAGAAGGCGTTGGTCTCAATTTTATCGGGCGGGGGCAGACCTTCGGCATGCACCCTGCGGCATATTTCGATAAGTCGCCGCCATCGCCCGAAGGGCTCACCCCCGCTTATGTGGATTCGGCATCCGCGCCCCTTGAGTTCGCCGGCGTCGAGTTCGTCCGACGCCTCGGTCAACCATCGCCACACGGCCAGCGCGTCGCGCACGGACATCCACCGCTCGTATTGCGGGCCGCAACGCAGGTAGCAACTGGCGCAGGTGGCGTTGCATCAGTAAGACAGCATCAGCCCGGCGAAGGACCAGTGCTTTACGGGCATGGGTTCGCTGCGTCTGGGAGACATAACCATTCAATTGTACAAGTTGCCCACCGGGGGGCCAAATGATACAATTCAGTGCAGTTGTCGTTAATTCAGGAGTGTGTTAATTCTGCGGACGTATAATGGAGCCCGCTATGATTCCCGATTGCCGCAGTTGCGAAAATTTCGGATACCGCATGGCGTTTGCGTTTGTGGTTGCGCTGGTTTTGGCGTGCGTCCGGCCCTTGTGGGCGCAAAGCCCCGACACTCTCGCCGTGGAGCCGGTTGTTCCACAGGGGGATGTGGATACCCGACCCGCCACGCGCCCGGGCGAGACCGCCAGTACGCAGGAGGGCGACGAACGGCCACTGACGCGCGTGGCGCACATTCGGCTGGGCGGAACGGTTCTGCAAAGTCCGTCGGACTTTACTCTCTTTGCCGACACGTCCGGTTACATGACGGTGCGCGACTGGCTCAAGCGGTTGGCCGACGCCCGTCGGGACGAGAACCTCTCGGCCGTCGCCCTGGAAATAGATGATCCGATGATGACCTGGGCGCAGGCCAACGAGATCGCCGACGCCGTGCGCCGGCTCAATGACGTAAAACCGGTATATACGTACATAACCGACGGTGGACCGACGGAGTACCTTGTCGCCTCGGCGGGGCGTAAAGTAATGATGGAGCCGTCGGGAATGCTGAACATAGTGGGGGTGGGCGGGGAGATGATGTTCTTTGCCGGAACGCTGGACTGGCTGGGCGTCGAGGCGCAGATGATTCAGGTCGGTCGTTTCAAGGGCGCCGAGGAGCCCCTGACGCGGCATCAGCCCAGCGCCGAGTACAAGAGCCAGTTGTCTAAAGTCATAGACGACCTCTACGAACAGATGTGCGGACAGATCGCCGAACATCGTGGGCTCGAAACCGGCGACGTAAAGCAGATTATAGATTACGGGCCATTTACCGCCCGTCGGGCCCAGTACTACAAACTGGTCGACGGGCTGGTCAGGAAGATTCGCTGGCGCAGCGAAGTCAATAATCTGCTCGGCGGCGAAGAGGGGCAGGTGTCCTGGCTGGACGATTACGCCAAAAAGTCGTCCGCGCAGGTGGAGATGTCGAATCCGCTTGCGCTGATGAGTTTCATATTCAAGGGCGCGCCCCGTCGCGAGATTCGCGCCCCTACGGTTGCGGTCGTCCACGCCGACGGGATCATAGTGCCGGGCAGGTCGGGGACCGGATTTTTCGGTGGCAAGATGGTGGGCGCCCAAACACTTGTTCGGTGCTTCAAGCAGATGCGCGACGACGATCGCATCAAGGCGGTGATATTCCGTATCGATTCGCCGGGCGGCTCGGCGGTCGCCAGCGAACTTATTTACCAGGCGGTCAGGTCCTGCGACAAGAAGAAGCCGGTAATCGCCAGCATCTCTCAGACCGGCGCAAGCGGGGGATATTACATAGCCGCCGGTGCAAGGAAGATACTGGCCGATAAGTCCGCGCTGGTCGGCAGCATCGGCGTGGTGGGGGGCAAGTTGTCCGTGGAGGGACTGTACGAGAAACTCCGCATAGGCACATGGAGGTACGCCCGGGGGCGCAACGCGGGCATATGGTCTTCCGGGCGATGGACCAAATCCGAGCGGGCGGCGGTGGAAAAGATACTTCGCAGCACCTATGACAGGTTCGTGGAGCGGGTGAAGAAATCCCGCGGCGGGAGAATAGAAGATATAGGTTCCGTCGCGTCCGGTCGGGTCTTCACCGCCCGCCAGGGGTGTGAAAACGGATTGATAGACGGTTTGGGCGGCATTTACCAGGCCGTCGCAGCGGCGCACAAGGCGGCCAATCTGGACAAAAGTTACTTCATTACGCGCCCCAGGCCCCGCACCCTGGCGGACGTGCTGTTCAATTCGTCCGGCGCTGCTAACGGATACCCCGAACTGCTCGGGGCGAATTCTTCGCCGGCGATTACGAGCGTCAGGCGTCTGCTGGTCCGGCGGCCGGGGGCCGAGTACCTGCTGAGTCTGGCCGAGTTGCTCCGCACCGAACGCGTCCTGGCGGCGATGCCGTATTATCTGTCCGTTTCCAGGTAGCATACGCCCGGGCGGTGCGGCGCAGGCAAGCCCAGGCAGGGGCGCCTTTGACGTGTATCGGCAATGACTCAAAAGACATTCAATCTCTTCGTATACGGCACGCTGATGAGCCCGAAGGTGTTTCGCGCCGTGCTCGGTTACGAAATGGTGTTCGATGCGGACCGGGCCGACGGCGTCAACTCGCTTTATCCCAGGCGAGCGGTGCTGGGGGGATATAAAAAAATCAGCCCCGACGGAACTTACCTTTATGCGGTTCCCGAAAAGCACGCTCGCATACAGGGGTATCTGGTCGGTCCGCTGACCAAAAAGAGTCTCTCTGCGCTGCTGAAATACGAGGGGAAAAATTACCGCCGAAAGACGCTGACGGTCCAGACGGCCGAGGGACCGCAAAAAGCGGTCGTGTTCGTTGGCAACAGCCAGCAGTTGCGCCATTCGTTCGGATACGCGTTCCGTGACCACCTCAAGCAGGAAGTCCTGCTCGAAAAGAAGATAGACGACGCACTGACCGAGGCCGAACGAAAAGAGTTCCAGACGACCGAACAGACCACCCGCCGCGCAGTGGCGGAACTGCGCGGAACGACGATTCGCGACATTACGCGCCGGCATTTCGAGGCCGGGGGAATCAGCGATTACGCCATCAGAACGTCGTTGGTGAATGAGCCACTACCGGATTTTGCCTCGATTGGCGACGACCCCGAAATGCAGGCGGTGGCGTGGAACTACCTCAACGTCGTCATCCGCCAGGTCATATTCAATGAACTGGAGGAGCGCATACATCAGGATTTTCGATACGAGATCGATAATATCACCGGCGTGAGTCCCGACGTGACCCCGCGCTGCCACGAGCGCGCCGTAAGTTCACTGGCGGCGCTGCGCGTGCTTAATTCTTTCGGGCCCATCATCAACATCATCGCCACCGATTGCCTCGTCGATCTGGATTTGCATAAAGCCCGGCTCGTGGATTACGTCCGCTGGGCGGTGCGCGCATCGCAGTCGCTTTACGACCGGGACATGGTGCAAAGGGAGATTAAATTCATCGCGAACCACAAGTGCCTTCCGGCCGGCCGGGTACACAGGAGCAGTTCTTCCCGCACGCCCGATTTCATCCCGCTGGGCGCGGAACTGGAGTTTTCCAATATCGGACACGAGGTCATACGCGACCCTTCGGGGCGGTGGCTGAGGGATGCGCGTTATGACGGCTTTCTGTATTTCAAGGATTTCGGCCTGGACGTGCTGACCTGGAAAATGGGCGGACACATCGATGACCACCACGACAAGACTTCGAACCGCAGGCGAAGGGGCTTTTTCGAAGTGGCGCTTGGTAACCTGTCGGTCGAGGCGAATATTTCCGAACCTTTCAGCGACGATCCGTGGCTGTTGAACCAGTTCATACACCAGACGATGCTGTTTTATCCGATCAAGCCGCACAGTCTGCACGTGTCGCTTCAGATTAAGGGCAAGCACCCTCCGGTGGACAGGCCTCTGGCGCTTCACCTGATGAAGTGCCTCTTTGCGCTGGGTGGCGAAGCGCGGACGGACCACGAGGGGCGCATACGGATTCAGCGACTGGTGTCCGACGAGATTGTCCATCACGATCAGCCGTTTTCCATGCTGTTTTCTGAGTTGTCGGTGCGGCGGTCTCGCGAAATAGACCAGCCGCCCGGACCCGAGCGCAGGGAACCTCCCACTCGCTGGGTCCAGCAGTTCAAATTTCTTCGTCTGTCGGACTCGATAAATTACGAACCTTTAATAGCCGCGCTGAAGGGAATCCAGATAAGCGCTCGTCCGGGCACTTTTCTTACCGCCGAACAATATAAAAAGAGCAGAAAACTGCGGCGCATCTTTGAGAACCTCGTGGATTGGGGACGTCAGCCGGGACCATTGGAGCAGTGGGAGGTGGAAAACTTCCTGGATCACGTACACGCCGGTTTGAAGAAGGAAGGCCCCTCCGGACCCGCGCACGGCGAGGCGTACATCGCCTGGGTGCTCAACCGCCTTCGCGCGGAACTGATGAGATTCAATCGCCTCTTTGAGTAGAATCTTTCGTTGTGCGGGGGCAAGTGCATACACGCGGGGATTTTTTCCGCCGATTTCACCGACCGGTTGACTGGCGAAAATTGTCGTTTTGGACCGATAACACCTTATTGGAAAAAATTTTTGTTCGCCGTCGACGCTCGCGGAATGAAAGCCCGACCGGGCGCGAAGGCACGCACCCAATATGTTGTAATTGGCAATAAAAGACTATGCTATTTGTGGGATGGATATTTCGAGTTCTAATCTGGCCGGCGTTGAGCGGAATTATCCGCCGACGCTCCAAGGAAACTGAACAAACGACTGCATGACGTCGGGCAGAAAAAAATTTTATGAAATTTTTTATTTTTTGTTTTATGTTTCCCTATTGAAGGTGTATTTTCCCTATTAATCCCAGGATATGTTTAAAAGGAACTGATTATGGCGCTGTTTGTCGGAGAGTTTGAACAGACGATCGATGGCAAGAATCGTCTAGCGATACCCTCCGGCCTTCGAAGTCAGATGGACAAGGACAAGGACGGCGCCAAGTTCGTACTGGTCCTGGGACCGGACAGGCACCTCTGGTTGTATCCGGAACTTTATTACGCTCGTCTCCTTGAGGAATTGCCGCGTTCGCCCATTCCCGACAGGGAGACCGGCAAGTTCGATCTGCTGTTCGGGATGGCCAGGGTGGTCAAACCTGACTCCCAGGGACGGGTGGTTCTTCCGGAAAAGACCATGTGCCGCGCGACGGTGACCGAGAGCATAACGCTCGTGGGAAAGCTTGACCATATTGAGATTTGGCCCCGAGACGAATGGGAGCGGCACGTGGAGAGTTCATTGCCCGGATACGGCGAGGCGCTCTACGAGGCCGCCGAACGATTAAGAACACGTAGCAAGGAATCTACATGACAGGGACCTCGGCGGGGCGGGCTGGACCCCGCCGACGGTCCGCAAATAAGGAGTTATTATTATGTTGTTATCTCAGTCAAGTCGAAACCGAGGCGGGAACGAAGTAGCGGACCAGGTCACCTTGTCCAAGTTGCGCAAACAATTGGAGCATCCGGATCAACTTGACGGTGCGTCGCGATCGTACTTGTCTGATTTGGCGCGTCGGCTCAAGAACGTACATGCCAGAGGCGGCGATTTCGCCCGGGCAGGATTTTCGCAACACGCGCAGGCGGCCCTGAACGGCTCAATCGCAGGTTAGCATAATATCGGGATACGGAGATGGTTTGTCAGCGGGCCCACAGGCCTGTTTTACTCGGCGAAGTTTTGAAGGTGCTTATCCCTTCGGGGCGGGAGGTGTTTCTGGACTGCACGGTGGGGACGGGAGGACACGCCGAGGCCATGCTCCAGGCGCTACATTCACGGTCAACCGGTGGTCTGCGGAGCCATCTTAAAGTACTGGCCGAAAAGGGTGCGGAGAATTTCATGGAGAAATTCTACGTCGGC
>CAYZPY010000048.1:12965-16053 GCA_964480425.1 uncultured Planctomycetaceae bacterium
CCGCGTCTGGAACTTATCGGCATCGACTGGGACGTTTGCAATCTGAAAATCGCCCGCCGGCGACTGGAGCGGTTCGGCAGGAGGGTTCGCCTGTTCGAGGCCAACTTCGCGCACGCCGATACGGTTTTGAGCCGGGCCGGACACGAACATGCCGGCGCGATACTTGCCGACCTGGGCGTTTCTTCGACGCAACTGGACGACCCGGGGCGGGGGCTGAGTTTTGCGCACGATGGCCCGCTGGACATGCGAATATCCAGGGGCGAACCGGGTCCGCGGCGCACGGCGGAGCAGCTGGTCAACACGCTGGGCCGGGACGAACTGGCCGACGTTATTTACCGTTACGGGCAGGAGCGTTACAGCCGGCGCATCGCCCGCGCGATAGTGTCGGCCAGGCAAAAGAAGCGCATCACGCGCACGGGCGAACTTGCCGAAATCGTCGCCCGCGCGATGCCCCCGCCCGTGCGCAAGACGCGCCGTGGCGTGCACCCCGCCACGCGGACATTCCAGGCGCTGCGCATAGCAGTCAACGGCGAGCTTGATAATCTCGACGAACTGCTGGCGCTGTTGCCCGACATACTGGCGCCCGGGGGAAGGGCGGCGATGATAAGTTTTCACTCGCTGGAGGACCGCAAGGTTAAGCGGGCCTTCGGCGCGATGGTCAAATCGGGACAGGCCAGAGCGGTCACTAAAAAGCCGATCACTCCCTCGTCGCAGGAGCGCCGCGACAACAGGCGAAGCCGCTCGGCGAAACTACGGGCCGTGGAAAAACTTTTCGATACTTCAGACCGGGAGGCGCAGAAATGACCAGACAGGCACGCGTAGGATTATTGGTGGGGCTTGGATTTATAATAATGTTCGGTGTGTTGATGAGCGAACTGACCGGCGGGTCCGCCGCTCCGCCGATAGAAGAGCCCGCATCCGGCGGCGCCGTCAACGAATATGCCTGGGCGCCGGTGATAGAGGAGATACCCGCCGCCAAGCCCGAGGTTATGGAGCGGCTTTCGGCCACCACACAGGATGAGCGGGAGCAGGACGAAGAACCGGTCGCTATCGTTCGGGTGGAGCGGTCCTCTGGCGACGGCGAATCACAACAAGCCCGCACGGACGCCGCGCGAACGGTGCGGCGCAGGGGGGAGAGAAAATACACGGTCAAGCCCAGCGATATGCTTATCAAGATAGCGAGGAAAGTTTACGGCCCGGGACACGAAGACGAATATAAGCGCATCTACCAGGCGAACCGCAACATTCTCAGCAGCGAATCGCTGGTAATCGCTGGACAGGAGTTGGTTATACCCCCGCTGTCCGATGCGCGTGAGGTTCGCCCGCAACAGAGGCAGGCGGCGCAGTCGCCGACTCACCGCCGGCGCGCCTCGGAAGGTTATCGCCAGATGGGCCTGGACGAATTGAGGCGGCATTTTTCCGCCGGACGGGGCGATCAGGCCGCCTCGGGACGGGTATACGTGATTCGCCGCGGCGACAACCTGACCGGAATCGCCCGCAGATACCTAAAAGACGACAGCAAAGAGGCGGTGATGAAGATTTACAACGCCAACCGCGACAAACTCAGCAGCCCCGATGTTCTTCCGGTGGGCGTTCGCATTGTGATCCCGTCCTCTTCGGGCTGACGTGGGCAAACGGAGTCGTGAATGCGGACCGGTATTGTAATACTTGCACTGGTGGCGGTGGCGGCCGGGCTTGTCTGGAGCCGCGCCTCGGCGTTGTCGGCGCGCCACGACATACAGCGGCTGCACAACAGGCGCACGGAACTTAACCGCCGCCTGTGGGACCAGCAGGTGCGCCTGGGCGAACTGACCGCGCCGCTCAGGGTCAGGCAGCGCACCTCCGGGGGCGCCGCCGACGCACGAAGCGCCGTGGAGCCCGCGACCGAACCGGACGGGATAAACGTTCAAAACGAATAACTCCGGACAAACCAGGACCCAAATGGACAACGAAAACGGCGTCACATTGCGGATTAAATTTATATTTGGCCTGATGATGTGCGCCGTTGCGGGGTTGGGGGCGCACCAGTGGTGGATGCTTCACCGAGGCGGCGAATCGAACCAAATCGCGTTAAGGCAGCAAATAAGGACCATACCTGTTCCGGCCAGACCAGGGAATATTTTCGCATCCGTGGGCGGCAGGTACGCGCTTCTTGCCGGCAGCAGGCAGGTTCCTGGCTGCTTCGCCGATCCGTTCATTATTCCAAAAGGTAAGATTCCCGAGGTGGCCTGCGCACTGTCCGACGCGCTTGGTCTGAACGCTGTGGCGGTTCAAAACCTGCTCGTTTTCCGTAGCGAGTCGAGATTTGTGTGGATAAAGAAGAATCTCACCGACGCCGAACGGCGCGCCGTTGAGAACCTTGGACTACGTTCGGTTGGGATAAGTTACCAGTGGCGGCGGGTGTATCCCAACGGTCCGCTCGCCGGCACGGTGGTGGGCTTCAGGCGCGTGGACGGAGTGGCCGGCGGTGGCCTGGAGTTGTCGGCGGATAATTACATATCCGCCGCCGACGGCAGGCGCGTGGTGATATCAGACGCGCGGCGCAGACCTATCTGCCCGGTTCTTGACAAGTGCCGACACGCACGCGACGGGGGGCACGTGTTTTTGACCATAGACCTGGTTATTCAGGAGCATCTTCAACAGGCCGTGAGCGAGTCCGTCCAGCGGTTCGGCGCAAAGTGGGGCACTGGAGTGGTGCTCGAACCGCAGACCGGAAGAATCCTGGCGATGTGCTCGGTTCCGTCGTTCGACCCCAACGATTACAGCCGCGCCCAAAGCGCAAACCGCACCAACCGAGCCGTTTGCACCCCCTACGAGCCCGGAAGCACAATCAAGCCGATATTCGCCGCCGCCGCGGTCGACGCCGGTCTGCTGACGTTCGACAGCAGGATATTCTGCGAAAACGGCGTGTACTACGCCCGACGGGGCGGGCGGATATCCGATCACGGGAGCAGTTACGGTCATCTTTCGCTCGAGGACGTGGTGGTCCGTTCCAGCAACATCGGCATGGCCAAGGTTGGCGAGCGCCTTGGCAACAGGCGCCTGCACGCCACGGCCGAGCGGTTCGGCTTCGGCAGCGAGACCGGCT
>CAYZPY010000049.1:0-11930 GCA_964480425.1 uncultured Planctomycetaceae bacterium
TGACGCCGACGACGGCGTCTATCCCCGGCGCCGCTCGGTACAGGCGGAGAGCGTCGCGGTTGACGAGACAACCGGCCACCACAACCCGGCGGGCGGCGCCGCTGCGCTTGTGCTCAAGCGCCTCGTTTATCACCTCAAGCGATTCGTCTCTTGCCGCCGAGATGAATCCGCACGTGTTGACGACGATGACGTCGGCCTCGTCAACGGGCGCGCCTACCAGGCACCCGCCTTCGGCGAGCATTGCCGTCATCCGCTCGCTGTCCACAAGCGCCTTGGGACATCCAAGCGAAACAACGGCGACTTTTAACGAATTCCTGGCGGACATTATCCGGAATGTCGGTTCAATCCTGCGGCTCCGTGACCATAATTTCCCACAGGGGCGTGGGGAGTTTTTCGCTCGTTGCGTAAATGTGTTTCGATTCCGCTCCGTAGCATATCCCCTCGCCCTGGGGCAGTTGCGGCATTACAATCCGACGCGGGTTCCGCCCGAAGGCCTCGGCCCAGTCCTGACCGTCGCCACGGGTATATTCCCACGCGTGCGAGTAGGTCAACACTATCGCGCGCCGACCGTCGGGCGACATATCCATCGCCGTGGGATGGGGTAACTGCACCCGGGCGATTTTCTTTGCCTTCAGCGACTCGTCCGGCTGGGTCCGGGGCAGCGGCAACTCGAACACCGATTGAGGATTCTCGCGCTTGGACATCAGGTAGATTTTTCTATCGATCGCATCCACGGCCACGGCCTCGCAATCCCGCGACTTGTCCCGGTAGGTGAATCGAATCACCATCTCCGGTTTTACGGCCGGCGCCTCGCCGGGGGCCTGGTCTTTAATTTCCGGCTCGGGCACGACGTACAGTTGATACTCCGAATACCTGGACGAGTTGTCTCCCACATCGGCCAACAGAAGATACGCCATGCCGTCCAGCGTGTACGAGGCCATATCCTCCCAATCCCTGTTTTTCGCCCCTTCGAGTGTATATACCCCCAGCGTCAGACCCTGCTTGTTTACGGCATAAATGCGGGGCCCGTCGCCGGAGTCGTTGTGAGTCCAGAACACGCCCGCCGCACTTGGGCTGGGCGCCAGTCCGCTGCTCTCGTTAATTCGCAAATCGGAAAGCGTACAAAGTTTTTTCGCCCTGGGAGCGGCCGGGGTCGTTGGCGATTCACTTTCGTAGCAGCCCGCCGCAAGGGCGGCGACCAGAACGCATGCAGTCATTGTCAGTGCGATTCTTTTCATGCTCGCCAGTTTCACCTTGTTGTCGGGCGCGATTATACCTTCAAAACTTCATCCGGACCAACTACGCCTTTTGCCCACCGGCGCGCGCAATACCGACCGGCGCTCGAGCGGTGCGCAGCGCGCACGGTCTTGTGATTCCGGCAGGATAAAGTAAAAATAGGTCCGGATGAAATCTCAAAACACAAGCGAACGAATTCTAAAGCGCATCGGCTCGTGTGAAAAGCCGGTCGTGGTCCTGTACGGTCCAGCCGCCTGCGGCAAAACCGCCGCGGCCCTGCGAGTATACAACCAGTTCAACGATTCGCCCGGCTCGTCCGAATGCATCCTTCTCGCGCCCAATCCGCGGGTGGTGGAATATTTGCAAAAACTCCTGCTGGAGGAGGCGCCCGCCCGCCAGGGGGCGGGGGCAATCCTGACCAATCCGCAGGTGATGACGTTCGCCGGGGTGGGCGAGCGGATACTTCTGCACAGCGGACAGAGGCCGGAAAGTCTTTCCCCCTTCGCCAGGCGCCTGCTGCTTGGCAGGATTACCGACGGGCTTCTGGACGAGGACAAACTGCCGCACCTGGCCCCCATCGGCGATACGCCCGGGCTGATGGACGCGCTGGACCGTTCCATAGCCGAGTTGAAACGCGCCGCGATCGAACCGCAGGCGTTCGCCGAGGCGTGCGGCAAACAAGGTCGCCGCACGGACGGCGGCATTAAAGGCAAACTCCTCGACCTGTCGGCGATTTACGCCCGCTACCAGGACCATCTCCACCACAGCAACACCTACGACCCGCAGGGCAGGATGTGGCAGGCCAGGGCGATCCTGGCGCGGCTGAACGACGAGGCGCCGCCCCCGGGTCTTGAAGGTGTTCGGGCCGTCGTAGCCGACGGATTCACCGACTTCACGCCCACCCAGTTGGAAATCCTGCGGCTGCTGTCCGGGCGGCTTGAGCGCATAGTGATAACGCTTCCCCTGGCCCGGGACCAAAGGGACCGCATGTGGCGGTGGACGCGTCGAACGCTGGAAAACATCCGACGGGTATTCGCCGGCGACGTGATGGAAATATCCATCGAACACGAATCCAAGCAGCGGCTCAGACGAGCCCCGCTGTCGTCCGCGTGGGATAATCTGTTCGCCCACAACGGCGCCCGGTGCGCGCCGCCGAAAAACATGAAAATAATTTCCGCCCCCGACGTCGACGTCGAGGTCGCCGCCACGGCCAAACGCGTCAAGGCGCTTCTGCTCGAAGGCGCCCCGGCCGGGAGCATCGCCGTTATCGTCCGCTCAATGGAAGTCTATCGCGAGCCGATACGGCGCATCTTCGCCGAGAGCAAAATACCCGCCCGCCTCGACGGCGGCTCGCTCGGCG
The DNA here is from genome assembly GCA_964480425.1 of uncultured Planctomycetaceae bacterium. Lineage (GTDB taxonomy): Bacteria > Planctomycetota > Phycisphaerae > SM23-33 > SM23-33 > CAYYMD01. The sequence continues at coordinate 2,597 of CAYZPY010000049.1, forward strand.
ACTCGCCCGTTATCCGGTTCCTGCTGGACGTCGCTTCGCTTTGCCCGCACTTCGAGTTCAACCACGTTCTGCGCGTCATAAAGAGCAGTTACTTCCGACCCCGGGCGCTGGGCGAATACAGCGAGCAGACCGTCCGCCACGCCGAGGGACTTATCAGGACCGCAAACGTCATTGGCGGCAGAGAGGCGTACAAAAAGGCGGCCGAGCGGATGATGAAATTATCCCGCCGGGGCGATCAGGAATCGCCCGACGAGGACGAACCGCAGGTCAGGCAAATGCCCTCCGAGGATATACGCTCCGGCGCCGAGATGCTCGAAGTTCTCTTTGAACTGGTCGAGTCCGCCAACTGTAACGGCGGCACGGACGTCCTGAAAATCGTCGACAAACTCGACGTCCGCCGAACCGTCTGCCAACACCGAAGGGACGAGGCGACGGCCCACGACCTTCGGTCGCTGGAAAAACTGGCGAACCTGCTCCCGGGGCAAGACGACCTTCCCGACGCCGAGCACCTGAGGCGCGCCTTGCATGCCACCGCGTCGCCCGCACCGGCAGGCGGGGCGTGCGTCGACGTTATGGAGGTGCTGCATGCAAGGTCGATGCGATACGGACACGTATTCATTCTCGGCCTGGGCGAGGGACGGTTCCCGGTGAAGTTCATGGAGGGCTCACTTTTGTCGGAAGACCAGAAGGACCGGCTCGCCGGCGCGGGCCTGGCGCTCGACCGGCGCGACGACCTGACCGCGCGCGAAATGCTCCTGTTCTATCTCGGCGTGTCGCGCGCGGAAGAATCGCTTACGCTTAGTTTCTCCCGCGGCGCCTCGGCGTCGGGCGCCGGCGGTGGGGGGCAGGCAAGTTGCTTTCTGTTGTCCCTGTGCGAACCGTTCGGCGGGCTCGAAGCCGTCGAGACTCTGAACATACCCCCGGGGCGGTTCCTGCCGCAATGCAAACAAATCGCCTCGTCCAGGGACGCCGTCGTCGTCGCCGTGGCGGGCCCGTTCGAAGAACGCCCCGGTCAATATCTGCCCGCCCTGGCGTGGGTCGCAAAAACTTACCCACGCAGGATTCAAAACGCCGCTATGGGGCTGTGGGCCCTGCACAGGCGCTGGCGGCCCGGGGAATGTGACGAATTCGACGGGCGTATAAAATCCCGCGCGCACCTCGACGCCCTGCAGCGCCGATACGGAAACGGCGCCGTATTCTCGCCCAGCCAGTTGAACATCTACGGGCAATGCCCATGGTGGTTCTTCGGGACATACGTGCTTGGCCTGGAGCCGCTCGTCGAACCGCATCGACGGCTCGAGCCGGTGGCGCGAGGAATATTCTGCCACAACGTCCTTTACCGGACGATGACCGCACTGCGCGACAAGTGCGGCGGCAAGTTTCGCCTGGGCGAGCTGGACGAATCGCAAATCGCCGACGCGCTGGACAAGGCCGTTGCCGACGAGGCGCAGGTCGTCGAGGCGCGCCAGCCGCCGTATCCGGTGCTGTGGGACATCCAGCGCCGACAGATGCACCGGGAAATAGGGGACTATCTCCAAAGACAGCGCTCGGACGCGGTCGGGCTCAGCGCACATTTCGAACTGGGCTTCGACGCCGCCCGCCCGAGCGGCGGTCCCGGCGAGCCGGTACTCGACGACGCCAGCACGGATAGCCCCGTCGAGGTACAAATACCCGATTTCGGCCCGGTGCTCATCAGGGGCAAGATCGACCGCGTGGACTATATCGGACCCGAGCCGCAACGGCGAGCGATAGTGATTGATTACAAGACGGGGCGGCTTCCGTCGGCGGCGGACATCCGGTCCGGAAGAGCCCTTCAACTGGTGCTATACTCGGCGGCAGTGGAGAAAATCCTCCACGTAAAGTCCATGGGCGGCGCCTTTCACAGGATCGCACCGGGCCCAAGGGCGAATGAAACCTGCTTCGCCGTGGGATACAAGCACGGGAACAAAACGCTCGACGAGGATTCCTACGCCGCCCTGTACCGGCGGGTGCTTGCCGGGGTCGGGCGGTTCGTCTCGGGCATACGCACGGGAAGGTTCGACCTTCTTCCTTCGGGCGATTGCCCGGCGTACTGCCCGTTCGCGCAGATATGCAACTTCCGGCAGGTTCGGGCGGATTTGAAGGACAATTTAACGGAGGCGTCCGGTGAACGATGAACGCAACAAGATCGGCGGTATAACGCCCACGCCCTCCCAGCGTTCAGCGGCGGTCGACCGCGCTGCCGAGAATCTGGCGCTTCGAAGCGGGGCCGGATGCGGAAAAACGCTCGTCTTGGCAATGCGGTTCACACAGTTGCTCCTTAACAGCCCCGTGAGCAAAAATCCGCTGGAGGATTTCGTTGCGCTTACGTTTACCGAGAAGGCGGCCGGCGAAATGCTCCATCGCGTGCGCAGAATGCTCACCGACATGCTTCAGCGAGCCAAAAAGGACGACGCGCCTCGAATCCGCCGGTGGATTGAAGAGTTGCCCGATGCGAACATATCCACCATCCACGGCTTTTGCGCGTCGCTGCTTCGCCGCTTCGCCGCCGAGGCGGGCGTGGACCCGTCATTCGCCATCTGCGCCGACGAACTCGCAACCGCGAGGATGCAATCCGACGCCGCCGACGAGGCGCTTCTGGGCGCCGTCGAAAACAGGCGCGACGACGTATCCGAACTGCTGGCAGACGTAACTTACGACCGGGCCGTCGGGCTCGTGCGAAACCTGCTGGAACAGCGAACCGAGTGGAATCCGGACCAGTACGCCGACCCGCAGAAGATTCTGGATAACTGGAGCCGCATGCTTTCGCGTGCCCGACGCGAGGCGTGGGACGAACTCGACGCCCGGGCAGACCTGCGCGAGGAAATGGAGAAAATCGAATCCGTACCGTGCAGCGACGATACCGACAATCTGTACCGCTACCGCAGCGAACAGTTGTGGGCAGTGGGTAAAATTCTCCTCGAGCGGGGCGCCCGCAGCGCCGAAACGTTCTCCATGCTCAACACCACGCCGGGCAACATCGGCGGCGCCCGGGCGTGGGGCTCCAGGGAACACGCCAAGTCGGTCCGCGACATGATAAAGTCGCTGGTCGCCGACGTGGGCGAATACGCCCTCTACGCCGAGGATTTAGGCCCACTCGACAGGCAATCCGCACAAATCCTCGCCACGCTGACGCGCCTGGCCGGCAGGGCCGATGAAATATACACCTCGGTCAAGCGCGCCGGGGGCATCCTGGACTTCACGGACCTGCTGTATCACACGTTCCGCCTGCTGCGTGACAACCCGTCCGTGCGGAACTCGCTTTCGAAATCTTTCAGCCAGTTCCTCATCGACGAGGCGCAGGACACCGACCCGTTCCAGATATCGCTGCTCGAGGCGCTGGTCCTGGGCGATCCCGACGCGACGGAAGTGCCAAAAGGACGCCTCTTTCTGGTGGGCGACGCCAAGCAGAGCATATACCGCTTCCGGGGCGTAAGGGTGGAGGTCTTCGGTCAACTGTGCCGCCGGCTCGGGCGGCGCGCCCAGCAGGACCTGGAGACCTCGTTCCGCACGCACGGGCGGGGTATCGAGTTCATCAATTACCTCTTCGGGGGGCTCATGGAAGACGAATACACGCCGATAAAGCCCAAACGTAGCGAAACGCCGCCCCAACCCTCGGTGGAAATCGTCCTGGCCCGCGCCGACGACGGCGAAATCCAAAATGCCCAACACGCCAGTTCACTCCAGGCCGCCGCCACCGCCCAGCGCATCGCCGACATGCTCAAGAACGACCAGCCGCTGGTCTGGAGCGAACGGGAAAATCGCTGGCGCGCCCCCCGACCGGGCGACGTGGCCATCCTGTTGGCACGGATGACAAACTCCGCCGATTACGAGCGGGAACTTGCCGCCAGGGAAATACCGTATTACGTGGTGGCCGGGGCGGGCTTCTTCAAGCAGCAGGAGGTCTACGACGTGCTCAACGCCCTTGCGGCGATAGACAATCCGGGCGACGACATCGCATTTTTCGGCGTTCTTCGCAGCGGGATGTTCGGCCTGGACGACGAGGCCCTGATGAGCATCTCGCAAAATGTCGCCAGACCGTTCCTACCGTCGCTGGGGCAGATGCTCGAACGCGACGGCGAGGGACAAAGTGCCCGCACGGACATACCGCACCTGGACGGTCAACGGCTGGATACTCTCACATTCGCCGTGAAATTGCTGGGCGAACTTCATCGCCTCAAGGACACCCTCGGCGCCGGGCGGATAGTGAACGAGCTTCTGGAGGCGACCGCGTACGAAGGCGTGCTGCTGGCGCAGTTCCAGGGCACCCAGAAAGCAGGCAACGTACGTCGGGTGGGCGAACTGGCGCGCCAGGCAGACGCCTCGGGGCTTACACTTGCGGAATTTGTCGCACAGATGAACGAACAGGTCGTCGACCAGTCGCGATACGAACAGGCGCCGGTCACCGGGGAGTCCGAAGACGTCGTGCGCCTGATGACGATACACAAAGCCAAGGGCCTGGAGTTCCCCGTCGTGATCATCCCGGACCTCAACGCCGGGCGACAGAACGCAAACGACCCGCTGCTCAACAGACCCGACTGGGGACTGACATACAGGCACAAGGTCGATGCGAACGACGATTCGCCGGCGAATAACGACGCCGAACTGCCGCTTTCATACCGACTTTCGGCCCTGGCCGAGCAGAAAGACATGCACAAGGAGGATATCCGGCGACTATACGTGGCCGCCACGCGCCACCGCGACCACCTAGTGTTCGTCGGCGCCGACTGGCGGACAAAGCAAGGCGACTTCCGCTCCGGCGGAAGCTACCTTGCCCAACTCGACGAAGTGCTGAATATTTCATCAGCGTCGGACGCCGGCGAGCGGCAAATCCGCTGTGGTCGCAACGGCTGCGACGTCTCGCTGTGCAGAATAAAGGTCAGGCCGGGGCGCAGGTCTCCCCGGCGGCAAAGTCGGGGCGACGAACTCCTGAAACGGTCTTCCGACGGCGGCGAACTGGGGCGGTTCATCCTGGACGGCGCTGCCGCCGAGGCAGAATGTCCGCCGCTGCTGAAAACCGTACCGGACCCCGGTCCGGTGCGCATATCCGCAACCGCCCTGAGCGATTTTGCGTGGTGCCCCATGTTCTACCGGTGGAAATACGAATTGCGCGCGCCTGTAGACATGATACCCGCAGGCGACGGCGCGCCAGGCCCGATAAGCTCACCCCTGGTCGGCGACGCCGCCGCGGCGGGAACCATCTTTCACCAGTACATGTCGCTGATTGATTTTGACTACCCGCCCGCCGCCGCGGACCTGCTCAAACAGGCCAAAAGCATCCTCTCGGCCGAGATGCCCGCCGCCTGGAATACGGAAAACCTCGCCGAGCGGATGCAAACTATACTGGACAAATTCCAATCGCACCCGCTGTGGGAGCGGATAAAAAATGCCAAGAAGATTTATCGCGAGTCGGATTTTCTGATGCGCCCGTCCGGGGCGGCGGGCAAAGCCGGGGAGGTGACCGTCACGGGGCGAATGGACCTTCTGGCGCAGGAGGCAGGCGGCGGGTGGCTTGTGGTGGATTACAAGTCCGACAACATCCGCCCCGCTGACGCCGGCGTACACGCCGCCAGATACCGCCTGCAAATGATGATATACGCCCAGGCCGCCGAAGCGCTGGCAAATTCGCAACCGCCCGGAGCGGACACTTCCCCACCGCCCGAGGCGATGCTGTACTTCCTCAGGCCCGCCGAGCAATACGAGTTCGACATAACGCCGCAGGCCCTCGACCGGGCCAAAGAGGAATTACGCCAACTCATCGAGCGCCTCAAAACCGCACGCAGGGAAGGAAATTTCAAAACCAGCGACTGCCCGTTGTGCCGCCCGGACCGCAGGCGGGAGTTCTGCCCATACGAGTTGCTTTGCGAACACTCCTGCGACAATTAGTGTCGCCGGCGGAGTCGCCGATGCCGCATTCATTTATATTACACAGCCCACAGATGACCATCTCAGGGCTGTAATCCGCACATTATCGCAGTTTCAGAATTCCAGCGGCAGTTCGACGGGTCTTTTGCTTTCCTGCGCCTTGCGGGCAAGTTCGTACGCCTGGTCGTACTGGCCTGCGACAATATCCCACGAGACGACGTTTTCCAGGTATGACTTGAGACTGTCGCCCATTCTCATGCGGGCGGCCTCGTTGCAGGCCAACTCGATCACGTGCCTTTTGAGCATTTCCTTGTTGGTGAACAACGCCCCCCCGCCGCTCTCCAGCGCCTGTGCGGTCAGTCCTTCCATGGGCGCGGTGGTGATAAACGGCTTGTTGAGCGAAATAATTCTGGCCAGCGTGCCGGACTGCGTCTCGTCGGTCGAGGGAAGCACGATAAAATCGCAGACCGCCATCATCTTGTAGTACAGGTCGCCGCGGGGCACGAATTCGTAATAGTGGGCCAGGCCCTTCTTCTCCAGCAACTGGACTTGGTCCTTGTACTTCTGGTAATCCGTACGGTGATTGGGGTCGCGGATGGTCCCCGCCGCCAGAAGGTCCCAGTCCTGTCCGGAGCGCTCCCTGATCGTGTGGGCGATCTCCTCCCACATGCTGGTCAGGATGTCCCACCGCTTGTTGGACTGAATCCAGCCGATAAGCCCCACCAGGTGGGTCGAGAGATGACCCAACTTGTCCAGTCCGAGCTGTTTGCGCAGCTCTACCACCTCTGCCAGCGTGTAACTCTTATCGGGCCTGGCGCCGTGCGGTATGACCATTATATTCCGCGGCGTAGGCCAGTCGCGCCCGGTGAAGTTCCATTCCAGGCGCCATTTCTGGTAATGGCACTTGAAGAGCACGACGTTAGCCCTGCGGCAGACCTTGAAGATGAAATCCGCCTCGAAGTCGTTAAGCCGCCCGTGGACGGTATGTGGTTCGACGACGGTGGGAACGTCGGAAATGGCATCGAGCAGCTCGATAAAACCGGCGTTTCCGTCGCCGAATCCGCGTTCGTCGCAGTGCTCGTACAGACCGTATTCGTGCTCTACGTGTACGGCATGCGGCTCGAGTTCGTGGACCTTATCGGCCACGGGACGCCACCAGTCGGGGCGACTGATGTCAATTATCGGAAAAACGCCGTCGCCGGCGCCGTCGGTATGGCTTATCACCAGAACCTCGCGCTGCCCATGGCGCTTCTGGATGAATTCGCGTGCCTCTTCGCAAAACGTCCCGATCCCGCAAAGGCGGGGAGGATAACTGCTAATCATTACTATCGGGGCTGGCATTTTTAGATACTTTTATCTGCGCCGCGCCGCCGCAAGGCGCATCGGCGCTGTAATCGGCTCCTGTAATCGGACCGCTGGGTTTAATCGCCGGCGGTACTGGTTTTCCTTCAATTTCTTTATCGGCAGGAATACGTCCCAGCGTTCGTTCCATTTGCAGGTCGTGCATGGTCAGCAGACTCATCAGCCAGGCGAGCGTGCTTTCGGCGCCCTGGTTTTCGTTAACCCTGTCCTGCGCCAGTCCGTCCCTGCAACCGCCGGTCGTGAAGTCGTACAGCGGCGCACGCATGTCGTTGTCGCCCAGGAACCAGTTGAACGCCTTGCGCGCCTCACTCACCCAGCGCTCCTCCCTGGTGACCCTGTAGGCCTCGATGCACGCGTCCAGCAGACTGTGCGCCTCGACGGGCAGCTGGTCGAAACGGGCCCGCTTCCGGTCTCGGGCGTACCATCCGCGGTTGCCTATCAGCGACAGGTAACCCTCAGGTCCGGTCTGAACGTCCATCAGCCAGGCCAGGGCCTTTTTACCCAGGTCTATCATGTCGTTGCGCACAAGCCACTTGCCGCACATCAGCATCGCGTGGGGCAACTTGCCGTTGGAATAGGTCACCACGTCCTGGCACCAGGGCCAGTCGTCGCTCACGTTGTCGTTGAAGTGCTTGCAGAGCTGCTCGGCCAGGACCGAGCGGTGCCTCCTGACCTCAGAGTCGCCGCTGAAGCGCTTCAGGTATGCGTGGATTCCCACCAGCGTGTAAGCCCACGCGCGGGGGGAGGTGAAGGTTTCGCAGACATCGAGACCCCGGGCGAAAAGGCGCGTGGCCAGTGCTATCATCGATTCGTACGGGCAGTACGCCACCGCCATTCCCAGACCCCACATGGCGCGGGCGTGGCTCTCCTCGGAGCCGACTTCCTTGCTGAAGTGCCTGTCGTAGCGCATGTAATTGCGGTATCGCCCCGTCTTCTCGTCGGCGGCGTGCGCCAAGAACGACAGGTAGGTCTGCATAAGTCTCAGAATGCTGTCGTCGTGGGTCTGGTCCCAGTACATCGCAGAAACGATCAGCGCCCGGGCGTTGTCCTCGGTGCAGTACCCGTAACGGTGATCGGGCGTGGAATACAGGCAGTGGCGCAGAATGCCCGTGTCGTCGGTGAGCATTCGCATGTGGCGCAGGTCGACTTCGGGCAGTTCGTCCGGCTGCTCGGGTATGGTCTGCGGTACGGCCACCCCGCGGCGCTTTTCCAGCCAGGCCTCCCTGGCCTGTTCGAAAATGTCCAGGTATTGACCCGCAACCTGACCCCAGACCATCCGCCGGGTGAAGTTGTACGCCTTTTTACGCATGGCGTGGCGGGCGGTTGGATTGTCCAGCAGGTCTATGACCTGCTCGGCTATGGCGACCGAGTCTCTAAACGGCACCAGACGCCCCCTTCCCTCGGCGAGCATCTCCTCGGCGTACCAGTACGGCGTCGAGACTGTCGCCTTGCCGGCGCCCAGGGCGTAGGCAAGCGTGCCGGAGGTAATCTGCTCCTCGTTGAGGTACGGGGTGACGTAAATATCGGTCGCCCCGAGAAACTCGCACAACTCCTGCTTCTCCACGAAGCGGTTCTGGAACATCACGTGCTCGCTGACGCCCAGGTCGTGCGCGCGACGGATCAGACTGTTGCGATATTCCTCCCCGTATTCGCGCTTGACGTGCGGGTGCGTTGCGCCCAGCACGATGTACACCACCCCGGGATGCCTTTCGACGATCAGCGGCAGCGCCTCGATGACGTACTCCAGGCCCTTGCCCGGGGAAAGCAGCCCGAACGTCAGCAGCACGTCCTTGCCCTCCACGCCGAACTGGTCCTTGTAAAAATTCGGGTCAACGAACGGCACGTCCGATATTCCGTGGGGAATGGTGACTATCTTTTCGCGCGGCGCCCCGTAAACGTCGCTGAGGATCTCGTGGGCCATGTCGCTCATCACCACGAGGCGATCGGAAAGACGGGCTATCTCCGAAAGCACTATCTGCTGCTGGTCGCTGGGGTTCTTCAAAATCGTGTGCAGCGTGGTCACCAGCGGTCGGCGGACGCGGCGCAGCAGCGCCAGGGCGTGGCGGACGTCCGGACCCGGTGCCGGCTC
>CAYZPY010000049.1:11940-15243 GCA_964480425.1 uncultured Planctomycetaceae bacterium
CAGCGCCAGAACGTTGGACCCGCAAACGCCGCCGAACAGACCGTACTCGTGCTGAAGGCATATCGCCGAGGCCTGGTTGATGTTCAAATACTCCGCCGCCAGGCGGAAATCCGCCTGCGCCGTCTGGCGAATCTCGAAACGCACCCTGTCCGAATACGGATACCCCTCGGGAACGTCGTTGACCGCAACCACGAAAACGTCGGATTCGGCGCCCGCCTCCTGCGCTACCGACTCGCACAAATCGTACGCGAACGTGGCTATGCCGCACTGGCGCGGGAAATAATCGCTGACAAACGCCAGCACCGTTTGATCGGGATCCTTCATTATTCCAGGCATAAACTTATTCCCTAAAGTTAAACGTCAACGTAACTCAGAAATATTTTAAGGCCGCGCGGGCTCTTTCTCAAGTAACATCGGCCAGAATACGCCGATTGCATTACCCCCTGCGGACGTTTGCATGCGCGAGCCGACGGTGCAAATTATCCGCCACCGCCGCCCGACCTGTGCGGCGCGCGCCATTTAGAAACGCGCCGGTGCGGCCGATAAATACAATTTGTATGTGCAAAAATATTTTAATAATTAATGTGACAATACAATATTTTGTTTATATGTTATCATTCGAATTAACACTGAAACGTAAAGGAGAACTATATGCCAGGCAAAATGAAAAGTATACCCGAAATACAGAAAGAACTGGAAGACAAAAAGAAAACGTTAACGAAACTACGCGCCGAGCGACGCGATTTACAAAAGCGACTGGCCGCGGTTGACAGGAAAATCTCCTCAATATCCGGTTCGCGGCACAGCACCAAAGCCGCCGCCGGACGCAAACCAAGGAGGCGCCGAGGCAAGCCCCTGGCGGACTATATTGCGAACGTCCTGAAAAAATCGGGAAAACCGATGCGAACAAAGGACATCGCCGCCGCCGTCCGCAAGGCCGGATACAAATCCAAAAGCAAAGACTTCTACAACATCGTCGCCACGACACTGCGCGACGACAGGTTCAAACGAGTCTCGCGCGGAAGTTACACACTGGCGTAATTAAATCAGGAACCCTGCACATTTGCGGCGATTTGTGCCCGAGGCACACGCCTTATATGTACAAATTCCAACCGCCAGGACTCGAAGCGCAAACCCAGCCCCGCCGTTTATGTAATTGTATATTACACTCCCCCGCCGGTCGGAGAGACGCTCGTGGCGCGATTATACAGTTCGGATACTGTAAGGGATATGGCGCTTGTGGATTGAGCCGGCGGATGCGCGCCAGGCCTCGGTCCGGAGGCGCCCGGAAAGTTATCAGCCGACTATTTCCTTAATCCGCACGCGTATGTATTTCTGGCGATGACCCTTGCGCCTGCGGGAGGCCTTGCGTCTGCGCAGGTGGTGGATACGCACCTTGGGGCCTTTGGCATCGGGATTCACCACATCGGCGAGGACCTCGGCCTTTGAAACCAATGGCGTGCCGACCTTGACCTTGCCGCCCTCTTCGTCGCTGACCAGAAGGACGCGGTCAAATTTTATTTCGTCGGTATTTTCCGGCAGGTCGCGCAGGTCGACGTTAATCTCGTCGCCCTCGTGTACCAGGAACTGCTGTCCGCTGTCTTCTATTACTGCATACATTGTATTTCTCGTTTCTTCAGGAGCAGGTCATTATGCTCATGCGAGGCGATAAGTCAAGCGCCTTGCTCGCCCGATGCGAATTTTTGCATAATCATCGCCGCGGCCCGCGCCACGCCCCGGAACATCTCCAGGTCGTATTTCTCGTTGGGCGAGTGGACGTTGTCGTCGTTGCCGCGCACGCCGATCGGCGCCGCCGGTATGCCCAGCACTCTGGACAATATTTTCACCGCCGGAACCGAAGCGCCACAACGTATCATCGCCGTCTCAGCGCCGAACGCCTCCTTCAGCGCATCGGCCGCCACGCCGACCACCGGAGCATCGACGTCAATCAATACAGGCCTGGCCGCGGCGTTCACCTTTACCGACGCCCTGACGCCCGCAGGACACCGCCGACGCACGAAATCCTCGAACGCCGCGGCGATTTTCTCCGGGTCCTGGTCGGGAACCAGGCGGGCCGATATCTTCGCAGAAGCGCGCGCGGGAATAATTGTCTTTGCCCCGGCGGCGGTGTACCCGCCGATTATCCCGTTGACGTCCAGCGCAGGGCGGGACCATATCCGCTCCAGCGGTGGGTAATCTCTCTCCCCGCCCGCCAGAACATCCACGCCCAGCGACGAGGCGTACTTCCCCCGGTCGAACGGCAGTTTCGCCCACTGGCGCCGCTGCCGGTCGGGGACATCGACCACGTCGTCGTAGAAGCCGTCTATCGTCACCCGACCGTGGTCGTCGTGGGCGGTGGCAATGATTTCGGCCAGGGCGTTTACCGGATTTTTCACCGCCCCCCCGTGCAGACCGCTGTGCAAATCGGCGCGGGGACCTTCCACTTCCAACTCGAAATACACCAGACCCCTCAACCCACACGTTATGCTCGGAATACCCGGCGCGAAAAAATCGGTATCGGGCACGATTGCGGCGTCGGCCTGAAGGTCGTCGCCGTATTTGCGCATGAATTCCTCAAGATTCGGCGAGCCGATCTCTTCGGAACCCTCGATGAGAAATTTCAGGTTTACCGGGGGCCCGCCGGTTCGCCTCCAGGCCTGCGCCGCCGCGATGCACGCAAATATCGGGCCCTTGTCGTCGCTGGCGCCGCGCCCGCAGATTCGCCCGTGGCGAACCTGCGGCTGAAACGGCGGGGGTCGTCCACTGGTCCAGTGGCTCGCCCGGCTGGACGTCGTAGTGGCCGTAGAACAGCAGCGTCGCAGCCCTGTCACCCCTGGTCGAGCGCATCTCCGCCAGGACGTTGGGTTTTCCGGTGACGGACTCGGCGCGGGCATCGAAGCCCCCCTCGCACAGATATTCAACCAGCCACTGTGCGCAAGGCCCGCACTGCTCGTCGGGACCTTCCACGTTGGCTACGCTGGCGAATCGAAGGAATTCCATCAATCCGTCCAGATGTTCATCCCGGTGGAACTGCAAATATTTCAACACTTCTGAGGGAAGCATGTGCTCAATTACTGCAATTCAAGATGACACCGCCGCCGGCCTGGGAAAGAGGGTCGTTTCGGCATCGAAGGCGGCTTAATCGTCCTCTTGGATATCCCCCCATTGAAAGTCTTCCGTACTGCCCCCGCCGCCGGATGTACCCTCATCCGTATCGCCGGGCGGGGCGGAATCACCGGTGTCGACGTCCGGCAGGTCAACTTCGCCGCCCGCTTCGGGCGGCGCGGGAACAGGCGGCGTTTC
>CAYZPY010000050.1:0-15194 GCA_964480425.1 uncultured Planctomycetaceae bacterium
GCGCGTAGCTGCCCGAGGCGGTTAATTGCCCGTCCTTCAGATGCCCCACCAGCGTGCTTCCGCCGCCGACGTCGAGTATCATCGCGTGACCCTTTTGGAGGCGCCCGGCACCCGCCGCCCGGCGGACCGCGCGGACGGTCAGGCGGAGTTCCTCGGTGGGTTCGATAATCTCCACGTCCAGCCCGACCGATACGAACACCCTGTCAACGAAGGCGTCGGCGTTGGTCGCTTCGCGCACCGCACTGGTTGCCACCGTGCGAACCTTCTCGACGCGGTAGGTATCGAGCATGTCGTGATAATCCCGCAGAATGGCGATGGCCGCATTCATCGTGCGCCTGGAGATCTGCTGGCGGACGAACGTGTCGCGTCCCAGGCGCACGGGCCTGCGCGCCCGCTCCAGTATCGTCGTGAACCCCTCTGAATTCAGAGCGGCGATGTCCATGCGAATAGAATTCGTGCCGATGTCTATTACGCCTAACGTATGTACTGAAGTTGTTTCCGTTTCACCGGACGTCATGTCTAATCTTGCCCACCTCCAGGGGGCGCTCGTAACAGGCCGACTTTGACGAACTATCCGCCCTCTGTGCCCGTCGGCGCATTGATTATCTCGATTTTCCTGTTCATGACGCGGGCCAGAAGATCCGCCTTTTTCGTCGCAGAGGCGATTTCCTCTTGCGCATGGTTTTTCGTCGTCAGAAGAACCCGAACGGTATCCCGAAGCACGCGGCACTTCAAGGCGACGATGTTGCTCAGATGGGAGTCGTCCAGTCCGTCGGCGACGCGAAGAATGCCGCCCAGCATGTTTATAGTGTACCGGTCGGCGTAGTCCAGTGAAGCAAAATCTTCGTGCCGGGGGGCGGGTATTGCCTTGCGATGATATCGTGCCGTCAGGGCGACTATCCGTCTGCTCCTCTCGTCGAGCGGCAGGTCGTCGGCGGATAGTATGTAGTCCCGCGACGCCTTGTGGTGACCGCGCCTGCCGGCGATCCATCCGATGTCGTGAAGCAGCCCCGCGCACTGAAGCAGGAACCGCCCGCGCGGGCCCATTCCGTGCTGCCCGACAAGCTCATCGAAAAGCATCAGCGCCAGATGCGTGACGTGACGGGAATGCTCCGCGTCCCACCTGCATCGCTCGGCGAACTGAAGCACGGGCGCCAGGCGCGAATCGTTGTTGAACTTGCCGCTTTGGCGGTGGGCTTCCTTGGTCATCGACTCGACAACGTGATTGAGTTCATAGCCGCGGAGGAACACCTGCGCCAGCGATTCGGCAAGCCCCTGGCGTCGGCAGTCCTCAGCCGTGGCCTGATTGTCGTAGTCAACAGCGTGGAACTCCACGTCGGTCTTGCCGTCGTTGATTTCCATGGTGGCGTAGCGCGCCGAGGGGTCTCCGCCTTCGGCCCGGCCGATGCTGCCGGGATTTATGAATCTGACTCCGCCGACGGTGCGGTCAGTCTGCCTGTGGGTGTGTCCGAAAAGCACGACGTCGGCCTGGGCGCTGCGGGCGAGTTCGGCCAGGCGCGATTCGGGCGTCCGGTCGGTGATGCTTTCTTCGTTGGAATCCTGGCTGGCGTGCACCAGCAGAAACTTCGCGCCGCAGGATTCAATACGGCACTTTTCGGGCAGCCGGCCGAGATATTGTTTGGCACTTTGCGAGAGTTTCCGGTAGGCCCAGTAAAAGGCGAACCGCTTGATGGGGCGCTTTGGTTTGGGGTGGTCTTGGGGCGGTTCGCCGATGCTTAAAACTTTCAGGTCGTAGTTGCCCACAATGCTCACCTGTGCTTTTTCCCCCAGGGTGAGCGTGGTTTCGTTTGGTCTGGGTCCGTAGCCGACAAAATCGCCCAAATACCACGCGGTATCGCATCCCCGGCGGTTGGCGTCAGCAAGCACTGCCTCCAGCGCATTGAGATTCGCATGAGCGTCTGCCAGGACCGCTATCTTCACTTGCCGATTCATTGATTATCGCCCTTGAGAGTGCGGCTTCTGTGCCGAGGGGCGTTGGGGATTTGAGCGGATGGTCCGGTACAGCGATTCCCAGAATTCCTCCTTCTGGCAGGCGCGGTGGAACCTGTGGAAGTCGTCGTACAACTTCCTGTGGCGCATCTGGCGGTCGGCGCGGAGTATTTTTACGCCGTTGGTCAGCGCCCCGCCGCTGCGGGCGGTAAAGTCGTCGAGCAGTTCGAGCCACACGGCGCAGTCATGTCTTCCGCCCAGGAGGTCCTGGTAACGTTTCATGCGGTTGATCGGTTTTGTCAGCTCCCTGCCCCAAAGTGGTTTGAACACTTCCATCGTGTAGCGGAGTTTCTTTCCGGCGATGCGCATCTTGTGGTGCTGCTCGTGTGCGTCGGGCATGACCACGTATGGCTTGAAGGTTAGGAATTTTTCCATTCGGCTGCTGATTTTGTCGCCGGCCAGTTTGCGCGCCTCGTCGTAAATCCCGGAAGTGGCGGCCGGCTTGCCCATCATGCCTTCCCTGGCGCTTGAGCGGATGACTTTGAGGGTGATTTCCATCTCCCGCAGTATCGGATTATTTTCCAACTCGTCCATAATGGCAACGAGATGCGGCTGAACGTCTTTCCGCTGCCGGCGGAGATACTCCAGAAGCGATTTAAGGTCGGACCATTTCTCGCCCTGTAAATTTTGTCCGGCGCCAAAACCGGAAGAGAAGATTTCAACTGTCGGACGGCACCCTTGTGTGTTCTGCTGCCGGATGAATTTTTTGAGAAACTGTATTTGAACGTCGAGGTCGCGGGCGGTGCCAAGGGACGACCTGACGTCCTTGACCATTTTTTGCCAACGCTTGCGCTGTTTGCCGACAAGTTGCTCCTTGAAGATCGTAAGCCCGGCGCGCAGCCGGCGCGCCGCCACACGCATCTTGTGGACGGGCTCGATGTCGGATTCGTCGGGACCTTTGCGCACGGCGTCTATGCGCCTGGTGAGCTTGCGTTGGCGCTTAAGCAGGGAATCCGCTGCAAAATACACGTATGCGTTGTCTACATTTATTTTCATTACGATTTAATGCTAATCGCCTAAATTGTAACGGACAAGTTAAGATTCAATTAAGTTAATATTAAGCATGTGATTACGCGCGTACTTGTGTTTTTTGTTCGGGCTCGAACTTTGTCGTCGGGGATTATCGAATATTTGTCAGCGCCGAAAATCCGTGCCGCCAGGTCGACAATCCTTGTCTCTTCATGGCATCGGGTGCGATGACTGTTACTGCTTTACCTTGGATTGCGGTTCAGGTTTTTCGAACTTTCCCACCACCACGGCCCGGGTACGTCGGATTTTACGTATCCCCAAAACAGCAATATCACTACAGTCGCCGCGGTGTCGATAATTTTCTGATTATTATCCGCCCTCTTCGTTTCGAAACCTGTGTGCGGCTTTTCATCCGGGAAATGATCGTGAGAAATCGATAATGCGCCGCCAGGGATTCGAACCCCGGACCCGCTGATTAAGAGTCAGCTGCTCTGCCAACTGAGCTAGCGGCGCAGGTGGTGCCGGTTGCATTAATGTAGTAAAAAGCCCGACGCCAGGTCAAGGCCCGACGGTTAAATCGCTCCATAAGCACCGCGCGGCCTGCCGATGCGTCTGCATTGTGCGACTGAGGATAACGACCCGCCCTCTAACCGAGGAAGTGCTTTTCCTGCGGCACGTGATTTTCCACCCACGCCACAAGATTGCGGAAGTTCTTGAGTTTCCACGAATCGAGCTTCAGTTTATGATCGTCGTAATAAAGGTACAGGATGCCCTTGGCCTTGAGGCGCGAGGCGTCGAGTTGCTGGACCTTGTCCCAGGTGATTTTCTGCTTTCCCTCGTATCCGATGCCTTCTTCGTCGGCCACCAGCAGCCGTCGCAGAAAGGCAATGCCCCAAACGAGCGGAACCAGGCCCGCTATGGTGAACACGAACGCGCCGTAATGGTTCAGCGCCCAGTTGCACCAGGCGCTGAAGTCCTCGGAGATCGGCTTGTAGGGGTATTTGTCCCTTATGTAGGCATCGACGAAGCAGTATATCCCAAAGCCGATAAGCATTGCCGCCAGAATGAACAGTCTCACCGGCGGGTCCTTTGACGGGGGACATTCAACACGATTGCTTGTCGGCCTGTCGTTTGTTTGATTCATGCCCTGGCTCCCTCGTGATCTGTCGCACGGGATAATATTACACGTAAGCCGCCGAACGGGGCAAGTTAAAATCGATTTCCGTGGGGGAATCGGCGTTTTTTTTATGTGCGCCGGCGTGCGGACTTCGAAGGTTCGACTTGCCAACGCCGCCGCAGGTAATGTAACTTGTAGACTCGCGTTTCCCGTCGCCGGGGCGGGAATGAGATTAATCAAGGAGAAGGCGACATGGGCAAAAGCACCAGGACCGGTCAGCAGAAATCCGTCGGCGCCCAAGAGAAGAACAAGCAGGATGCCTTGGACGCCGCACTCAAGCAGATAGAAAAGAGCTACGGCGTGGGAAGCATAATGCGCCTGGCGGACAACCAGGTGGCGTCGGTCAAGGGCATATCCACCGGCGCTTTGAGTCTGGACATAGCCCTGGGCGGTCAGGGTGTTCCGCGCGGCAGGGTGGTGGAGCTGTTCGGACCGGAGGGCTCGGGGAAAACCACGCTCGCCCTGCACGTGGTCGCCAACGCGCAAAAGACCGGGGGTGTGGCGGCCTTCATCGACGCCGAGCACGCCATGGACCCAACATGGGCGCGGCGACTGGGCGTGAACCTGGAGGAATTGCTGATATCCCAGCCGGACACCGGCGAGCAGGCGCTGGAGATTTGCGAAATGCTGATCCGCTCCTGCGCCGTGGACGTGATCGTGGTGGACTCGGTGGCGGCCCTTATTCCTCGCGCCGAGATAGAAGGCGAGATGGGCGACCAGCACGTGGGACTCCAGGCGCGCCTGATGAGCCAGGCGATGCGCAAACTCACCGGCGTGATAAGCAAATCCGGCACCTGCATGATATTCATCAACCAGATACGCATGAAAATCGGCGTGATGTTCGGCAACCCGGAGACGACGCCCGGGGGAAGGGCGCTGAAGTTCTACTCCTCGGTGCGAATTGACGTGCGCCGCCTGGGTACGATTAAGGAGGGCGACCAGGCGGTGGGAAACCGCATCCGGGCGCGGGTGGTGAAAAACAAAATCGCCCCTCCGTTCAAGACCGGCGAGTTCGACCTGATGTTCGATTCGGGCATCTCGGCCGTGGGAGACATACTCGACCTTGGCGTCAAGCACGGAATAGTCGACAAGTCGGGTGCGTGGCTGAGTTACGGCGATGATCGGCTGGGTCAGGGCAGGACCAACGCAATAGCGTTCCTCAAGGATAATCGCGACGTGCTGGAAGAAATCCGTCGGGCTGTGCTGGAAAAAGCCCTTCCCGAACTGTCCGAAGCGTCACAGGAACTGCCAGGAGAATAATTACAGTTTTAGCGCGACGGAGCCCCGGCGCAGTTCTGCGCGTGATACCTACCCGGGCGCATACGGCAGGCGGCCTCTGACATGGACCTGATCGTCGAGAAATCCGAGCGTTTAAGCGGTTCGGTGAACATCCCGCCGAACAAGAGCCATTCTTTCCGTGCGCTGATAATGGCCGCCCTTGCCGACGGCGTCAGCCGGATACATTCCCCTGCGGTGTCCGGTGACTGGATGCGCGGCACCGAGGCGCTTGAGATGCTCGGCGCCCGGGTGGAGCCCAAGGCGTCCAACACGTGGGAGATAATCGGCGCCGGGGGTAACCTCTCCACTGCGGACGACGTGGTGGACTGCGGCAACAGTGGAATAATTCTTCGGTTCTTCTCGGCGCTGTGCGCCTGTTGCGACGGATATACCGTATTGAGCGGCGACCATTCGCTTCGGCACATTCGCCTGTGCGGACCGGTGGTCCAGGCCATCAACGACCTCGGCGCCTGGGCGGTGACCACCAAGGGCGACGGGCACGCGCCGGTGGTGGTTCGCGGGCGCCTCAAGGGCGGGCAGACGCAAATAGACGGGCAGGATTCGCAACCGGTCTCGTCGCTGCTTATCGCCTGCACGCAGGCCGATGCGCCGACCGAGTTGAACGTTACGAATCCGGGCGAAAAACCGTGGGTCCGGGTTACGATGCACTGGCTGGACCGCGTCGGGGCCGAATGCGTCAATGAGGATTTTCAAAGATACCTGATACGAGGCCGCCAGAGGTGGGAGGGCTTCCAGGCCGAGATCCCACTCGACTGGTCCGCGGCGATGTATCCCATAGTGGCCGGCTTGATAACGCCCGACAGCGAGGTCCGTCTGCCCGGGATGGACTTCGACGACTGCCAGGGTGACAAGGCCGTGGTCGACGTGCTGCGCAGCATGGGCGGGGATATAGAGATTACCGGCGATACGGTTATCGCCCGTTCGAGCAAACTGACCGGCCGCGAGATAGACTGCAACGATTTCATAGACCAGTTTATGCTTCTGGCGGTTGTGGGCGCCTGCGCCCAAGGCCAAACGGTGCTCACCAATGCCGAAATGGCCCGGCACAAGGAGTGCGACAGGATATCCGCCACGTGCAGGGCGCTGGAGGCGATGGGCGCCGACGTCGAGGAAAAACCCGACGGGCTGGTCGTGGGGCAAAGCCGATTGAGAGGAACGAGACTTGATAGCCAAGAGGATCATCGTATGGTAATGACCTTCGCGGTGGCCGGTATGGTCGCCGAAGGCGAGACCGTGATTTCGGACATGGAATGCATAAAGAAGACCTTCCCGGATTTCGTTGGCCAGATGCGAGGCGTGGGTTGCGAGATTCAGGGTCGGTAGTGTCCTCAAGAGAGTCTTACAGCACAAAGAAACATAAGCGAAAAAATGCCAGGCAATACATCTGGAGGAGTGTTTCAGCATGTAGGGCGTGCAGGTTCTCCCGCAAGGGAGGTACTTCACGCGGCAGGGCGGCCAAATTTATTTTGTAAAAACCTTTGCGGGCTTGATGATTTCCTGGGAGGAATCGCATCGACCTATTGCGACTAAGTTTCCTTCGGAATTCAATACAGCTACTTCAATATCGGATTCTGTGGAACCATAAGACGTTTTGGACGAAAATATGGAGTTGAGGCGTGAGGGGTTTATTTGAACCGGTCGGCCGTTGATGAATTTTGCAAGTTCGGCGTCGTCGAGAGATATTTTTGCATGCGATTCGACGGCGGCGAGTGGTGAGATGATATCCCGCGGCGGGTCGAGTGTTTCGAGCGTTACGGCCGCTTCGAGTGTGAACCTTCCGACGGCAGTGCGCTTTAACTTAGTGCAGTATCCGCCCACCTCCAGGGCCTTGCCGATGTCGCGCGCCAGAGCCCGCACGTACATGCCGGCGCCGCAGGTGACTTCAATCGAAAGTTCGGGCCAATCGTAACTCAGCAGATTTATGTTGTGGACGTATACCGTTCGCGCCCGAAGGTTGGGCCTGTCGCCGGCGCGGGCGAGTTTGTAAGCACGCCGGCCGCGATGATGCACCGCCGAGTAGGACGGGGGGACCTGTTCGATTTGGCAGACAAACCGTTCCATCGTCTGTATGATGATTTTTTCATCCGGCGGCGACGCATTCGGTCGCGGCGTGATTTGCCCTTCCGGGTCGTCGGTGGTGCTAACGGCGCCGAGTGTGATTTCCGCGCGGTATCGCTTGGGCATCCGGCGGATGTAGTCGGCCAGTCGCGTGGCGGGACCGACGCACACTACCAGCACGCCGGTGGCGAACGGGTCGAGCGTTCCGGCGTGTCCGACTTTTACGCCTCGCCCCAGCAGACGGCGCACTACCGACACCACGTCGTGGCTTGTCTTGCCCGCCGGCTTGTCTATGTTAAAAAGACCGAACATTATTTACTGACTCCGATTTCAATAAACGATATCCGTTCTACCATTGAATCGGCAACTATGTTGCGGTCGCATGAACCGGCACCGTCTTTTGCAAGCATTGCGGGCGAAGGTATAATGTAAATAGACATGGCCGTTTACGAAGTCAGCGTGGAAGGTTCTTTTCGCGGCGCGCACGCGGTTCGACAGACCCAGGGACACGCCGAGGACGAGTTCGAACCCCTGCACGAGCACAACTGGCGCGTGGTGGCTACCTTCCGCTCCAAAAACCCCAACAGGCGCACGGGAATGGTGATCGATTTTTTGCAGGTCCGTCGTGCCATGAGTGAGGTTCTCGGCGAGATTGACGGGGGGAACCTCAACGAACTGCATTATTTCTCGCGCACCGGCGCCACGGCGGAACTGGTGGCACAGTACCTGGCCGATGAAATTTCCCGCCGGCTCGACGGAGAATTACTGTACAGAATCGTCGTGACCGAGGCGCCCGAATGCTCGGCGGCGTATTATCCCCACACCGGCGGTCTTGACGCCGACTGAAGCGGCATCTACGATAAGGATTGTGGAGCATTGCGATGAATCTAAAGTGCGATAAATGCGGCAAGCCCGCCACCGTGCACATGACGGAGATTGTGAACGGGGAAAAGATTGAGAAGCATCTGTGCGAACAGTGCGCGGTCTCCGAAGGCGTGACCATAAAGGCCAACGTCCCCATCAGCCAGTTGCTGGAGGACTTTATTCTTCAGTCATCCTCACAGGACGAATATTCCGAACTCCGCTGCGACGTGTGCGGGATGACATTCGCGGAGTTTCGCCGGGAAGGTCTGCTCGGTTGCCCGCACGATTACGAGGTGTTCGAGTCCGGCCTGGAGTCGCTGCTGAAGCGCGCCCAGCAGGGCGCCGTGCAGCACGTGGGCAAAGTTCCCAGGCACGCCGGGCACGATAAGAAGAAGCAGGTGGCGATTCTGCGCCTTCGCGGGCAGTTGAAAGACGCCGTGGCGTCCGAGGATTACGAGGCGGCGGCGAAACTCCGCGACCAGATCAGGGACATCGAGACAGTATGAAACTTGCCGACCTGACCAAGCGAGGCGGAGAGTGGCTAAAGGGCGTGGGTCCCATGCACGACGTGGTGATCTCCTCGCGGGTGCGCATTGCGCGCAACCTGGCGGGGATGCCCTTCCTTCCGCGATGCTCCCGACAGAAACAGCGCGAACTGGAGTCGCGCCTCAGGGACGAACTGCTCTCTTCCGGCGTGGCGCCGGAGATGTTCTTTGTGGACGTCGCCGCCGCAGGCGAGCTCGACAGGCAACTGCTCGTCGAGCGGCACCTCATTTCTCGCCAGCACGCAGAGGCCGACCATCCGCGCGGCGTGGCCATCAGCGGCTCGGAAACCATCGCCATTATGGTCAACGAGGAAGACCACCTCCGCATCCAACTGCTCCGCAGCGGTCTGCAGCTCGAGCAGGCCATGGCGGAATGCAACAGAATAGACGATCTCCTCGAGGAGCGGCTTGGCTTCGCCTTCCACGGGCGGTTCGGGTACCTCACGGCGTGTCCGACAAACGTCGGGACGGGGCTGCGAATCAGCGTGATGGTGCACCTGCCGGCGCTCAAGATGAGCGGCGAGATCGAGAAGGTGCTGCGGGCGACGCGGGACATGCACCTGGCGGTTCGAGGGCTGTACGGCGAGGGGACCGAGGCGGTCGGAGACTTCTTCCAGATTTCCAATCAGACCACGCTGGGAAAAAGCGAACAGGAGATCGTAGAGGATTTCTGCAACAGGATTATTCCCAAGGTGATCGAGTACGAGCGGCGGGTGCGCAAGGCGCTTCAGGACGAGCAGCCGGAAGTTCTGGACGACAAAATATATCGCTCTGTGGCGCTGTTGAAGTCCGCGCGGATCATGAGCAGCGAGGAAACCATGTACCTGCTGTCGCTCGTGCGACTGGGGATTAACCTGGGGCGCGTGGAGGATGTCAGTCTGCGGACGGTGAACCAGTTGTACCAGGAGATTCAGCCGGCGCATCTTCAGAAGATACTCGGGCGGGAGCTTGACAGCGACCAGCGCGCCGCGGCAAGGGCGCAGTACATTCGCAAACGCCTGGAGGCGGGTTAATCGCAATGGCGGTGCGGCTTGGAACCGTGGCGCCGGTCGGATTCGAGGAATTTCCTCCCGATGAATGGCTGTGGTGTTTCCGGCAGTTGGGGTGCACCGTCGTGCAGGCATATCGCAATCAGAGTGCCAAAGTAACGACGGATGACATCCGCCGCGCGGTGCAAGAGGGGCAAATGCCCCTCGACAGCATACACGGGCTGTTCGGGGAGGAATACGATCCCTCGGCCACGAATGAGCAGGACAGAAAATTTGCCGTGAAGACATTCAAAGACGACGGAGAACTGGTGCTCCAACTGGGCGGATGGATGGTGGTCGTGCATTGCTCGACCATACGCAAGGACGGAGTCGGACCGGACGAGCGCCGGATGAGGGTGGAGCAATTGAAACGTTCGATAGAAGAACTGGGAAAGTTCGGCCGGCGCATCGGTGTAAAATACGCTTTTGAAAACCTGCCCGCTTATCACCCTCTGGGCCCGGACGTGGGCGAACTGGCGAACATCATCGCGCAGGTGGACGCGCCGAATACCGGCATCTGCTTCGACACCGGCCACGCCAACATGGTGGGCGACCCGCCGGCCATGCTTGCCAAAACCAGGGGGCACTTGATTTACGTCCACATGTCCGACAATTCCGGTCGGGACGACGAGCATTTAATGCCTTCACACGGGACGCTGAACGTCCATGCCGTCGCACGCACACTGCACCGCATCGGCTACGACGGAACCGTGATGCTTGAGGTGTTTTACACGCCCTGGCAACTGCGCGAACTGGTCGACGCCGGCTTCGCCGATAAATTAAAACACATGCTCGCCATCGCAAACGGTGATGACAGTTAAAAGGGTCGGCGGCCTGTCCGGGCCGCCGACTTCTTTGGTGGCATATTTGACGCGGCCGCGCGGGAACCCCGCCGCGCTATTTTGCAAAGAGATAATATAATCCCTCTGCTTCCTCTGCGGCTTAACCATCACGAGTGCCGCCGTGCCAATTCTAACTACACGATGCCCTGTGCGAGCATTGCATTTGCGACCTTGGTGAAACCGGCGATGTTGGCGCCCGCGGCGAGGTCGCCCTTGAGTTCGTATTCCTCTGACGCCCGGACGCACTGGTCGTAAATATCGTTCATTATCCGCTGGAGGCGCTTGTCAACTTCCTCGAACGTCCAGCTCATTCGCATGGAGTTCTGACACATCTCCAGCGCGCTGGTGGCCACGCCGCCGGCATTGGCCGCCTTGGCAGGACCGAAGGATATGTCGTTTTCCCTGAATATCTGTATCGCCTCGGGGGTGGAGGGCATGTTGGCGCCCTCGCCCACGGCGATGCATCCGTTTTCGGCCAGTTTCTTGGCGGCGTCGCCGTCTATCTCGTTCTGCGTGGCCGAGGGAAGCGCCACGTCGCACGGTACGGTCCAGATTCCCTGCCAGCCCTCGTGGTACTCGGCCGAGTCGTGCTTCTCGGCGTATTGGCGTATTCGACCGCGTCGGACTTCCTTTATGTCCTTGACCGTATCGAGCTTGATACCGTCGTCGTCGACGATGTATCCGTTGCTGTCGGACAGCGCGACCACGTGTCCGCCGAGCTGCTGGACCTTCTCGGTGGCGTAAATGGCCACGTTGCCCGAGCCGGATATGACCACGCGCAGTCCCTTCCAGGATTTTCCCTTGTCCTCGAGCATCCGCGTTACGAAATACGTCAGCCCGTACCCCGTGGCTTCGGTTCGGACGAGCGAGCCGCCCCAGTCCAGGCCTTTTCCGGTGAGCACGCCGGTAACGGTGTTGGTGAGTTTGCGATACTGCCCGTACATGTATCCGATTTCCCTGCCGCCAACGCCGATGTCGCCGGCCGGTACGTCGGTGTCCGGCCCGACGTGGCGGTACAACTCGCTCATGAAGCTCTGGCAAAAGCGCATCACTTCCTCGTCGGACTTGCCCTTGGGGTCGAAGTCGCTTCCGCCCTTGCCCCCGCCGATGGGCGTGGTGGTCAGCGCGTTTTTGAATATCTGCTCGAATCCGAGGAACTTGATGATCCCCAGGTAAACCGACGGGTGGAACCGCAATCCGCCCTTGTAGGGTCCGATGGCGCTGTTGAACTGCACGCGGAATCCGCGGTTTATTCGCACGTTGCCCGAATCGTCCACCCACGGCACGCGGAACATTATCTGGCGCTCGGGCTCCACCATCCGCTCGAATATTTTTGCCTTGGCGAACCGGGGATTTTTGTCGATCACCGGGGCGATGGATTCTGCAACCTCGCGGACCGCTTGGTGAAACTCCTGCTCACCGGGGTTGCGGGCGACAACGGTTTCCATGATGCTGTCAATGAACTGGCCGGCCATAATTGTTCTCCTGTTTGAGATATAACTGCCGATTCAATCGTCCGCCGCTCGGCGGATTGGGGGTTCCGATTATCGGGCAAAACAAGTTAAACTGATATCGTCCTTCGTTCTCATAAGAATTATTAATATGCCACTGAGCATATCTTATTTGGATTGTGCGGGGGAATCAATTTCGAGGCCGGTTTATCGAGCATGGGCCCGGGTGGGCTTATTTCAACTGCTCCGAGAGCATGTCGGCCAGTTCGCCGGCGGGCATTTTCCTGGTGCCCGCCGGGGACGACCAGCTTATCTCGGCGCCGCGGGCCAGAAGTTTCTCCATGCGCTGCACGCCCAGTACGACCGAGGAATGATTCTTTCCGATGTA
This sequence comes from uncultured Planctomycetaceae bacterium, assembly GCA_964480425.1. Taxonomy (GTDB): domain Bacteria; phylum Planctomycetota; class Phycisphaerae; order SM23-33; family SM23-33; genus CAYYMD01. Next base: position 12,632 of record CAYZPY010000050.1, read on the forward strand.
TTTTCCGATTTCGGGATACGACATGGAGGTGTGTTTTCGAGCAAGGTACATGGCGAGCATTCTGGCGGCGGATACCGTCTTTGTCCGACGGGAGGAATGGATGTCGGCGGGTGTTATTCCAAAATACGCCGTCACCGTCGCCTCGATGTCGCCAAGGGTTACCACGCCGTCGGAGCGTGCGAGTTGCTCGGCCAGGATGCGCGCCACCTGCGGTATGTCCAGGGGCTCGGTTTGAATCGCCGCGACCGCGGCGAGTTTTATAAGCGCGCCTTCCAGTTCCCTCACCGAACCGCGCGCCGATGACGCTATGTATTCCAGGATGTTTTCATCGAGTTTGAGGCGCATCGCCGCGGACTTGCGTCGGAGTATCTCGATGCGGATTGATTTTTCCGGCGGGGCGATCTTCACCACCATCCCGGCGATGAACCGGTTGGTCAGCTGCTGGTTGACGCCGCCAAGGAGTTTGGGGTGCGTGTCCGAGGCCATCACTATTCGCTTGCCGGCGGAACTTATGGCGTTAAACGTGTGGAGGAATTCGTCCTGTGTGGCTTTTTTTGCTGCCAGGAAATGTATGTCGTCGATGGCCAGCAGATCAACCCCGCGATAGGAATTGCGGAAGCGGTCGAACTTTTTCTCCCTGATGGCCCGCACGAAGTCGTTGGTGAACTGTTCGCCAGTTACGTATCTCCATCGCTGCGGGTCAGACTTTCTCGATTTTGAGAATGCCCGGCAGATGCCCTGCAGCAGGTGGGTTTTGCCCACGCCGCAGGTTCCGTGGACGAATAGTGTATTAAACGGCGGGGGGGTTTTTGCGGTCAGCGCCTTGGCCGCCGAATACGCCAGCTTGTTGCTCGCCCCGATCACAAAATCATCGAGGGTGTACTTTAAAGAGACGGCGGCGAGGGGCTTTCGCGGTCGGCTGCGCCCCTGTCTGGTGGTGGATACGATTTTCGCCTGGGAGTCGAGCTGATTCTTGCGCAACTCGCCGCTGAGGGACGGGTCTATCGTCACCAGAACTTTTTTGGATTCTCCGGTCTGCGATTCGGCGGCTGCGGCAATCTCGCCGCTGAAGTGGGTTTCAATCCAGTTGGCTACGAACAGGTTCGGCGCGGCGACTTTAATCAGACCGTTGTCAATATCCATGCGCGTTCCGTGTCTGAACCAGGCGTTGAAGCGCTGCGGGCCTATCCTCTTTTGAAGGCGGGTGAGTATTTCCCGGATTGTCTGCTGGTCTGGAAAAGATTCCTTTATCGTGCATTCCATTGTCAGTCCCTCATGACTTTTCAGGTTCCACGTGAATCACCGTACGCCCGCCTGCTGATCGGGATTCTTATTTTGGTTCGTTTCGTTCGCTTACTGACTATCCCGACTAAGGCAAATGTAATGGCTTTGAATTCGCGCGGTCAATGGCAAACAGCCCATGTTATTATCCACCGCCACACAAGGTGCTCGCAGTTGGAAAGTTGGCGCATAAAAAAAAGTTTATTCCACAAATTATTCACTATTAATCCACTTGCCCCTGTTGAGAGTTGCTTTTTGCCGACATGATGTACGCCGTCCTGACGGATATCGGACGGAAACCTTCCGATTCATAAATGCGTTTTGCAAAAATGTTCGATGCGTCCACTGCCAGGATTATGCTTTTGCATCCCCTTTTAAGGGCGAACCGACCGGCGCGGTTGATCATGACCCTTCCCAGGCCCATCCCGCGGAACTGCGGCGCGACGCCCATGTAAACCACGTCCGCCTCCCCGGGCGCCGTCGAGTCGTTCAGCAGTATGCATCCGGCAAAGCGCCGGCGGTGTTTTACCAGCCACCACGAGCGGGGAGTGAACCTGCCGCTTGATTTGTGCGTGGCGATAACGTCGTGAACGTCGCGCAGACCCCTTAAGGCGGGACAGTCCAGCGAATCGGTGTATGTCGCCTCGATAATTTCGGACAGTTGCGCCTCGGAATATCGGCCGTATTCCAGCCACTGCAATCCCGACGGTTCGTTCCGATCGACGGGATGCCTGCGCAAATTCAGTTTCATCGAGATCAAATCCGCCAGGCGCCGGTGCCCGCTTTTTGCCAATACGTCCTGTTCCCGTGGGGCATTGGGTCGCGCCATCGCCTGTACGATGGACAGGCCTTCCTTGAGCCCCTGTTGTGCGGCGAATCTGAGCAGTTCGCCCAGATCGCCGCTGTCCACACCGGGGGCGTCGGGCGGGCTGAAAAACATCATTCCGAATCGCCCGGGCCTTTTGACGACGGAGACCACGGCGGCGCATTTTTCGCCCTTCAGCATTCGCCACATCGTCGAATTCTCACCCCCGCAAATGCTCGGCGCAGAGCGGGACAACAGCGCGCCACCGCCGAGCAGACTGGTGTGCCTGCTCCCGGAAATCAAAAAGCATATCGCCTCGCCGCGCTGGTCGGGGGGGACCTTCTGGATTTCTCCTGTGTGTCCCATAGGATTAAATATTAACCCGCCCTGTGGCGCCCGGACAAGAGTTACTGTCCGTCCGCCCGAGCCAATTGCTTTGTCTGTAAATGATTGTCGTAAGTAGACGTGAAAAAACTT
>CAYZPY010000051.1:0-15050 GCA_964480425.1 uncultured Planctomycetaceae bacterium
TTTACGAGCTGCTTTTCCATCAGCCCGCGGAGGACCTCCCCGCACGCCACGCCGCGTATCGCCTCCACGTCGGCGCGGAGGACCGGCTGGCGGTACGCCACTATCGCAAGCGTCTCCATGGCAGCCGATGTCAGGCGGGTCTCCCTGCGGGACTGAAACAGGCGCGACAGCACCCGGTGATATTCGCCCCTGGTGAGCATCTGGTACCCCCCGGCGATTTCCTCGATGCGAAACGCGCAGCCCATCCGCTCGTATTTTTCGTTGAGGTATTCCACGGCCTTTTTGACCGCTTTTGCACCTCGCAGTTCGGCTACCTTCGCTATGCGCTCGGCGCTTAGCGGCGCCTCGGAGGAAAACAATATCGCCTCCACCACGGATTGTCCGGGCGCGCCGCCACCGTCGCCCTGCGCAGCGGATGAGTTATTCGGCGCTTCGTTCATGTAGAACAAATCATATACATCCCGGTGCTAATCTCAAGCATTGAGAACCAAGACGTTCATTCAAAGCCGATGGATTGCAATCCGCGGGCATTGGCGCCTGTCGCGGCGGCGTTCCCATTCATAGCGCGGCGGCGCTACCACGCCGCCGCGTATAATTGTCGGTGGTCCGGCAAGGTCTTTGACCGACGCCTGGGCCCGGCTTATACCTTCCCGAGTATGATTCCGTGCGTGGGGGGCGCGGGCCAGAACGTCACCCACGAGTTGACCTTCACCTTCTTGGTGCTTGCGGGGGTGTAATCCAGGAGCGTAAGCGCAATCGGCGCGCCGGCCTCGACGATGATGGTGTTTCGCCCGTCGTTGTCGATTACCTTTCCGTTGACCGGCGAGGCGCCGGAGAATTCCCGCCGGCAGTGGTTGATGCGCTGCGCCCTACCGGGCGGGCGGGGGTAGAAGGTCTTTTCGTCACGCGTGCCCTTTTGGAGCCCCGCCGCAGAGGCGTGGATTATCACCTGCAACTCGTCGTCGACGTGGAACCGCTTCTTGAGCGTCTTTCGATGCGTGTCCAGGAGGATGAAGTCCATGTAACTGCCCGGGCGCTGGAGGTCGAAGGTGTTCGGCGGCACGCGCAGCGTAAACATCGGACCGATCATGCCGCCGTTGTCCACCGCCACCAGGCGCCCGTTCACCGCGTATTTATCGTCGCTGAGCAACTTGGCCATGGCTTTCTCCCGTTCCGTCAGGATCCGCTAAGTCTGCACTTTTCCGCGCCGCGGCCCTTCGCCGAGGCGAATGTCGGCTTCGATTGGCGAATCCTGCTTGACGTACAGTGTCTGCGTGGGGAAGGCGAACTCGATGCCCTCCTGGTTGAACCGGCGCAGCAGCTCCATGTTGAAGTCGTGATTGAACTGGTTGTACTGCCACCATTGCGGGGGGACGAACCAGTAATAGACGATGATGTTCAAACTGGCGGCATTGAAATCGTTGAAATAAACCCGCGGGGGGTAGTCCGGGTGAAGGTGCTCGCTGCGTTCTTCGAGCATCTCCCGGAGAATCTCCACGCCCCGCTGCACCTTCTGGGGGGGAGTGTCGTAGGTGATCGTTACGTTCATCACCCGGCGGATGAAGCCGCGTCGGGCGACGTTTTCTATGGTGGCGTTTGCCACGACGGAATTGGGCATAATCACCTGGTGGCCGTTGAACAGGCGGATGCGAGTCGAGCGGAAGCCCACCTCCTCAATTACGCCCTGCTGGTCATTGATTATCACCCAGTCGCCCATCTGGAACGGGCGGTCCGCAAAGATGGTTATCGAGCCGAAAAGATTGGCCAGCATGTCCCTTGCCGCCAGGGCGAACGCCAGTCCGCCCACCCCCAGGCCCGCCAGAAGCGCCCCTATGTTCCAGTTGAATATGTTCTGGGCAACGAACAGCAGCACCACGATGACCACGAACACCCGCAGCGTCTTGCGTATCATGGGCACCAACTGGTCGTCCAGCAGTGTTTCGGTGCGCGAAGTCCATCGGCGCAGGTAAAACTCCACCACGTCCACCAGGCGATAGATGAACCATCCCGCCGCAAGCACCGCGATAGTCCGGCAGACGTTGAACCAGAAAGATGTCAAATCCATCTTCTCAACGCCATTTTCGACGTAGGTGAGGTTCATGAACTGCCCGGCCAGGTACAGTCCCCCGGCCAGTATCACCAGCGATGCAGGCCTTGATGCGCTTCGCAGCAGAGTCGAAATCAGTTGCAGGCGCTCCTCCAGTCGCCGGCCCTGCCTGTCCAGGAAAAATGAGACCACCCTTCCGATAACGAAACTGCCAAGCAGCACCCCCAGAAGCGCCAGCCACTGCCACAGCGTGTTTCCCAGGAACCTGCTTTTTACGAAAACGTCCGTCCAGGCGGCAAGCACGTTCGTCGTTGTCATGATCGCAGTCATAATCTCCGTCCCGCCCGAATCGCCGGGCGATAATATAAATATCATATTGTCCGCCGCCGGACAATTGCCTGTCACGGGATTTGGCGATAAATTGACACAGGTCGGTGAATCGGTGAATCAGTGCACCCGTGAATCTAAAAACCGATTAACCGCTCGCCTGCGGCGGGTAAAATCAACTGATCAACCAGTATCGCAACAGGAGAAGTTTTTATGAGTAACGAGGACATAAAGGCCGGCTTTGTGGGTCTGGGCATCATGGGCGAGCCGATGGCTATGAACATTCTCAAGGAGGGCTTTGAGATAACGGTATACAACCGCACGCCCGCCAAGGCCGACCATCTCAGCCGGGCAGGCGCCCGCGTGGCCCGGAGCCCCGCCGAGGTCGCCGCCGCCGGCGACGTGGTCGTTTCGTGCGTAACCGCCGACGAGGACGTCATCGAGGTCATGCTAAACGAGCAAACCGGCATCGTCGCCGGCGCGCACGATGGGCTCATAGCCGTGGACTGCTCGACCGTCTCGCCGCCGGTGGCCGGGCGGTGCAGCGAGGCGCTGGGCGCGAATGGCGCCGCGTTCCTCGACGCGCCCATCTCCGGGGGACAGGGCGGCGCGCAAGCCGGAACGCTGAGCATAATGGTCGGCGGGCGCAAGGAGGATTTTACCCGCGCCATGCCCGTGCTGGAGGCAATGGGGCGCACCATAACCTACTGCGGACCGTCAGGGTCCGGTTACACCACCAAACTGTGCAACCAGATACTCGGCGGTCTGCACCTGCTCGCCGCCGCAGAGGCGCTGACGCTGGCCGAGCGATCCGGCGTGGACCTCCAGGCAGTACTCCAGGCAGTCTGCTCGGGCGCGGCGGCGTCGTGGATCCTACAGAACCTCGGACCAAAAATGATCTCCGGGGACAACCGCGCGGGCTTCTTCGTGGACTACCAACTCAAGGACCTTCGCCTGGCGGTCGAGGCCGCCCGCAAACTTGGCATAAACCTCAAGGGCGCCAATCTCGCCGAGACTATGTTCGACGCCGCAAGCCAAGCAGGGTACGGAAAAGACGGCACACAGGCGCTGTACCACGTGGTCCGCGAACTGTCCGAGCGGAAGGGCGACTCGCCATGAAGGCGGCGATTATATGCGTGGGCTACGAGTTGCTGGCCGGAGATTCGACCAACACAAACGGGATATGGCTGGCCGAGCGGCTTGGCAACCTGGGAATCGAGACCATCCTCGAAATGACGGTGGGCGACAACCGCGGCGAAATCGCCGATGCGCTGAAATACGCCGCCCAAAGGGCACAACTGATAATGATAACCGGCGGGCTTGGACCCACGGGCGACGACCTGACCCGCCGGGGACTGGCCGAGGCACTGGGGACGGTACTGGCGACCGACGAGAACTGCCTGGGCGACATCGAGGAGTTTTTCCGCAGGCGCGGGCGAGAGATGGCCGAAATCAACCGCTCCCAGGCGCTTATCCCCGCAGGCGCCGAGCCGTTGAAAAACGACATCGGCACGGCGCCCGGCATAGCCACACACCTGGGCGATGCGCAAATATTCGTCATGCCCGGCGTTCCCGACGAGATGAAGCACATGTTCAACCACAAAGTCGCCGGGCGGATTAAGGCCTGCGTCCGGTCAACCGCGTGCGTACGGCGCTATGTCCACGCTTTCGGCGCAGGCGAGTCGGACATCGCCGCAAGGATCGCCGACATGATGACACACGACGCGCCGGTCGCAATCGGCACGAAGGTATCGTCCGGATGGATCACCATCCGCGTGGTGGCGCGAAACGAAAACGCCGACCTCGCCCGCCGTGACGCTCAACGCGCCGTCGAGCAAATTTGCGGCAGACTCGGCGAACTGGTCGTAGGACTTGACGAGCAGACCATGGCCGGCGTCGTGGGTCGGCTGCTGCGCGAAAAACGCCGGACTCTGGCCGTCGCAGAGAGTTGCACCGGCGGGCTGCTGGGCGGACTGATCACCGACGTTCCCGGGGCAAGCGATTACTACCTCGGGGGCGTGGTGGCCTACGACAATCGCATCAAGCAACAGCAACTCGGCGTCCCCGCGGACGTGCTCGAAAAACACGGCGCCGTCAGTGAACAGGTCGCCGGCGCTATGGCCCAGGGCGTGCGAAAACGATTCGAAAGCGACTGGGGCATCGGCGTCACCGGCGTGGCCGGACCGGCAGGTGGAACGCCCCCGCACCGGGCTGTGACGGTGCGGGACACTGCCGAAAAGCCCGTCGGGCTGGTATACGTCGCACTGGCCGGCGCCGACGGATGCGACGTCCACAGGCACGTGTTTAGCGGCTCGCGACAAATCATCCGCAGGCGAGCCGCGCTTACGGGACTGAACCACCTGAGAGTAGCGCTGTTATCGTGACGACCTGCTGGCGTAAACGACGATATCCGACCTATCTCCCCTTTGGGGCAGGCAGATATTCCTTGAATGCCAGCCGGAGAAAATGTATTAATTAAAAACGACGGCGGGTGAAATCGCCTCGCCGTCGAGGCGGCGTATTAATAACGAGATACCATTAAGGATAACATCATGAAACGCATTTTAAGCACGTGCCTGGTCCTGGTGCTGTCGGTTGCTTTTGCCGGTTGCGAAAAAGTCGAGAAAACGCCGGTTGAAGACGAAAACGGCGGGCGGAAAACCGACCGGTCGAAAAACGGCCGGAAGGAAAACGGACAAAAACAGCCGGGAGAAAAAACCTCTCCGCGCAAACTCGCGTTTGTAACCAACAACGCGGCCAATTTCTGGAATTACGCCAAGAAGGGCTGCCGAAAAGCGGAAAAGGAACTGCCCGACGTCAAGGTCATATTCCGCCTGCCCGGCGACGGAAGCGCAGCGCGCCAGACGCGAATATGCAACGACCTGATGGCCATGGGAATCGACGGACTGGCGATCAGTCCCGTTGACCCGGTAAACGAGCGCGAAATGATCAACAAACTCGCCGCCGAGATGCTGGTCATATGCGTCGACAGCGACGCGCCCGAGTCCGACAGGGCGTGCTACGTGGGCACCGATAACGTCGCCGCTGGTCACCAGGCCGGCGAACTCATCAAGGAAGCCCTGCCCGAAGGCGGGGAGATAATGATATTCGTGGGCAAACGCGACGCGCAAAACGCCAAGGAGCGCGAACAGGGCATCAGGGAAGAACTGTCCGGCTCGAACATCAAGATACTCGACGTGCGCACGGACGACACGGACACCGCTCGCGCCAAGGCAAACGCGCTCGACGCCATAACCAACAATCCCGACATAGATTGCCTGGTGGGCCTGTGGAACTACAACGGACCGGCGTGTCTCAGCGCCGTAAAACAGGCCGGAAAAGTCGGGGAGGTCAAAATCGTCTGCTTCGACGCCGAGGAAGACACCCTCCAGGGAATCAAGGACGGCGCCATCCACGGAACGGTGGTTCAGCAACCGTTCGAATTCGGATACCAGGCCATGAAAATCATGAACACCATTCTCGAGGGAGACAAGTCAGTAATCCCCACGGACGAGACGATCATCATCGAAACGAAAAAAATCAAAAAACAAAACGTGGATAAATACTGGTCCTGGCGCAAAGAACTACTGGCGGAAAAATAGGCCTTTGAATGAACCGTCCGATCCTCGAAGCAAAGGGTATCTGTAAGAGATTTCCCGGTGTTGTCGCGCTGGATAACGTGTCGCTGGAAATATATCCCCGGGAGGTGCTGGGCCTGGTGGGCGAAAACGGGGCCGGAAAATCCACCCTGATGAAAATCATCGGGGGGATTTACCAGCCCAACGAGGGGCGAATTTTCATAGACGAAAGCCCGGTGCGGATTTCCTCGGTCACCGACGCAATCAATCATCGCATAGGACTCATTCACCAGGAACTGGAGGTCCTGGACAACCTTGACGTTGCGGGCAACGTGTTCCTGGGTCGCGAGCCGACCGTCGGCGGCCCGCTGAAACTCGTAAATCGCCGGCGCATCGCCGCCGATACGCAAAAATACCTGGCGCCCCTCGGACTGAACGTCTCGCCGTGGACGCCGCTGAGCGAACTCTCCATCGCACAGAGACAGATGGTCGAGATTGCCAAGGCCCTGTCGCTTAACGCGCGGATCCTGATGATGGACGAGCCGACCTCAGCCCTTACGGTGAACGAGACGGCCCGATTGCTGGAAATCATCCGCGAGTTGAGGTCCAAGGGCGTAACGATAATATTCATTTCCCACCGCATCGAAGAGGTCAAGCAGTGCGCCGATCGCGTAGTGGTTCTGCGCGACGGCGCCAACGCGGGGCAACTGACCGGCGACGACATCACGCACGACAAGATGATCCGCCTGATGGTGGGGCGCGACCTGGACAAGTTCTTCACGCGCGCCTCTGGGCGGGAGCAGACGGGGTACTTCCGGGTGCGCGACTTTCGCACCACGTATCGCCCCCGGCACAAAATCGACTTCGACATCTCGCGCGGAGAAATTTTCGGTTTCGCCGGGCTTGTCGGGGCGGGGCGCAGCGAACTGGCCCAGGCGATATTCGGCGTTGACCGGAAGGTGTCCGGAAGGATTCTTCTGGAGGGGCGGGAGCTGAAAATACGCTCGCCGCGCGACGCGGTAAACAACGGCGTGTACCTTATTCCCGAAGACCGCCATCGCGCGGGGCTGGTGCAGGGAATGAGCGTGCGGGAGAACATCACCCTGCCCAGTCTGGGGGACTGTGCCACTTTGGGTCTGGTGAACAACGGCGCCGAGCGCCGCGTCGCATCCGGGCAATGCGAATCGCTGAACATCCGCACGCCCTCGGTCGAAACGAACGTAATGAATCTCTCGGGCGGCAATCAGCAGAAGGTGATACTGGCCAAGTGGCTGGCGCTGAAACCCAAGGTGCTGATCTTCGACGAGCCCACGCGGGGCATCGACGTGGGCGCCAAGAGCGAAATATACAAACTCATGCGCGACCTTGCCGAGGCGGGCGTGGTGATAATGATGATAAGCAGCGACATGGAAGAGATACTGGGCGTCAGCAGCCGCATTGCGGTGATGCACGAGGGTATGATTACCGGTATACTGCACAGGGAACACTGCACCGAGGAAAAGATTATGCAACTTGCGCTGGGACGGATAGAAAACCACACGCTGCAGGAGCAGGGGCGATGAAAAAAGAACTTGGAATATTATTACTGTTAGTGGAACTCTGCGCCATCGTCTCGTGCATCAATCCGCGGTTCCTCAGCGAACTGAATCTGCAGAACACCGCCCGCCTGGTCAGCATGTTCGGCATCTTCAGCATCGGCGCCGGGTTAGTGATTATCACCGGGGGGATCGATCTTTCAGTGGGCTCGATGCTGGCGTTTCAGGGGGTGATACTGGCCATGATGCTGCGCCAGTGGGGATGGTCGTGGCAGGTCGCGGCGCCGACGGTCGTTGCCGGATGCATGGTGCTGGGGGCGATTCACGGACTGCTTATCACGAGATTCCGCATGCAGGCATTTATTGTAACCTTATGTGGATTATTGATTTATCGTGGGCTGGCGAGATTCGTCGCCGACGACACCACAAAGGGATTCGGGCAGGAATCTTACGGAATTCTCACCTTCCTGCAGGAAGGTATGATTCCGGTGTGGTTGATAGTGCCGATTATTCTGGTGGCCCTGGTGTTGTATATCGGGTTCGCCAAGGCGCAATCGCCGAAAAGGATCGCCCAGGGCACCGGTTTCCTGCTAGGCCTGCAACTGATCGTTTGCCTTTTAATCAGTCCGCTAACCTTTCTGTACAACGCTGAAAAATCGTTCCCGCAGGCCTTGGGCTCCTACTTTACCTCGCTTCCGCAATCCTTCACGCAGACATTCCCGACCGCCTTTTTCGCCTGGACCATCGTATTCATAATACTGTACGCATTGATAGCGGCCGTCAGGGCGGCCGCCTTAAGCCGGATAAAACATATCCCCGTGCGTATATTATCTCACGTGGTTCTCCTGGCCGCTGCATTGGGTCTGTGCTGTCTTGGCTTCTCGCTGATCTTCAGGCAAACGGAGCCGTTTTACAGAATACGGATACCCTGGCTGGACGCCTCGATGATTTTCGGGCACATGGCACCGTTGCATAAGATACAGGTTCCAATGTCGTTCATCCTGCTGCTGGGTGTCGCGCTGATAATGTGGATTGTTCTTCACCGTTCCGTTTACGGGCGCTACCTCCTGGCCGTGGGACGCAACGAAGAGGCCGCCAGGTTCTCGGGAATCAAAACCAATCTCGTCACCGCAAGCGCATATATTCTCGCGGCGGGTCTTACGGGCATATCGGGCGTGCTGTTCGCCTTTTACACCAACATGGTCACGCCCTCGACCCACGGGACTTTTTACGAACTTTACGGCATCGCCGCGGCGGTGCTGGGCGGATGTTCGCTGCGGGGAGGGGAGGGCTCCATCATCGGCATCCTCATAGGCGCGGCGCTTATACAGGTGTTGCAGAATTTCGTAAACCTCATGGAGATCCCCAGTTCGCTGAACTTCGCCGTAATGGGCACGGTTATCCTGTTCGGCGTGCTGGCCGACCAGGTCATCGCGTATAGACGCGCCAAGTCCGTGCGGTTAAAGTAAATGCGGCGTCGAATAAAGAGACCCCGGCCGGAAGGGCGCCGACCGGGGCGGGGCATTGGCTTCCCGACCCAGAGAACTGGTGTCGGGACGTGCGGTGGCCTGTATAATGAGTTTGCTCATTGGGAACAGTACGATATAATTTCTTCTCGGACAAATTTTCTTATGGGCGCTAAAATGGCAAACAGTCTCATGACATTCTTTATCGCACTTGGGTCGCTGTGTGCGGCGTGCGGATGCGCCACCTACACTTCACCGACGGCCGCCTCGGAAACCACCGACCCCGCGCGGCGCGACTTCAACGCCGTCTGGGACGCCTCGGTGCGCACCCTGCGAAGATACGACTTCAAAATAGACCGTCAGAACCGCCGCCAAGGTCTCATCACCACCCGCCCGATGACCGGCAGATATCTTTTCGAGTTCTGGCGGCGCGACGCCGCCTCCTGGCAGGATCTGGAAGAGGGAACCGTACAGACAATCTATCGCGTCGCCAAGGTAACCATTCGCCCCGCCCAGGGCGACAGGCAGCGATTTGCCGCAAACGTGGAAGTAACCGTCTATCGCTCCAACCTACCCCAGCCGCAAATCACCAGCGCCTCGGAGGCATACGACCTGTTCATCAGGCCTGGGGAAGTCTCACGCAGGCGAACGCCGCTGGGCAAGGAACAAAAAACTCACATGGTCGAACTCGGGCGCGACAAGCAACTGGAAAGGGACATCGCAGCCGCGATCGCTGCCGAACGGTCTATGCAATTGACCTACTAAGCCGTTGAATTTATCATGTCGATATGGCACGAACCGTCTACGCGGTGGATGTAGCTCAGTGGTTAGAGCACCTGGTTGTGGTCCAGGGGGCCGTGGGTTCGAATCCCATCATCCACCCGTTCCGACAGGCGCGGCGGCGTTCCTACGCCGCCGCGTAATAAATGATGACTACGCGCGTCGAACCGAATTTTTCTCACCAGTCAGCGCTCTATAATCATATGCAATGAACCAGCGCATCGGACAGTGCGGCCCCGACGTCGTTCGCGATCACCGCAGGCAGTGGCGCGACTGCCTCTACGTGTATCCGGTGATATCGCGCCGAAGCCGAGGGCTGAGCATCGGGGTGAACCTAAATCCCGATAAGACGTGCAACTTCAACTGCGTGTATTGCCAGATTGATCGTAGCACGGACCGGGGATTATCTGAGGTGAACCTGGACACTCTGTCGGGCGAACTCGATCAGGCCCTGGCCGAGGCCTCGAGCGGGTGGATCTGGAATGAGGCGAAATTCGCCGCCGCGCCGTCGAATCTGCGCCGCCTCAACGACATCGCCTTCAGCGGCGACGGGGAGCCGACCTGCCACCCGGCGTTCGACCGCGCCGTGCGAATCGCCGCAAAGACAAAGGCGCGCCACAGGCGGCGCGACGTCAAAATCGTGGTGATTACTAACGCCTCGCAGTTCCATCGCCCGCAGTTCCGCCGCGCCCTTCCGGTCCTCGACGCCAACAACGGCGAAATCTGGGCAAAATTAGACGCCGGCACGGAATACCTGTTCCGCCGAATCAACCGTCCCCGCCCCGGCATCTCGCTGAAACTGATAATGGAGAACATAATCTCAGCCGCGCGGGAGCGGGAAATTGTTATCCAGAGTTTGTTCTTTTCCATGAGGGGCCGCCGACCTGACGCCCGGCACATTAACGCATACTGCGGCCGAATTAACCAAATCCTCGCCGCCGGCGGAAAGATTAAACTCATCCAGGTGCACACCGTGGCCAGACCGCCCGCCGAAAGTTACGTCGCGCCCCTGGATGACTGCGACCTGGACGCCCTGGCCGGGCGCATCCGCGCCGCCTGCCCCGCCGTGCCCGTAGAAGTGTTCTATGGAACGTAACGCCGGTCGCGGCAAAGTTTACTTCGGCGTGATTTCGTACTCTTCGCCGGCGGTGGTGGCGAAGGTGTAGATACCGTCTTCGGGCTCAACCTTGAGGCGCACCTCGTCGGAGCGGATTTTGACTTCGCGGCCGGGTTTAACGGAGCATTTTCGCCCCGCCAGTGATTTAATCACGGCGCGTTTGAGCCGCCCGCCTTTCCACCATATCGAGACCTCGAAACCGCCCCGCGCGCGCAGGCCCGTAACGCTTCCTTCAGGCCAGGCCTTTGGAAGCGCCGCCAGCATGTGAATACATCCCATGTGGCTCTGGAGGAGCATCTCCGCTACGCCTGCGGTGGCGCCAAAGTTGCCGTCTATCTGGAACGGCGGATGCGCGCAGAACATGTTCGGATAGGTATTTGTGACTATCGCCTCGGTCAGCATTTTGTATGCTCGATCGCCGTCGCCGAAGCGCGCCCAGAGATTGATTTTCCACGCCTTGGCCCAACCGGTGCCGCCGTCGCCTCGAAATTCGAGCGATTGCCTTGCGGCCCGGAACAACTTCGCAGTATCCGGATTAATCCCCTCACCGGGGTGAACCGCCCACAGGTGCGAGACGTGGCGATGATGGCTGTTGGGATCGTCGACGTCCCTCAACCATTCCTGCAACTGCCCGTACCGACCTATCTGGTTGGGCGCGATTTTTTCGCGCATGGCGTCGAGTCTGTCGGCGAAGTCCTCGTGGCGCCCCAGTATCCTGGCGGCCTGTGCGGTATGCTCAAAAAGCGCCCGGATAATCTGGTGGTCCATCGTCGGACCCATCACCAGCCCGCCGTGTTCGGGCGAATTGGAAGGTCCGGAAACGAGGCGTCCGGTTTCGGGATCCTCGACCAGGAAATCCACGAAAAACATCGCCGCGCCCCTCATCAGCGGGTACGCCTCTGCCAGAAACTCCTCGTCCTGCGTGAACAGGTAATGCTCCCAGAGGTGATGGCACAACCAGGCGCCGCCGGTGACCCATATCCCGTGGTCGGACTTGTTAATCGGGGCCGCGCCTCGCCAAAGGTCGGTGTTGTGGTGCAGCACCCACCCGCGGACGCCGTAATGTTCCCGCGCCACCTTCGCACCCGTTTGGGAGACATCCCGTATCAGGTCGAACAGCGGTCGGTGGCACTCGGACAGGTTGCACACCTCCGCCGGCCAGTAGTTCATCTCGGCGTTGATGTTCGTGGTCCACTTGCACTCCCACGGCGGCTTGAGCGATTCGTTCCATATCCCCTGAAGGTTGGCCGGCTGGGCCCCGGGCAGGCTGGAGGCGATAAGCAGGTACCGCCCGTACTGGAAGTACAACTCGGCCAGTTGCAGGTCGTCCTGCTTGTCGAAATTTTTTATCCGCGCGTCGGTGGTCTGCTCTGCAGCGCCTGTCCGCCCCAGGTCGAGTTCCACGCGCCCGAAAAGCGAACGATAATACTCCACGTGGTCTGCGAGGAGTCGGTCGTAACTTTTCCTGGCCGCGGCGACTAGGATTCGTTCGCATCGCTCGGCGGGGTCGCCCGATACGTCTTTGTAGTTTTTGAAACTCGTTTCAGCCGCCAGCATGAGCACGACCTCGTCGGCGCCCCTGACGGATATGCCCTTATCGTCGGCCGAGACCTCCCCGCCGTTCGCTCGCGCCAGAAGGCGGGCCTCGAAAGTCAGCACGCCGTCGGTCACCGTTCCGGTAAGGGCGATCTGCGAATCCGCCACTTTGCGAACTTTGTGCTTCTTGTGCGGGCTTGTCATATCGGCGGCGAACGTTACGCCGCCCGGCTTGTCGGACGATACGTGAACCACCAGCACCCGGTCCGGATACGAACAGAATACGCGGCGCGTGAATTTCACGTCGCCGACCTGGTAAGCAACCTCTGCGACGGCCCTGCCGATGTCGAGCCGGCGCAAGTAGTTTTCGACCTCCCGGCGACCGGGGAAATCAAGTCGTATGTCGCCGAACGGCTGATACGCCATCTGGCGCAGCGGCACGGACATGAAATGCTCCATGGCGAGTTTCTCCGCCTGCTGCCGGCGACCCGCCCACAGGAGTCGGCGAATTTTTTCCAGGTACTCGGCGGCGCCCTTGTGGGAATAATCCCTCGGTTTGCCCTTCCAGAGCGTGTCCTGGTTGAACTGTATGCGTTCCTGTCCGACCCGTCCGAATACCATCGCGCCCAGGCGCCCGTTGCCCACGGGAAGCGCCTCGAGCCATTTTCCGGCAGGTTTGTCGTATCTGAGCATCATGTCATTGTCGCCCGCAAACGCCCCCGCCGCCGTCGCAAAGGCGCATACCGCGGCCGATGCAATCGCCGAAAGTTTCAATTTCATCGTCGTCTCCCATAACGCCCCGCCGTCAGTTACGGACCTGCAAAAGCGAGTGAATTTCGTAACCGGCGAGTTTATCCCTCCCGTTCAGGAAGCACAACTCGATGACCAGGGCGATTCCGCAAATATCCCCGCCCAGTTTGTTCACCAACTCGCACGCCGCTGCCATGGAGCCGCCCGTGGCCAGCAAATCGTCGACCATGAGCACCTTCTGTCCCTTTTCAATGGCGTCGGTGTGCATCTCGATGGAATCCCTTCCGTACTCCAGTTCGTAATCCGCCGAGATTCTCTCGGCTGGAAGCTTTCCGGGCTTGCGGATCGGCACGAACGCGGCGTTTAGCCTGTCGGCCGCAAGGGCACCGAAGATGAATCCGCGGCTCTCGATGCCCGTGACCACCTCGACACCCGTATCGGCGAACGGCTCGATCAACTCTATCACCGTGCGCCGAAGCGCCTGCGGGTCGGCCAGCAGCGGCGTGATGTCCTTGAAAATGATTCCCTTCTTGGGGAAATCGGGCACGTCTCGAATAAGCGAGGCTAGGTCGTTCATTTATCGCATCCTTTTTCTGTGGAGGTTATCGGCGCTGCTCGGCGGCGCCGTCGGAATTCGTCGTAGGCCGTGGAAAAATACACCTCCCTCGCCACGGCGTAGAAACTCAGCATACGGTGCCGGAGTTCCTGAAGATTTTTCTCCGCTCCGTCCTCGTGATCGCAGGGCGTCAACTCGTGATCGCTCACCCTGTACAGCAGCGGGATGGTCGCCTGTTCCTTTTCGCCTCGCGGGGGAAGCACGGTGGCCATCTCGCCCCGGACGAATCCAAGTATCGCGTCCTCGTGAAGCATGGCGAAGCCGTCGCCTTCCCGGACCGCCAGAAGGTTCCTGCCCATGAAACAGTGTTCGTATTGCCCGCCCAGCATGGCCAGGATGGTCGGGGCGATGTCAGTCTGACTGCATACCACGCCACTGCGCCCCGGCGAGACTATCCCCGGTGCGTAAAACAGGCACGGAATGCGGAATCCCGGCACGTCCAGTATCCGCGTGGCGTCGAGGCGGTGGGGATGGTCCGCCACCAGCACGAAGATGGTGTTTTTGAAATAATCGCCGCCGCGCGCCAGGCGGAAAAACTCCCCCATCGCCCAGTCGGCGTAACGATAGGCGTTGAGGCGCATGTTTTCCTCGTTGTCCCGGTCGGGCAGCATCTCCACCCGCCCGGAAGGTACGTCGTACGGCGGATGATTGGAGGAGGTGAGGATCACGGCGAAGAATTTTTCACCGTCCATGTCGTTTAGAACTTCGTGGGCCTTGCGGAACACGACCTCGTCGTGGAAACCCCAGTGACCCCTGGCGCCTGTGGGCGGCATGTGCTTTTGCGTCACGAACCGCTCCACACCCCCGGCCGAGAAGAACCGACGCATGTTGTCGAAGTCCGCATCGCCGCCGCAGAAGAAAACGGTGCGGTACCCGCGGGCGCCGAATATGACCGGAAGGGTGATGATTTTGCCCTCGGCACGTCGGCGCTCCAGGATAGAAACGCCCGCAAGGTCGGGATGTCCGCAAAGCGTTCCCACAAGCGCCCGACTGGTGCGGCTTCCCACGGCGTACATGCGCTCGAACATCAGCCCCTCGGCGCACAACCGGTCCAGGCGCGGCGTGAACGATTCCTTCGCTCCCAGCGCCCCCACGGGTTTGCCCGACATCCCCTCCATGATAATCACCACCACGTTGTAATCGCGTGCCGGCCTACCCGTGTCCGTGCGGCGCCACAACGCGCCAACCGGCCCGTCCACCACAGGGTGCCTGCTTTGGGGGGGCGAATCGCCTCGGCAGGCCAGCATCGAACACGTCGTCTCGACTGCCCGGGGCAGCGGCGGGAACGGGTACATCAA
>CAYZPY010000052.1:0-15046 GCA_964480425.1 uncultured Planctomycetaceae bacterium
TTTAATATTGGCGGTGGAACCCGATTCGCGGTTTGCCCGGTCTGCGGCGGCGTATCGGGCGGGATTTTTGGAATGCCTTTCGGCCTGTGCGGTGTTCGGTTCGCCCGCCTCCCCCACGGCCGTGGCGGCGATAGCAATCGCCACGAAGACGGCCAACACGACGGTCAAGGCGAGGAGAATTTTATCGAAGATGCGAATTCGACAATTACCTCGATTGGCGCTCACCGGCAAAGGTGCGGTGAGGATTCCCAAGTCAATTTTCGCGTTTGTTTGCGGTTTCATATATTCGACCTTCAGGGTGATTTATTTCGCATCCCGTTCGTGGTTGTCGGTGTCGTATCGCCGGGCGCCCTTGAATAATCCCCGAAGCCGGCTGGTTTGTTTGGTGGTTTGCAAAACTGCGGGGTGCAGTTTCATCCTCCGTTTCGGCGGGTGTAATTATTATATCGCATCGCGGGCGAATTTCAAAAAAATCGAAAACCGCCTCCCGTCGGGTTCACCCGGTAAAAATCCGCGGCGCCACCGGGGCGAGCGGATAGAATATTTTAGAGAATCCCGCAGTGCCGCAAGTCGCAAGGCACAGAGTTTATAATCACGGAACAAACGCTGATGGAGGCCGATATGTCACTGAACGGTAAAAAAGTAGCGATAATGCTGGCCGAGGAGTACCAGGAGATGGAAGTGTGGTATCCGTACTATCGCCTGGGTGAGGAAGGCGCCGATGTCGCCCGCGTGGCGCCGAAGGCGGGGGCGAGTTACCCCTCCAAGCTGGGCTATCCGTGCGTGTCCGACGCGGCGGCCGGCGACGTGTCCGGGGGGGATTTCGACGCGGTGGTGGTCCCCGGGGGCTGGTCGCCGGACTTCATGCGCCGCGACCAGAGCATGATAAATTTCATTCGCCAAGCGGCCGAGGCGCAGGTGGTCCTTGCGGCGATATGCCATGGGGGATGGATGCTCTGCTGCACCGAGGCGCTGAGGGGCAAAAAGGCCACGAGTTTCATGGCCATCAAACACGACATGATGAACGCCGGGGCGAACTGGGTGGATGAAGAATGCGTGGTTGACGGCAACGTGATCACCTCGCGCAAGCCCGACGACCTTCCGGCCTTCTGCAAGGCGATAATCCGGGCGCTGACATAGCCACAGAGACTCGGAGAACACAGGGAATAAAATATATTTTATCGCGGCGGCGTTCCTACGCCGCCGCGTAATACGCAACGGTTGCGAAGCAGGCAACCCGGCAAGGCCGCCTACCCTCACGAAACGTGCAGTTCTCACGGACGCGCAGATGTTGTCAATGCGACATTATTTACGCCGGTCTCAGTAATTCACATTAACTGCTGTCCTTTGACCAGTCGGGCGAAGAGGCCCTCCTGCCGGAGGAGTTGGTGGTATGTTCCCTGCTGGACGCACCGTCCTTCGTCCATGACGTAGATTTTGTCGCAGTTTCGCACGGTGGCAAGGCGGTGTGCGATGAATATGACGGTCTTGCCGCTCAGTTCGCGCCGGACAGTCCGCTGTATCATATTCTCGCTCAGCGCGTCCAGTGCGCTGGTGGCCTCGTCGAAGATGAAAAACGGCGGGTCGCTCAGCAGCACCCTTGCGATGGCCAGTCGCTGCTTCTGCCCGCCCGAGAGCATGCTTCCCTCCTCGCCGATTTTTTCGTCCAGCCCGTTCGGTAGCCGCTGTATGAATTCCATTGCTCCCGCCCGCCGGCAGGCGTCCAGTATCTGCTGCCGGTCGGCGTCGGGGGCGGCCACGACGATGTTCCGCCGAACCGTCGTTCGGAACATGAAGGGATTCTGGGGTACGATACCGAACATTCTGCGGATGGTCCGTGTGTGCAGGTTGCGGATGTCCACGCCGCCGATTTCGATGGAACCTTCGGTGGGGTCGTAGAACCGCATGAGCATCTCTGCCAGGGTGGTCTTTCCGGCCCCGGAGGGCCCCACGAACGCCACGTGCCGACCGTAGGGGATTTCGATGTTGACGTCTCGCAGGACGTCGCCGGCGCGGTCGTTGTAGCGGAATGAGAGGTTCCGGATGCTGATGGTGGGGCGCGGCTCGATGAGCGGCCGGACGCTTTGAGGCGCCGGCTCGGGCGTGCTGGAGGTGATTAGAAGAACCTTTGCGATGCGGTCAAGCGAGGCCTGGATGCTGCCCCACTGGACGAATCCCATGTAGACGGCGTTTATGCTGTTGGTGATGGCGACGAAGGAGACCAGGTACGCCGCGATGACGCCGGCGTCGGCGCCCCCGGCCATGTATCGCCACAGCGCCACCAGCAGCAGCACGGCGTAGGAGGTGAACTGAATGGCCTCGAACTTGAGGCGCTCCAGGTGCGTGCGGGTCTGGAGGTTGAACCTCTTGCTGGCGACCTTGTGGGCCTGCCCGTCGAAGTCGTCGGCGACGGCGCGCTCCATGGTGTATTGCTTCACCGCTCGGCGTCCGCGCAGCACGTCGGCCACGTCGGCCGAAACCTGCGCCTCGGTGTGCTGATAATCCTTCTGAAGGTGACGGATTTTTCGCCGCGCGCGGTTCATCATGTAGAAACTGCCCAGCGCCGCCAGAAACAGCGCCGCGGTCAGAACCGGGTCCCAAACGCCGATAACACCGATGGTCAGAATGATGCTCACCAGCGAGCCGGGCAGCGTGTTGATTCCCACCTGGAAGAAGCGGATGAAATTTTCCAGCGGCGTGCCGAAGAGGTAGTTGAAGGTCTCGCCGGAAGCCCGCTCGTCCTGGTAGCGCAGGCACAGGTGGTTTACGTGCCTGAAGAAGCACGTCCTGAGCACGAAGATTATGTTTTCTCGCACGCGGGTCGTCAGGCGAATGCCCAGGTGATACAGCCCGCTTCGCCCGAAGATGGAGATGACGATATACGCCCCGGCCAGCGCAAGACCCCTTGTCCACCGCTGGGCGTCTGTGAGTCCCCTGGCGGAAATTACGTCGCTGATGAGCCACTTGGGCGTGAGGTTCTGAAAGCCAAGCGCCAATCCGTGAACCGCCATGAACATTATCCCCAGGGCAAGAAAGCCCCTCCAGGGACCGACGATGGCCCAGAGGATTCTGTGGGCGGTGTGCTTTGTCGGGCGGTCGAGTTCGGCCCGCAGGGCGTCGATGGCCTTTTCGAGTCTGTCGGTGTCCAGTTTACCTACGCGCGGCGGCATGAGGTCGCTCCGTGTGAATCATACCTCCTTTGGGGGTGCGTTAAAACCCGCGAACGTCGTTCGACGCGCCCGGTATCTGTCCACCTGCGACGGCCGCGGCGGACAAACTTCAGTTTTTATCTTTAAGTTTTAAAAAAAATCCTCATCCGCCTCCGCGGTTACCGGAAAATCGCCGTTCCGATTCTCAGGACGGTGGCGCCTTCCTCGACGGCGACGGTGTAGTCCTGGCTCATTCCCATCGACATGTGTCGGAACGACTCGCCGCCGATTTTGTCGTGGCGCATTTCCTCGAACAGTTCCCGCAGACGCACGAACGCCGGTCGCGCCTTTTCGGCGTTGCGGACCATCGGAGCCATTGTCATCAGCCCCACCAGGCGCAGGTTCTTCATCGAGGCGGTCATCTCGCCCAGGTGCACAGCCGCGCCGACGGCGCAGCCGTGTTTCTGAGGCTCCTGTGAGCAGTTGATCTCCAAAAAAACGTCCATCACACGCCCGGCGCGGGCGGCGCGTGAATTTATTTCCTCGGCCAGTCGCAGCGAATCCACAGAATGGATCATGCTCACCACGGGTATCAGGTTTTTGACCTTGTTCCGCTGGAGGTGGCCGACCATGTGCCAGCGGACGGCGGCGTTTTCGGCGGCGGACGAATTCTTCCGCTCCAGATACCGGTTAATTTCGTCCGCCCGGCGTATGAGTTGTGCGGCGCGGTTTTCCCCTATGTCTAACAGCCCCAGTTTGATGAGGTTCTTTATCGCCTCCAGGCCGACCGACTTTGTGACCGCTACGATCGAGACTTCCTGCCGCGACCGCCCGGTACGCGCGCACGCCTCGGACACGTTGTCGGAAATGCGCCTGAGGTTTTGTTTTATCTTGTCGCAGGAGTTCGCCATGACGGCAAAATACCGCGCCGCGACGGCGGTGGCAAGAAGGGTCAGCCAAGTTTGCCTTCCCTTGCGGCGGTGACGTAGTTCATGCAGAAATCGTCGTTTCCGGCAACCGCCTCTGCGGCGTATATCGCCGGTATGATGCCTCTCGTGCATGGGTCGATGATGGCGGCGTCCATACCGGCCACGATCGCCTGTGTGAGCGCTACTATGTTTATCAGCCGGCGGTGCGGAAGCCCGTAACTGATGTTGGAGAGCCCACCGCCGATGTGCACCTCAGGCCAGCGGTCCCGGATAATCCACGCCTCGCGCATGAGGTTCCTGCCCGCCTCGGAGACCGTCGAGATCGGAAGGATGCACGGGTCGATGATTATCTCGTCGAGCTTCTTTCCCACGGCGGTGAGCTTGTCGATGATTTTTTCGGTGCGTTCGATCCGCTCGTCGACCTTGCGGGGGATTCCCGTATCGTCCATCAGCAGGGCGATGACCGTGCAGTCGAACTCCTCCAGCAGCGGCAGCATGCTATCCATGCGCTGAGTTTCCAGCGATATGCTGTTGAGTATTGGCTTTTTGACGGTCCTTGACAGCGCCGCCCTTGCAGCTTCGGCGTCGGCGGTGTCCACCGAGACGGGCGCGTCTACGTTATCCTGCACCATCTCCACCAGCCAGATTATGTTTTGTATCTCTTTTTCGGGATTCGGGTCGCCGCCGTTGATGTCTATGTAATCGGCCCCGGCGTCGACCTGCCGCCTGGCGGCGCCGACGATCAAATCCGGGTTGCGATTCGCAATGGCCTCGGCGATGACCTTACGCGTGGCGTTTATCTGTTCACCTATGATTATCATTGTTTCATTCCTGCAGGTTGCCTGGTAAACCCTTCCCCCTACCCGAACCGTGTCGGGGGGGGCAAGCGCGATTAAAGATTTTAAGGATTGATTTTCAGCGCTCCGTCGCCTCCTGTGCCCACTGGTCCAGTCTTGACCTGTCCAGTGCGCGGAATTTTCCCCCGGCCTGTTGCGCGAGACTTTTAAGCGAATCGATTACCTCCGGGCGGTCGGTCAGGGCGATGACGACCAGCACGGCGCCGGAGGATTTGAAGTTTTCGGCGATGTTATTGTCGGGTCCGACCTCCTTACGGGCTATCAGCACGACCGTGGCGGGATTTTTCTCCAGCGCCCGACGCAGCCCGCGCGGCACGTCGCCGGCGCCGCCGGGAAACGCCGAGCGCATGAATTCCTTCGCTTTTTTCGTGCTCTCGACGTCGGCCGAAAGATAATCGTCCGCAAGCGGCTCGTCTTTCGTCTCGCCGATGAGTAGTATCGAGAATTTCCCGCCGTCCAGCGTCGGGAGGGATGAGGCGACAATAAGTTCGGCGTAACCGTAATATTCCCTCATGCTGGCGCCGGTGTCCAGGCAGTAGACGACCGGTGGGACTATTTCTATGTCGCCAGCCACCGCTGCGCCCTCCACGATGGTCTGGTAGGGGTTCTGCGGCTTGGGAGGCGGCTGAGGCGGTGGGGCGGGCGCCGGCCAGAATACTTTCACCGATATGATGATCCCCACAACAAGCATTACCAGGAACAATCCTCCCAGCACTATTGACATGGTGCCCTGGAGCATTACGGGATTGGCCATGTGTATATGCTCGTGGTGCGCCTGCGGTTGGGGTTTATTTTGGTTTGTGGTCCGGGTCGGTGCGGGCGCGGCGGGACGAGCCGAGGGTGCGTCGGGACGACCGGCGGGCGCGGAGACTTCCTGCCGCTGTTCGGGCACGTCCACCAGCGACTTGCAGTAGGGGCAGCGGCAAATTCCCCCCGCAAAGGCCTCGTCTATGGTTATTTTCTTACGGCACCGGGAACATCGGATTTTAATCGACATCGGTTGACTCCGATTGTCTGCCGCCTTGCTTCGGCGCTAAGGCCGGTCGTTCGACCCGGCCAAGTTGAGAAACTTCATCACCTCCTGCAAATCGGACCAGACCTTCCGGCGGTTTTCCGTCGTGTACTGCCTCAGCAGATAGGCGGGGTGGAACGTG
This sequence comes from uncultured Planctomycetaceae bacterium, assembly GCA_964480425.1. Lineage (GTDB taxonomy): Bacteria > Planctomycetota > Phycisphaerae > SM23-33 > SM23-33 > CAYYMD01. The sequence continues at coordinate 6,090 of CAYZPY010000052.1, forward strand.
GGCATTACGTCAATGCCGGCCAGGTTCTCGCCCATTATCGGAAGCTGCGACCACCGACCGCGCAACTTCGTTATGCCGATGCTGGTGTTGAGCATGTGCTGCGTGGCGGGTCCGCCGAGGGTGACGATAACCTTCGGGGCGATTATGCTAAGTTGCCTGGTGAGGTACAGGTCGCAGCACGTGCGCACCTCGTCCGGGGCGGGTGTGCGATTATTGGGGGCACGGCACTTGACGAGGTTGCAGATGAAGACGTCTTTGCGGTCCAGGCCCATTGCGGCGATCATCTTGTCCAGCAGTTTTCCGGCCCGCCCCACGAAGGGTCTGCCGGTGCGGTCTTCTTCCTGTCCGGGACCTTCCCCGATGAAGACCAGATCGGCGTCGGGATTTCCCTCCCCGAATACGGTTTGTGTTCGCCCCTGGTGGAGGCGGCACTTGTCGCACACGCGGACCTCGTTGCGGTCGATTGCATTCAGTTGTTCGGATTTGTCCCGGTCAGTCACTTTCCAGGCCGTTGCGCTTTGGGGTAAAGGATTTCGACCGGCGGGAATAAAATCTCCGGCCAGAAAACGCTCGCTCTGGAGGACGTCCAGTCCCGCGCGTGCGATCCTGTAGAACGAATCTGCCATAAATGCAATTATATGTCCAGTGGTTAAGTTGGGCAAATATTCCCCCAGGCGCTTCACGGAAGATGCGTTCCAGGGCGATGTTTGTTTTGACGTGGGATTTACACCCTGCCGATGCGCTGGTATAATGTTGCGTTGTTAATGTGAGGGCTTTCACGCCTCGGGTTATGTTCGCCGATATTTGTTATTAGTTGAATCAGAAGGACGAGTGGTAACAAATGGCCTGGAAAGCGGCAATAATGGGCGCCACGGGCGCGGTTGGAACGGAGTTTTTGAGGATTCTCGAGCAGCGGGAGTTTCCGCTGGACTCGCTGAAGTTGCTGGCATCTGCGCGTTCGGCGGGCAAAAATCTGAAATTCCGCGGCGAGGAGCATAGCGTCGAGGAGTTGACCGAGAACAGTTTCGACGGCGTTGAGTTGGTGCTCGCCTCTGCGGGCGGAAGTATTTCCAAAAAGTTCGTACCGGCGGCGACTTCGGCCGGGGCGATCGTCGTGGACAACACCTCGGCTTTCAGGATGGACCCCCACGTGCCGCTGGTGGTGCCCGAGGTCAATCCGGACGACATAAAGTCCCATAACGGCGTCATCGCCAACCCGAACTGCTCGACGATTATCATGAACGTGCCGATCTGGCCGCTGCACAAGGTCAATCCCGTCGAGCGGATCGTGGTGAGTACCTACCAGGCCGCAAGCGGCGCAGGCGCCGCGGCCATGGCGGAACTGGAGAACGGCTCGAGGGCGATACTGGGCGGGATGGAATTCACACCAAAGGTGATGCCGCACACCGCGGCGTTCAACGTCTTTTCGCACAACAGCGAGATAGGTCCCGACGGGTACAACCTTGAAGAGCGCAAGATGTGGCGGGAGACCCGTAAGATTTTCCACGACGAAAATATCCGCATAACCGCAACGTGCGTGCGCGTGCCGGTCATGCGGGCGCACTGCGAGGCCATTAACCTGCAATTCTCAAAACCGATTGACGAACAGCAGGTGCGCGAAATTCTCTCTGGCGCGCCCGGCGTGAAAATAGTCGACGACCGACGGAAGAACTACTTCCCCATGCCCATAGACGCCTCCGGTCGGGACGAGGTTCTGGTGGGGCGCATCCGCAGGGACGTTTCCCAGCCGGACGGACGAGGAATCGAAATGTTCGTTGCCGGCGACCAGATCCGCAAAGGCGCCGCCCTCAACGCCGTCCAGATAGCAGAATTACTGTAAACCCCGATGTTTAAAGCCGCAGCGGTAACGGAGGCAGCAGAGTAAAACATAATTATTTTTCTGCTTACTCCCGGACGGGCGGCATTGCTGCTCCCTCAGCGGTTATCAACGCGGGATGGAACCCGCGTCCGTAGAACGTCCGGGTGCTATTCGTACAGGAAGTTTTCCATTTCGATTATTCCGCGGACGTGATTGAGGTCGTCTATGAGTTCCTCGTACGTGGCGTAGCGGTTCCGGGGGGCGACATGGAGCATTTTAGCCACGATGTCGGCGGTTTTCTGGTGCAGTCCGGGGCGGACCCTTTTAAGGTCCGGGGGTTTTGCCTCGAAACGGGCCTTTACCACCTCCTCGATGGTCTTTCCGTAAAACGGAGGCCAGGCCGCCAGCATGTGATACATTGTCGCCCCCAGTGAATATATGTCGGCGCGGTGGTCCGCCGACCTGCGCAGCAGGATCTCCGGCGGAATGTAGTACGGCGTGCCCTGAACCCGCCCTCGACCGAATTTGCCTATCAGTTCGGTGATGCCGAAGTCCACGAGTTTCGCACGGTTCTTTTCGTCCAGCAGGATGTTGCCCGGCTTGATGTCCCCGTGAATCAGTCCCGTTTTGAGCACCGCCTCAAGCCCGCGCGCGATGTCGATAACTATAGATACGGCAGTGACTTCGGGTATGGCGTCTTCGAGCGAAAAATGCTCCTCCAGCCCGCCGCCGGGTATCAACTCCATGACGATGCATGGGAAGCCCTCCTCCATGCCGAACGAGTAAACCTTGATCACGTTGGGATGGTCGAGTTTCGAAAGTGTGCGCCCTTCGGCGAGGAATTCCTCAACCTGACGACGATCGCCCGCCAGCGACTTGCGCATAATTTTAACGGCCACGCTCTTGCCGAGGTTTCTTGCATACGCCTTGAAGGTTACGCCCGTCGCCCCGCTGCCCAGCCGGCGCGACAGCGTGTATTTGCCGAAGCGCCCCGGGACAAGAATCTTTTTTCCGCAATTCGGACAGGCGGCGACGGACAGCGGAGCGCGGGTCGAGATGTCCATCACCTGACCGCAACCGTCACAGGCCTCGCTCTCTATCTTGTGCACCGGCAAGTCTGGAAGTATATTCCGGGCCATTTCTCTCCTGCCGGATAATTTTAAACGAAACGGATTTTATATCCAACGCCGCCAGCACAAAAGGCGTATCGCGAATTTTCCGTCGTTTTGCGTCTTTCCGGCATGGCCGCCCGCGACAGGCAGGCGGGGCTTGGCCTGGGGCGGGGTTTGTGTAAGAATGTCGCCATGACGGACAGGCAGCCCACCAGGAATATAAAGTTAGTGGTCGCCTACAACGGCGCGGCGTACCACGGCTGGCAGAGGCAGCAGCGCCACATCGACACCGTACAACAGCGGCTCGAGGATGCGCTTGTGGGTGTTGTCAAACATCCGGTGGCGGTTTGCGGCGCCAGCCGAACCGACGCCGGAGTCCACGCCGCCGGGCAGGTGGCCGGTTTCGAGACCACCGCGACCAATATCCCCCCCGAGGGACTGCGCCGGGCGGTCAACAGTCGCCTTCCAGACGACATAATCGTGCGCTCGGCGCGGGTCGTGGGAAAAAATTTTCACGCGTCGCGCTTGGCCGTGGGCAAAACCTATCGCTACCGCATTTACACCTCTCCCAGCAGGCCCGTGATGCTCGCCGGGCAGGTGTGGCATTACTGGCGCCCGCTTGAGGTCGAACCGATGCGCCGCGGCGCGCATCGTTTGGCGGGCAGGCGCGATTTTCGGGCGTTCGCCACTTCCGCCGAGCAGAGGGAGAACACCGTCCGCACCATCACCGCCTGCACCGCCTCGCGCCTGGGCTCGGAAATCCGCATTACCGTAACCGGCAATGGATTCCTCTATAACATGGTCCGCAACATCGTCGGCACGCTGGTTGAAATAGGCCGGGGCCGATGGTCGCCCGAACGCATAGACGAAATTCTCGCCTCCCGCGACCGCGCCATGGCCGGTCCCACCGCACCCCCAGACGGGCTCTACCTGCTATGCGTGCATTATTAGACGGTAGAACCGGCATCATCCCGGTGGGAAATGTGCTTTGCGGTCCTACAAATCCCCGCCGCGCATTGCGGAGATGACGGTCTCGACGTTGTGGTGGTGTTTCCACTGGTCCAGACGCCACCAGTCGGGCATGTCGTTGGGGACGGATATTTTTTCCAGTATCCGGTCCTTTGATTTTCCGTTCTGCATGCGTGAGTTCACCGATGAAATCAGCCGGTCGGCGTACTGCGTGAATCGCTGCAAATGCGCCTTTGAGCACAGAGGCCCGTGACCTGGTATCACCACGGTCGGGTCCAGTTCGATCATCATGTCATAGTAGTCCATCAGCCGCCGCAGCGTCGCCTCCCTCAGGCGCCCGGTTATCGGTATCAGCCCCCAGCCGAAAAGATCGCCGGTGAACAGCGCGCGGTCGTCAGGAAACCATACCACGCAATCGTCGGATGTGTGGCAACCGTTCATGGGAATCATCAGCAGGTTGCGTTTTTCGCCTTCCAGGCGCTTCCCGTCGGGAGGAATGTCCGTCGTGCGCATGTTCAGAACTTCGGCCGAGTATTGCTTTTCGAACGCCTTGTTCAGCGCCACGTGGTCGTGGTGGGTGTGTGTGTTGAGCACGTAGCGGACGGGCACGTCGCCCAGCGTCTCGCCGATCGCGGCGAAGACCTCGTCGCGCTTGCTTCGATGCTCCAGCGCGTCGACCACGACCGCCCATCCGCCCATGTCTATCCAGGCCATGTTGTCAATCTCCTGGCGGACGTGGAATCGCTCGGCGAGCCGGATTAATTTCGGCGTCTCGGGCGGCAATGCCGTCTTGTCATTCGTCAAAGCGTCACCTCCTTACCATTATATGGGCCGGCGGCGATTAACGTTCCATCCGCGAGTCGCTCAGCCACATGTCGCAGTTTTTTCCGGCGTATTCTTTCACCGGTTCTGTGGCGGTGGACAGCGCCTCGATGGTTTGCTCGTCCAGCCGGACGTCGGCGGCGCGTGCGTTCCTGCGCGCCTGTTCGGCGTTGCGCGAACCGACGATGACCGACGTCACGCCGTCGCGCGACAGCAGCCACGCCAGGGCGACGGCGTCCATGGGCTGGTCTATGTCTCGGCAGATTTTGCGGATTTTATCGATGGCCTCGAACGCCTGCCTCTCGCATCCGGGCTCAAAGTGGCGGGTGTGGGGGCGGTCCGGGCCGAACAGACGCGTCCGCGCGCGGGTGTCCGGCACTTCGTCGGCGCCGGCGAATTTGCCCGCCAGAAGACCCTGGCACAGCGAACTGTAGCTCAGGATGCTCACGTTGTTTTCCACGCACGCCGGGACGACCTCGTGCTCGACCGGGCGCCACAGCAGACTGTAGGCCACCTGGTTAGACTCGACCCGCCCCAGCGACAGGGCTTCGCGGAGGTAACCGGCGCCGAAGTTGGACACGCCGACGGCGCGTATCTTTCCCTGGGACTTCAGCCGCTCCAACGCCGCCAGCGTCTCTTCCATCGGCACGTCAGGCCGAGGCCAGTGTATCTGGTAGAGGTCGATGTAGTCGGTCGCCAGGCGCTTCAGACTGTTTTCGCACGCCGCTACCAGGTCGTCCGGGGCAAGGTGACCCCCGGAGACCTTCGTGGCTATGATGACGTCCTTTCGGCTCGGTCCCAGTGCGCGTGCGAGAATTTCCTCCGACTCGCCCTTTCCGTATCCCTCGGCGGTGTCGAAAAAATTCACCCCCGCCTCGAGCGAGGCGTGGATGGCGGCGATGGAATCGTCGAGTTCGTTTCCGCCCCAGGTGAAGTCCTCGGTTACTATGGACCAGCATCCCTGGCACACGGTGGAAACCTTCATGTCGGTATTTCCTATTGTGCGATATTGCATGCAAATCTCCTGTACGCGTCGAAATTCGGCGTCGTAGACATGTTAAATTTCCCGTCCCGCCCTGGCAACCGTCGGCGCGCGGTGCGTCGGTGCTGGGTCGGTCCGTGTGGAGATAAGAATTTTTCTGCCCCCTTGAAATGCTCGTCGGGTTTGCGTATAAGGGCCGCGTTGCGAACACGAATCCGCCCGCCGCCGGCGGGCTTTGGCAAAGCCCCCGCCCCTGCGGGGACCGCTAAGGAAGGTGCTCTATGAAGGTGGTAGTGCAGACAGCTGCAATGCGGGAAGCGTTGAATCTTGCCGGAAGCACGGTGGCCGCCAGAACGCCCAAACCGGTGCTTCAGTGCGTCAAGTTCAAGGCCGCGAATAACGCCCTTACATTGTTGAGCACGGACCTGGAGGTGGGATGCCGATACCAGGTTACCGCAGTGCAGGTCGAGGACGACGGCGAGGCGCTGGCCCCGGCGGGGAGAATCGACGGAATAGTCCGCGAGTCCGGCGACGACGAGGCGCTGACCCTCCAGACCGAAAAGCAGACCCTGCACGTCCGCGGGGGGGGGACGCACTTCAAGGTGTTCGGATACGACCCGGGCGAGTATCCCCAGGTGTCCGATTTCCAGGGCGAGGGCGACCTGAAGGTCTCCGCCGACGTGCTGGGCGGAATGATAGAAAAGACCCTGTTCGCCACTGCCAAGGCGCATAGTCATTACGCCATATCCGGCGTGCTCTGGCAGGCAGAGGGAAAGAAACTCAAACTCATCGCCACCGACGGGCACCGCCTGGCGCTGGTCAACGGCTCGTCCGCCGGGTCGGTTAAGCAGAACCTCAACGCCATAGTGCCCACCAAGATGATGGGTCTGCTTTCGCGCCTGATAGGCGCCGGCGGCGGCGAGGAGACATTCGAGGTCAAGGTGCAGGAGAACCAGATCCTGGTGCGCACGGCGCGTGCGATACTGGTCAGTTCGCTGGTCCAGGGCAACTTTCCCAAGTACCAGGACGTGATACCCAAGCAGACCTCCTGCAAGGCCGAGGTCAACACCGCGCAGTTCGAGCATCGTCTCCGACAGGCGGCTCTTCTGACCGACGAGGAATCGCGCGGGGTGAAGTTCAGTTTCACCCCCGAGCAGCTGACGCTGTCCAGCCGCTCGCCGGAAACCGGCGAGGCCGAGGTGACATGCCCCATAAAGTACGATGGCGAGGCGATGGACATCGCCTTTAATCCGGCGTTTCTGCTGGACGCCCTGCGGGTGGCCCAGGCGGATAGCGTCACGCTGGAGATGAACGCCTCGAACAAGCCGGCCCTTATGCGCGCGGGCGGGGATTTCCAGTATGTCCTGATGCCCGTGGAGTTGGGCTGAGGAACGCGGGGGGGAGAATCGGTTTTAAGTTTTTTGGTTGAATGCGGCGATGTAGTTGTTAGGTTCATTGACGGCGCAGGCGCGGAGTTCGATTAACTTCATTCCAGGGCCAATGCCATGAACGACGCACAATTGCAGACGATCTGGCAACAGAGGCGGATGAGCGACGGGGCGGTTCCACTGGCGGGACCTCTGACCATGCTGATGAAATACACCCTGGGCAAAAAGGTTCGCCGCGTAAGCGAACTGGCGGTCATCTGGGACGAGGTGGTGCCCGATGAGATTCGCTGGCATACCGCACTGGAGAATTTTTCGCGCGGGACTCTGACGGTGATGGTGGATTCGGCCCCGCACCGTTACCGGCTCCTGACGCTCCTTGCCGGCGGGCTCACCGAGGAAATCCGCAGTCGCTTCAAAGGTGCGCTGAACAAGATACGCACCATTCCGGGGCAGTTCTATTCGGTGGACGTCTCGGGCGAGGCGCGGTACGAATTTTAAACATCCGCCGGGAGCGTCCGGGCGCCGGGGGCGGGGGTAGTTGCGATTTTCACTTGTTCTGTTCCTCCAGCACGCCCAGTTCGACAAGCGCGAGTTTGGCCGCCTGCTGCTCTGCCTGTTTCTTTGTCCTGCCCCACGCCCCGGGGAAATCGCGCCCGCCTATGCGTGCGGCGACTTCAAAGCACTTGTCGTGGTCCGGTCCCTTTTCGTCCATCAGTATGTATTCCGGCGTGACGCCCCACTGGCTCTGGCTCTGCTCCTGGAGCAGAGATTTGTAGTTGCGGTAGTGCTCGGACTGCAGCGCCTCTTCTATGTACGGCCGGACATGCTTGAGTATGAAATCCCTGGCCGGTTCGTATCCGCCGTCGAGGTAGATGGCGCCGATTATGGCCTCGAAAACGGCGGCGTTGACCGACGGCGGCAGACCGCCCGGTTCGCCAAGGCCCTTGCCCAGGAAGATCAGTTCGGACAGGCCTATGTTTTCCGCTATCTGGGCGCATCGCTGCCTGGAGACGACGGTGGATTTTATTTTCGTCATCTGTCCCTCCAGCAGTTCGCGGTGTCGGCGGTACAAATCTTCGCACACCGCCATGCCAAGTATGGCGTCGCCGAGGAATTCCAGCCGCTCGTTGCTCTCCAGGCGCGACGGCACCACCGAGGCGTGCGTCAGCGCCAGTGACAGCATTTCGGGATCGTTAAACTCGTAACCGATTATCTTCCGGTATTTTTCAAGTGCGGCTTTTTTCATATGCTCGGGCGCCTCTGGGGGCGGCGAATTCCCGCCTCGTCATTGTCCGTTTGTGGCAAATTGAAAATCGCATCCTTTTACGCACATCATATCCCCAACGCCGGCATTTGACCAGTGTATTGAAAATATCTCCCGCCGGGAACGTCGGTGCGGAGCATATTGCCCGGTGTCGCATTAAATGGTAGTCTTTGCGGGTTATGTCACAGGCGGTGTATATATGACAGTCAGGCCTATATGCGTGTTCGATTCGGGTCTGGGCGGGCTTACCGTCGTGGACGAAATACTCCGGTCGAGCCCGACGGAAAACGTCGTGTACCTGGGCGACACGGCCAGGGTGCCCTACGGGATAAAATCGCTGGATACGGTGCGTCGGTTCGCCCTGGAGGATGCGTCCTTTTTGATGCGGTTCTCGCCCAAGTTGCTGGTGGTGGCGTGCAACACGGCCTCGGCGGCGGCGCGAGAGGCGCTGGGAGAATTTTGCCCCGTTGACGTGGTGGACGTGATACATCCCGGCGCGGCGGCGGCCCTGGAGGTCACCGACCGGGCAGTCGGCGTCATAGGCACCGAGACGACGATCCGCTCCGGGGCGTACCAGCGCGCGATACGGAAAATCGCTCCC
>CAYZPY010000053.1:0-14836 GCA_964480425.1 uncultured Planctomycetaceae bacterium
ATCCACCCGAGAACCGCAAACTCTTCGACAAAATCGTATCAGAAGGGCGGGGCGCCCTGGTGTCCGAGTTGCCGATGCGAACAGACATCCGGGCCGGAAACTTCCACGCGCGAAACCGAATAATATCGGGCCTGTCGCTGGGCTCGATGATAATCGAGGCGGCACGGCGAAGCGGCGCGCTGATAACCGCGCGCAGCGCCGCCGAGCAGGGACGCGTCGTATTCGCCCTTCCGGGCCGGGTGGATTCACCGCTGTCGGCGGGCGCCAACGAACTCATCCGCGACGGCGCGATACTCGCACAGAACCTCGACGACATACTCGAACACCTCGGTCAAGTGGGCGAAAAAATCGCCCCCGAAGAGGCGTCCCTTGCAGCCGAGCCCGCAGGACTGAACGACGACGAACAAAAAATATTCGACGCCATCAGGGAAAATTCGCTTCCCCTGGACGAGATCGTCAGACGCACCGAGATGAAATCCGCCCGGGTGACGGCCACGATGACTATGCTCGTGCTTAAGGGCGCTGTGGTACAGAGACCCGGAAACATATTCGCCGTCAACAGGCGGACAAAACAATAAATTTCATCCTATTTACACCGGCGATGGTTTACAATTACGGATTCTAAGGGTCCGATTTCATCGCGATCCGCGCGGTAAAGGAGAAGATTCATGAAAACGAAACTGCTGACTGCGATACTGCTGCTTGCCGTCGCCTGCCACGTGTCCGCCTCCGACAATGACGAGGCGCTCGCCGATGACGGTTTTACCAGCATATTCAACGGGAAAAATCTGGAGGGCTGGTCCGGCGACCCGCAGTTATGGTCCGTGCAGGACGGCGCCATCGTCGGGCAGACCACCAAGGACAAAAAGGTAAAGGCGAACAGTTTCTGCGTGTGGCGCGGGGGGAAAGTGAACGATTTCATCCTGGAGGCGAAGTTCCGCATCCACAACGGCAACTCGGGCATCCAGTACCGCAGCGAGGAGTTCGAAAAATGGCGCGTCTCGGGATACCAGGCGGAAATCAACAACGAATTTGGCGACGTTGGCGAAATGTACGACGAAAAAGGCCGCGGGCACACCGTGCCCCGCGTGGGTGAATTCGTCGTGATAAATAAACAAGGCAAGCGCGAACTCGCCGCAAGTGTCGCAGACGTCGAACGACTCAAAAAGGACGAGTATTACCTGCCCAAAAAGTGGAACGAGTTTGTCATAATCGCCCGCGGCAACCACGTCGTCCACAGGATCAACGGTCACGTAACCTGCGAGCTGATAGACAACGACCCCCAGGCCGCCCGAAAGGGAATCATAGCGCTGCAGCTGCACAAGGGCCCGCCGATGAAGGTCGAATTCAAGGACATCCGCCTTAAGCGCCTCGATGCCCAATACGACGGCGCCGTTTGCCTGTTCAACGGAAAAGACCTGACCGGATGGACGTTATCCGACCCGCGCCTGGGCGGCACGTGGGAAGCCAAAGACGGCGTGCTGCTCAACCGCGGGCGACCGAACGGGTACATCCGCACGAAGGAGAATTACACCAACTACGTCTTCCGCATGCAGTTCCGACACGTGACAAAGGGCAACAGCGGAGTGCTGCTGCGCGTCCAGGAGCCGGACAAGGTCTGGCCCAAGTCCATCGAGGCACAGGGCATGTACGGCAACGTGGGCGACATCTTCAACATCGGCAACTTCCCCATGAAGACCGACCCCGACCGCACGCACGGGCGGCGGACCGCAAAAATGCACAAATCGAACGAAAAACCCCTGGGACAATGGAACCAGTACGAAATCGTCCTAAACGGCGGCGACCTTGAGATTTACGTCAACGGTCTGCTGCAGAACGAAGCCACCAAATGCAAGGAACTGCCCGGCAAGATCGCCATCCAGTCCGAAGGCGCAAAAATGGAATACCGCAACATCGTCCTTATCCCGATCGGCGCCTTATCCAAACACTCAGACAAATAGGCAAGTAATAAACAAAGCAGGATTACACGGATTAAGAGATTAAAGGATAAAGAAAAAATCTGTGTAATCCTGAAATCCGTGCAATCTTGCTGTGCTGCCTGATATACGCTTAGAACTGGTGAAGGAAGCGTACGTCGTTCTCGAACAGCAGTCGGATGTCGGGTATGTCGTACTTGCGCATGACCATGCGTTCTATTCCCAGACCGAAAGCGTATCCGGTGTATTTCTCGCTGTCGTATCCCACGGCCTGGAGCACGCTTGGGTCCACCATGCCGGCCCCGCCGAGCTCCACCCATTCCGTGCCGCCGTCGTCGTAGTGGAAGAGCATGTCGACCTCGGCCGAGGGCTCGGTGAACGGGAAGAAACTCGGGCGGAAACGCGTGTCCACCTCCGGACCGAAATACGCGTGGCAGAACATCTCCAGGCAGGTCTTAAGGTCGACCATCGAGACGCCCTCGTCCACGTACAACCCCTCGACCTGGTGAAACATGTAACTGTGCGTGGCGTCGACGGTGTCCGGGCGGTATACCCGTCCCGGGGCGATCACCCGCACGGGCGGCTTGCGGTTCTCCATCACGCGAATCTGAACGGTCGAGGTCTGCGAGCGGAGCATGGTGGCGTCGTCTATATAGAAGTTGTCCATCCAGTCCCTGGCCGGGTGCTGGGGAGGAATATTCAGCGCGTCGAAGTTATGCCGCTCGTCCTCCACCTGCGGTCCCTCGGCGACCTCGAAGCCCATCCGCGCGAATATCTCGCATATCTCCTCGATTGTCTGGGTGATGAGATGGACGTGCCCGATTTTCGGTCGCAGCCCGGGCAGCGTTACGTCAATCGCCGCGGCACGACCGGTGGTCTTCTGAGCAGATATCTGGCTCTTGCGCTGCTTGTACTGCCCCTGGAGTGCGTTTTTCAGTTCATTGGCCGCCTTGCCCGCCTCGGGGCGCTCGGGCGGTGGGACGTCCTTTAGGCGGCCCATTGCCGACTTTACTATTCCCTTTGAGCCAAGATATTTAATCCGCCAATGCTCCAGCTCATCAGGCGTATCGCAATCGGCCAGCTCCGCGGCGGCGTCGGTTTTTATCCGGTTTAGTTCACTCTTAAGCGACATTCGATGCCCCCGGCGTAATCAGGGGATTCAGGAAGATTTGTCCAGTTTCGCCTTTTTGACGATATCGTCGAACGCGTCCGGGTCGGACACGGCTATCTCGCTGAGCATCTTGCGATTCAGTGTTATCTCGGCGTCCTGAAGCGCTTTAATCAGGCGGCTGTACATTATCCCGCGTTGCCGGCAGGCGGCGGTCAGGCGGGTTATCCACAGGCGGCGGAAATCGCGCTTGCGCCGTTTGCGGTCCTTCGTGGCGGTTACCCCGGCGCGGAAGGTGCGATCCAGTGCGATCCTGTAGCGGCGGGACCCGGCCCCGTGATATCCGCGTGCGTCCTTAAGTACCCTTTTATGTTTGCGGCGCCTGGCGGCGCCTTTTCTGGTGCGAGGCATGAGTTACCTTATCCTTTCAATACAGTGCGGCTACATGCCCAGTAAACGCTTTACCTGTCTGGCGTAACTTCCCGACACCTCAACCTTGCTTCGCAGTCGGCGAAGGCGCTTGGGGCTCTTTACGGACTGAAGGTGCCCGGCGCAGGGGTGATGACGCATGAGTTTTCCCCTCCCGGTCACCTTAATACGCTTTGCTATGGATTTACTCGTCTTCTGTTTGGGCATGGTAACACCTTGCATGGTTGCCAGTCGGACAAAGAGACAACATTTTACACATAAAGGGGCGTTTGTAAAGGCGCGGAGGTAAAATTTCCCTCCACGCGCCGACGAAACATTGCTTAACGTTTAATCGCCCCACGGGCTCGGTGATCGCGATAAACTGCCCAAATGGCAATATACCAGGCGATTCAGGGCATTTTGGCAGCATGTATGATTTGTTAATGCTTTCAATCATTGAACATACGAACAAGGCACGCGGATTGCACCTATAATTAAATGAAGGATTACGCCATGGATCCCAATAAATTTACGCAAAAATCTCAGGAAGCGTTAGCCCAGGCGCAGCAGACGGCTGCGCAGTTAGGCCATCCGTCCGTGGGCCCGCTGCACCTGCTCGATGCGCTGCTGAAGCAGCAGGACGGCCTGGCGCCCGCACTGATGGAAAAGATCGGCGTCTCTGCCCAAAAGGCCTCGGAAATCCTCAGCGCTGAACTGAGCCGGATGCCAAGCCAGTCCTCCCAGGCGGGTCTTTCGATGGAGCCGGCACTGCAATCCGTCCTCAATCGCGCGCAAAAAGAGGCCGACGACCTCAAGGACGAATACGTATCCGTGGAGCATCTGCTCATGGCGATGGCGCAGGAGGACTCGCCCGCAAAGCAGATTCTCTCGACTCTGGGCATCGACAAGAAGGGGCTTCTTTCGGCCATGCGCGAGGTTCGCGGTTCGCAGCGCGTAACCGACCAGCAGCCGGAGGATAAATACCAGGCGCTTCAGCGATACGGGCGCGACCTTTGCGACATGGGTCGGGCGGGCAAACTCGACCCGGTAATCGGGCGCGACGAGGAAATCCGTCGCCTCATGCAGGTGCTCACCCGCAGGACAAAGAACAATCCGGTGCTCATCGGCGCCGCCGGGGTGGGCAAAACGGCCATCGCCGAGGGTCTTGCCCAGCGGATAGTAAACGGGGACGTCCCGGCGGGACTGTCCGGAAAGACCATATTCGCCCTGGACATGGGCGCCCTGCTGGCCGGGGCGAAGTTCCGCGGGCAGTTCGAGGACCGCCTCAAGGCCGTCATCAAGGAAGTAACATCGTCCGACGGAAGGATAATCCTGTTTATCGACGAGTTGCACACCGTTGTGGGCGCCGGCGCTGCCGAGGGCGCCATATCCGCGGGCAACATCATAAAGCCCGCCCTTGCACGCGGCGAACTGCGGTGCATCGGCGCAACCACTGTTGACGAGTACCGAAAGAACATCGAAAAGGACGCCGCCCTGGAGCGACGGTTCCAGCCGATCATGGTCCGCGAACCGTCCGTGGAGGACACCATCGCGATTCTTCGCGGGCTAAAGCCCCGCTACGACGCGCACCACGGCGTGCGGATACAGGATTCTGCCCTGATTGCGGCAGCGACCATGAGCAACCGCTACATTTCCGACCGCTTCCTTCCCGACAAGGCAATCGACGTGGTGGACGAGGCCGCCTCGCGCCTGCGGATCGAAAACGACTCCATGCCTGCGGAACTCGACGAGATAAACCGCCGCATCATGCAGTTGCAGATAGAACGCCAGGCGCTGCGGACCGAAAAGGACACCGCCAGTCGGGAGCGCCTCGAAGCGCTCGACAAGGATCTTTCCGAACTAAAAGGGCGATTCGACGAACTAAACGCCCGCTGGCAGAGGGAACAGGAATCGCTCAAGGAAATCCGGAAACTCAAGGAAGACATCGAGTCCAAGCGCAACGAGCTACAGCACGCCCAGCGTGCGGGCGACTGGGAAACGGCCGCGAGAATCCAGTACGGCGATCTTCGGGAGATGGAAAACAAACTCGCCGAGGACGAGAAACGCCTGAGCGAAATCCAGCAGAACGGCGGGCTGACATCCGAGGAGGTCACACCCGAGCAAATAGCCGATGTGGTGGCCATGTGGACCGGCATACCGGTCTCGCGGCTGATGGAATCCGAGCGCGAAAAACTGATGCACATGGAGCAGCGCCTGCACCGTCGGGTGGTGGGGCAGGACGAGGCGCTGCGGGTCGTGTCCGAGGCGGTACGCAGGAACCGCGCAGGGCTGAGCGACCCGCGCAGACCCATCGGTTCGTTCCTGTTCCTGGGACCCACGGGCGTTGGCAAGACCGAATTGTGCAAGGCGCTGGCCGAGCTACTCTTCGACACCGAAGACGCCATGATACGCATAGACATGAGCGAGTTCATGGAGCAGCATTCGGTTGCGCGCCTGATAGGCGCCCCGCCGGGCTACGTGGGCTACGAGGAAGGCGGACAGCTCACCGAGGCGGTCAGGCGTCGACCTTACTGCGTGATACTGTTCGACGAAATCGAAAAGGCGCACCGCGACGTGTTCAACGTGCTGCTGCAGGTGCTGGACGACGGGCGGCTCACCGACGGACAGGGACGGACCGTGGATTTCCGCAATACCATAATCGCGATGACCTCGAACATCGCCTCGCAGCAGATCCAGGAACAGACCGCAAAAGGCGCAGAGGCGTGGGAAATCGAGGCCCAGCTGCGCGACGCTTTGAAGCAGTACTTCCGTCCGGAATTTCTAAACCGCATCGACGAGACGGTTGTGTTCAGTTTGCTGAGCAAGGAGGACCTTGCCGGCATCGTGGACATCCAGATTCGCTACCTCGACCAGCGGCTCGCCCAGCGGGAAATCACCGTGGACCTCACAGACGGCGCGAAGGAACTTCTGGCCGAGATCGGATACGACCCCACGTTCGGCGCCCGTCCGCTTCAGCGGGTCATCCAGCAAAAGATAGACAACGCCCTGGCCGGGAAAATCCTCTCCGGCGAGGTCCGCGACGGCGACCACGTAATCATAGACGCCTCGGGCAAGGGCTTCACCTTCGAGGTCTCACGCCGGAAGCCCGAAGAAAGCCCACAGCAAACCGACGACGTCATCGAGGGCAAAGTGGTTGAGTGAGTTAGTGAGGTTCGAGGTCTGAGTTCCGGGAGCGTATCCGACACTTCTTACTTTTACGTTCCCTGTCCGATACTCGATAGGCCCCGGCGAGGTGGCGCTCCCACGCCACCGCGGAACCGATTGTCTGCGTAATTCAAGCGGCGCAAAACGCTTTCAATTAGATGCTTATCTAACTGATAATGCGTATGGTATAATATGGTTATGGGCGCTAAGGAACGAGCAGCACGTCGGCGCAAAAGAATGGTCGTCAACGCGGCCAGGAGTCACGACCAGGCCGAGCAGTGGGACCTGGAATACTGGCAGAGCAAGACGCCGCAGGAGCGCCTCTCTGCCCTTGTCGAAATCCACCGGGACATAGAACGAATCAGGAACCGAAACAAGTCCATTGAGGAGTGGTGAGAACCACATGGAAACCATCAGCGATTTCGAAGAACTTCTCAAATTCCTCGAAAAGCACAGGGCCGAGTATCTGATTATCGGAGGCCTGGCGTTTATATATCACGCCAAACCTCGGTACACCAAAGACATGGACATTCTCATCCGCACATCCGATGAAAATATTCAACGAGTAAACAAGGCGCTGGTGGATTTCGGTAGTCCCTGCATTATCGAACCCGGCGACAAAAATGAGATACTTCAAATCGGTGTTGCGCCTCACCGCGTTGACATTATGCCCGGCATCAAGGGTGTTACTTTCGACACCGCCTGGGGCAATCGCATACGGGATAAATACGGGAACATAACGGCGAACTGGATTTCATTCGAAGATCTGGTCAGGGCGAAATCGCGCCTCGAAGGCCCGCGACACAGGGACGACCTTCAAGTGCTGAAAAGTATTCTCAAAACGAAAAAGAGGATTAAGTAAACATAATTTCAAACCGATTTCTATCCGCCCTCTCTAATCCACCGCATCGGTTATAAAATTTTTCACCGCCTCGGGGTCGTTTGGCAAAGTTACGCAGCGCTGGGGCTTGTTCATTAACGCGTCTATGTCCGGATGGCGGGCGATGTCGCTTCCGGTGGCCTGCTTTATGGCGTCGGGAAACTTGGCCGGATGGGCCGTGGCCAGGCAGATAAGGGGCGAGCCGCTCTTATCGAGAAACCTCTCTGCCACTGACACGCCAACGGCGGTATGCGGGTCAAGCAGGTAATCATGCCGGCGGTGGTACCTGCCGATTGTTTCCAGGCAATTTTCCTTCGTGCCGGTGCCCGCCACGATCGTCGGGTCGACCGCCCCGTTGTCGTCCGTTTCAACTTCCAGCCGTCCCGTCGAGGCAAAGTCGGACATCAATTTTCGCAGGCGATCGGCGTCGCGACCGAGGCGGTAATACAGGTACCGCTCGAAGTTGCTGGCCACCTGTATGTCCATCGCCGGCGACAACGTGGGCACGACCCGGCCCAGAGAATACTCGCCGGTGTTGAAGAATCGCGCCAGGATGTCGTTTTCGTTTGAGGCCAGTACGAGTTGCTCTATCGGAGCGCCCATCTGCATGGCGTACCACCCGGCCAGTATGTCGCCGAAATTGCCGGTCGGTACGCAGAAGCGGACCTTATCGGCGCCCTCGGATTTCTGCACGGCGAACGCGCCGCGGAAGTAATACACAATCTGCGCCACCACGCGTGCCCAGTTGACGGAGTTTACCGCGCCCAGGCAGTACTTGCGCTTGAACGACAGATCGCCGGCGATGGTCTTCATTATCCGCTGGCAGTCGTCGAAACTGCCGGCCACAGCGATGCAGTGCACGTTGGCGTCGTCCACTGTGGTCATCTGGCGCTGCTGAATTTCCGACACCCGCCCGCGGGGAAACATGATGAATATGTCTATGCCCTTTCGTCCGCGGACGCCGTAGATGGCGGCGCTTCCGGTGTCGCCGCTGGTGGCGCCCAGGATGTTCATCCGCCTCCCCCCGCGCCGGGCGAGTACGTACTCGAACAGATTGCCCAGAAACTGAAGCGCCACGTCCTTGAACGAAAGCGTCGGTCCGCGCCACAACTCCATCACGTGGACCCGGCCGGCGCGGACAACCGGCGCCACGCCGCCGCCGAACACCTCCGGGCGGTACGTGCGACGCACCAGGTCTTCCAGTTCGCCGGGCGGCACGTCCCGGGCGTACAGGCCTAGGATTTCAAACGCCAGTTCGCCGTAGTCCAGGTCTCGCCAGTCTTCGAGCAGGCCTGAGGCGTCCGGTATCTCCCGGGGGATGACGAGCCCGCCGTCGTCGGCAAGGCCCATCATCACGGCGTCCTGGAAATCGATGGGATCGATTTGTCCGCGCGTAGAAATATATTTCATCAGGGCACTCTCTGGTCCTGTTCGTCCATTCGCGACGCCTGGCGGAGGATTTTCTTTTCCTTGCGCGTCAGGGAGTCCATGCCCTCGTTGTGGATTTTATCCAGTATCCCGTCGACTTTGCGCTGGATTTCCCGCCGCTTCTGGACCTTTTTCTGCCACGTTCCCGGTCTGGACGGGCCTCCTTGGCGCCTGCGCTTCACGGACACTCGCGGAACGCCCCAGATCCACACCGCCGCCGCGACCGCACCGCCCAGGTGCGCAACGTCGCTCATTGCGGTCTCTACATGTCCGGCGGCGGCCGCCTGCATAACCATCAGTATCATCCCGCCGAACAACAGGATTGCCGCCAAACGAATCGGCACCGGAAAGAACAACAGGAGAATACGGAAATTCGGAAACAGAATCGCGGCCGCCAGCACCAGCCCGTACACGCCCCCGGAGGCGCCGATTATAGGCCTGTGGGGCGGCACGCCGCCCAGCGCCCCTATCACAACGTAAGCAGTCCCCGCCACTACGCCGCAGGACAGGTAAAACCACAGGAACCGTTTCGAGCCCCACCGTTTCTCCAGCGGCGAGCCGAGAAAATACAAACCGATCATGTTCAATAAAATGTGCCACGGGTCCGCGTGGAGGAACTGGCACGTAACGTACTGCCAGACTTGCCAGAAATCCCCCACCGTCACGCCGAACAGTCCGCTGATAATTCCCGCAGGCCAGCCGACCCTAGGCCGGTCCAGAAATATCTGAACCACGAACACGACCAGGTTAATAATAAGCAGGTACTTGACCGCCCTTGAGGGCTTGGGCATCCCGAAGGTTATCCCCCCGCCCGTGGGCGGGTTGTAATCCTTCTGCATGTAAGGTCGGTCGTACAGGCCCATTATTCCTCACCGCCAAGCCAGTACAGCGCCATGGTCGATATGGTCTTCGAGTCGTGCACCGTGCCGTCGAGTATCATTTCCCGCAGGCGCTTCTGGGAGAGAATCTCTACGGTAATCTGCTCGTACTGCTCCAGGTTCTGTGGTCCGTCGACCAGGCCCGTGGCCAGGTACGCGTACATGACCTCGTCGTTTGTGCCCGGTCCCATGTAATACTGCCCGAGTTTGCGGATTTCGCCCGCGCGGTATCCGGTCTCCTCGGACAGTTCGCGCTCGGCGCACCGGGCGGGGTCTTCGCCTTCTTCGAGCATCCCTGCCGGGAGCTCCCAAAGGTTCTCGTCCACCGCAAAACGGTAATTGCGTATCATCACCACCGAACCGTCGTCGAGCACCGGAAGAATCACCACCGCACCGGGGTAGCGGATAAGCTCCCGCTTGAGGACCTTTCCGTCGGGCGCCTTGAGGCCTACTTCGTGAAACTTGGCTATTTTGCCGTCATAAATCAACCGGTCATATTCGAATCTCTCATCCATGGAGGCGATTATAGGACAGCTCAAATTGATTAGCAACGCGCGCGGATTTATTAGCATACGCAACAAAACGAGCCGCGATGGTTCGACTGCGCTCACCACTTGACGCGAGCGAGCGGGCAAATGTCTGCAATTTACAAACAATTCCCAGCCGTTGCTTCATCCCTTAAAAGGCATTTCAATGCGGCGTTTTTTTCCGGTTCATCACCCTGGCGCATCGCATCTGCGGCACGTAGCAGCAGGTCTGCCTGGCGGCGCGTGAACGCCATGGCCTCGCCAGGGTCGAAATCACCCAGCCCGAGCGCCTCCAGCACGCGCCGCTGAAGCGCCTCGATGCCCACCTGCCTGAGCGAAGATACGGGCGTATATTCATCATCCGGCGGGGGTGATAAATCCGCCTTGGCCCAGACGCGGATAATTTTTCCGACGTCCAGCCAGTCCGGCGCAGGAGCGGCTTTTTCCGCGCTTATCAGCAGCACGAGGTCGGCGGCCTCGGCGCGGCGTCTGGCGCGTGCGACCGCCTGGGCGTCCACGCCGTCGGCGGCGCGCCACAGTCCGGCGGTGTCGGTCAGCCACAGCGGCACGCCGTCGAACACGGCCTGCTCGCGCACCCAGTCGCGGGTGGTGCCCGAGCGGCTGTGCACTATGCTGACCTCCCTTCCGACAAGGACGTTCGCCAGGGACGACTTGCCCGCGTTGGGCGGGCCTACAAGGACGACCTCGGGGGGATTGAGCAGTTTTTCCATAACACTCAGACGCCCGGTTGCGTCGATTAAACGCCGCGCCGCGGCGCCGCCGTCGCAAGCAAGGCGGCTCAATCCGTCAGACCACTGGTTTGTCAGGGCGGATATAACCTTCGCGCTGCGCGCCGAGGGCAGCGCACGGAGCATTTCGGCGCCGATTGCCGGGTTGTTCCACTGCGGGTGCGCAGGATTAAAGCCGCACGCCGCGGGGTCCAGAGCGCACGGTTGGGCCGGGACGATTTCCACGCCACAGCCGGAAATAATCTCCATCACTGCGGCGGTGACGGCAGGTCCGCCGTGGATATTTATCTCCGCCCCGTCGCACCACTGGTGAACAATCGCCTCGTCGAGCACCTTCCCGCCGGAAACTATCCTTCCAAGTTGCAGCCGGGACGGCTCGCCGCCGCTGTGTTTTGCCAGCGGGCGGAATATCTTTTCGACGACGCTTCGCGCTTCGGGACCGGCCAGTTCGATAACCGCGATACCGCCGCGACCGGGCGGGGTCTGGTGCATGGCAAGTGTGCGATTCTCCCGGCCGGGGGAATGATGCCCGCCTGTGGATTGGACCTTCGAATGCGTCATCTGTTCAAAAGCGTCTTGTAGTAGGCCAACGCCACGCCCCGCAGCACCAGGTCCGGGACAATCGCCTGGACGAAGCCGCTCTTGACCGCCCCGGCGCAGACGAGTTCCGCATCGCCTCCGGTGGCGATGACCTCCATCCACCGGCCCAGTTGCGTTGCGTATCTTTCGGTCAGTTCACGAAGCGCGCCCATGGCGCCGTACACCACCCCGCCGACGATTGCCTGGCGGGTGTCCTTACCGAAGATCCAGTCCGGTCTGCCCGGGTGGACCTCCGGAAGCATCGCGGTGTTTGCGTGAAGCGCCTCCAGCGACATTCTCAGACCGGGGAGTATCGCCCCGCCGAGAAATACGCCCTGGTCGTTTACGCAATCGACGGTGATTGCAGTGCCGAAATCCGCCACCACGCACGCCCTGCCGAGACGATCGTAAGCCGACACGGCGGCACACAGGCGGTCGACGCCGACTCTTTCGGGCTTGGGCAAATCCGTGGGCATCGGCAGTGGAACGTCGCGCCCGATAAGCAGCACCTTCTGCGACAGCGTCGCATCGGCGGCGGCATCGAGGGCCTTGGCGCCGTGCGGATTGACGCTTCCTGCTACAATCTTGCCCGGCGACGGCTCGGCGGACCATAAATCCTTCAGCCAGCCCGGTAGTTCGTCCAACTGACCGATGCGGAGTGTCTCGCAGCAAGCGACCTCATCGCCCCGCACCACCGCAAGGTGTATCGCGGTGTTGCCCACTTCACACGCCAGTATACAGGGTATCTTTTCCATGCCGGTAAATCTTAAAACCCAAAACTAAAAGCTTAAACAAAATCTCAAACCTGCCCGTCCGGAAGGCGGTTTGAAATCCGCAATCTCAAATCTCATTTTCCTTCAACAACGTCCATATTCGCTCGCGCAGTTCGTCGAGTCCTTTTCCGGTCGCGGCGCTGATGGCGATGACCTCATCGCCGACCTCACCGCGGAACCGCCGCAGGTTCTCCTCGGCGCCGGTCAGGTCCATCTTGTTGGCTACGATTAATTCCGGCTTGTCCAACAGCACTCCGGAATACCGCTTCAACTCGCGTCGGATTTCACGGTAATCCGCCACGGGGTCCGTTTGCAGCGGGCAGATGTCCACCACGTGCACCAGCAGCGACGTCCGCTCCACGTGACGCAGGAACACATCGCCCAGACCCGAACCGGCGTGCGCGCCCTCTATAAGTCCGGGGATGTCGGCCAGGACAAATCTCCTGTAATTCTTCACTTCGACGATGCCCAGGCAGGGATTGAGGGTGGTGAACGGATAAGCGGCGACCTTCGGTCTGGCCGCCGAAACGTGCGAAAGCAGCGTGCTCTTTCCGGCGTTTGGCTTGCCGATAAGCCCTGCGTCGGCGATGAGTTTAAGCTCCAGGTGCAATCGGCGGCGCCTGCCCGGTCCGCCCGGTTCGGCGTAATCGGGCGCCTGGTTGGTGGGGCTTTTGAATTGCGTGTTTCCCCGCCCTCCCTTTCCGCCCTCCGCGACGCGGACGGTGTCGCCCGCCGAGGAGAGGTCCTTTAGAACCACGCCGAGGTCGGCGTCGTGAATAATGGTACCCGGCGGCACGCGCACGTAAACGTCGCGGCCTTTGTGCCCGTGGCGCTTTTTGCCCATTCCGTGTCCGCCGCGCCCGGCGCGCCAGTGATGGCGACCCGCCAGGTGCTGGAGCGTATTGTAAGATTCGTCGGCGCAGAGAAACACGCTTCCACCGTCGCCACCGTCGCCACCGTCGGGCCCGCCGCGGGGAACGTACTTTTCCCGACGGAACGAAACGCATCCGTCGCCGCCGTCGCCGGCAAAGGCCTCTATGTCCACTTCATCCACGAACACTGCGATTCACCTGAAACCGATAAGCAAACTCCCCGTACGCACCGGAGTATAACAAAAAAGAGGATGGCGTCGATATGCGCCATCCTCCTGTGTAATTCAATCAGAGCGGCTTTCAGACCACGTCGATAAACCTGCCGCGCATGGAAATCGTTCCGTCTTTCTTGGCGAACAGTGTGTCGTCCCTGCCGCGACCCACGTTGGCGCCGGGCTTGAAAGGCGTTCCGCACTGACGTACGATTATCGCCCCGGCGTTGACGGACTGCCTGCCGTACGCCTTGAATCCGCGGTTCTGGGCGTTCGAGTCGCGCCCGTTGCGCGTCGAACCTTGTCCTTTCTTGTGTGCCATTTTTCAGCTCCGAATATATATGCGTTTAATTATGCATTCTGTCGATTTTAATTTACCACTTGTCCGGGCGTTTGTCAATCGCCCTTACTGCCCGCCTGCGGCGATTCTCGCCCCCTTCCGGCGCCAAGGGTCCTCAATGTGGGACGGTCCGGTCGGGTCGTTATCTCATCACCCATCTTTCCCCCTGTAGTTTTGCGGGCGCACGGACCGCCGCCTTGGGGTCGCCTGCAACGATGTATTCCAGCTGAAGCGTCTTGCTGACGATGATTTTTTCCTTCTTGACGGTCTTCTTTTCGCCGGTAAGGGCGTCGACTTCGGTAAT
The DNA here is from genome assembly GCA_964480425.1 of uncultured Planctomycetaceae bacterium. Lineage (GTDB taxonomy): Bacteria > Planctomycetota > Phycisphaerae > SM23-33 > SM23-33 > CAYYMD01. Next base: position 14,161 of record CAYZPY010000053.1, read on the forward strand.
CTCAATGGGTTTGGGTAGCGTGACCTCCGCGGTCTCCCCGCTGAGCCCCCCCACGAAGATGTCTATTCCGCCGGCCTGTCGGTCAAAATCAGACCAGATCGCCACGCCGTCCTTGGCGTTGTCGCGACCCTGGAGAATCTTGCCCGTCATCGCCGCCATGTCCTTGAGCAGCGGCTCATTGTGGACCTTCTTTATTTTTTCGAAGACGACGGTCGGAACGTTCCTTCCGGCGCGGAGAACGTCTCCGGTGTCGGTATAAAGCACAAAATCGGGAACGAACGACTGGTCCTGGCCGGTGTTATTGGTGATGGTGTAACGAACGTACCAGTACAGCTGGGGTTCGTCCTCGCCCGGCACGTCAACCTGTACGTCGCGCATCGGCTGTACGTCTATGTCCAGTTCCCACGTGATGGGCACCAGCGAAGGTTCGGGCACGGTCAGGGCGGTTCCCTGAATGATCACGACCGAGATTATCACGGCCGCCAGCGTAATTTTACGGATTCTCATGGATTATCTCCGAATCTGCGGTGTCTGCGCATATACTTTATATTTCGGCCAATTACGTTACAAATCTTTTTCAATAGGCTACCGCAGAATCCCCGCAGAGTCAATGCCCCGCCGGGCGGAGCTATTTGCTTTGTAAGGATTTTTGCGGGGCTGTGGTGGTTGAAGGACA
>CAYZPY010000054.1:0-14713 GCA_964480425.1 uncultured Planctomycetaceae bacterium
GACACCACGTAACCGTCGCGGACGTGATGCAGGCGGCGGGGTATCACACGTCATTTTTCGGAAAGATGCACTTTGGCGGCGACCCGAAGGATTCCAGCGGCGACGTCACTCACAACATGAATAACATCGACTATACCCGCAAGGTCGAAGACCTGACCACCGCACACGGTTTCGATTATTCGTTCGGCTCGCACAACGGAATACAGGCCCAGCCGTACCTGTACTTCGAGAATGATCGCTTCGTGGAAGTCGAAGACAACAAGGTCACCGTCATCTCGTTCAACTACGGCGAATCCGACGACGTGACGGACTGGTCCGTCGGTTCTTACGCAATAGACAATGGAACGGGTGAAATCGAAGAGGACGGTCGGGGCGAAGTGAACTGGAACTCCAGCCAGACCGGAATAATCTACTCCGACAAGGCGGTTCAGTTTATAGACGACCATCTTACCAACCACCCCGACCAGCCGTTCATGATGTATTACTGCTCCCAGGCGATTCACCTTCCGCACACCCCGCCGATTGATTTTTCCCCCAACGCCGACGGGACGCCGCACGATCCGCTGCAGACGCCGGTCGAAGGCGCAACCGGCGGCGGAACCACTGCCGACATGGTCTACGAACTGGACCTGCAGGTTGGCAAAATACTGGACAAACTCGAAGACCCCGACGGCGACGGCGACACCTCCGACAGCATTCTGTCCGATACGCTGATATTCTTCACCTCCGACAACGGCGGACTGGGATCGTACGCGGACTGGGGCTTTGCCGATTATGACTCCACCGGCGAACTGCGGGGTTTCAAGGGGCAGACCTGGGAAGGCGGACACCGTGCGCCGTTTATCGCTATGTGGGGCGACGGCGACCCCGACCAAGACAATGATACTATAGAACCCGGAACGGTCCGCCACCAACTGGTAGAAACCCACGACTGGGTCGCAGCGATGTACGAACTGACCGGGACGAACATGGACGCCGACCAGGCGATGGACGCCGTCAGCATACTTCCGGTTTTGCTGGGCGATGCGGACGACTCACAACCTGTGCGGGATTTTATGTATCACCAGAGCAGGAGGGACCCGGCAACGGGCCAAAAAATAGATAATTACGCCATAAGGCAGGACTTCCAAGACGGAGAGTACGTGCTGTTTTTGGACAAGAATCATAATACCACGCATCTGTTCAACCTGACCACGGACCTTGCCCAGCAGAACAACCTCATCGGCGATGCGGACCAGCAGGGTCGCATCAGCGACATGAAGACCCTGTTCCTGCAGCACAACAACGCCAACGATCCACGATCCACGCCATTGCTGACGTTCCCGGCGGAACCGGATGCCACAGGAACCATTCTTCATGAAACATTCCCCGAGTCGGATTTCGGCGGGGGCCGGCCTAACAATACCGACTCGCCCATGCCCGGGACATGGTACCTGCCGAGCATTAGCGGAACGAATCTACAGGACATTGACGAGTACGATAAAAATTCGAACCTGTCGGTCTATATCATGGACGGGGCTACGCTCCACGACGCCGTGAATCTCGGCTGGGGCGGCGACAGGGTGTCGGTGCGATGGTTCAGCCCGGGCACGGTCAACCTCCAGCGCGACTATACCCTGACCGGCGACTGGGAGGTCCACACCGTTTACGGCGACGACGAACTCAATGATACCGAGAGCGGCTTCCACGCGCGCCTGGCCGAGTACACCCCTTCCGGAGAGGTGGTGCAGGTTCTTGCCGAGCAGCACGTGGACCCGTCCGAACCCGCCGCGGGCGACACCGGCAGTTTCACCGTGACCGTTACGGCGGAGGACATGTCCGCAGCGGGCGTGAGCGAAGACAACCGCATCGGCATCGTGTTTTACCGCTATGCAGAAGACTGGCCCGGCAACGGCGGCGCCAATCATCAGTTCCTCGTGGACAACGTGATACTAAATGTATCGCCCTCCACGATCGAGGCGCGGAACGTGTTCTACAACAACTCCTCCTGGGACGGCAATAACCCGGCCGCAAACGCCGACGACGATAACGCCATCCCCGCAGACAAACAGGTACTGCTGCCGGGGCAGACCGCCACGGACGAGAATTACTCACCTTTCGGCAACGGCATAAACGGCGTCATGATAGACATCGATGGGTTGTCCACAATGCCGGCCGTCGATGACTTCCTATTTGTAGTCGGCAACAACGACGACCCGTCCACGTGGACCGCCGCGGCGGCGCCGAAGAGCGTAACGGTTCGCAACGGCGCGGGTGCAGAGGCAAGCGACCGCGTGACGATTATCTGGGACGACAACGACATCTCCAACACCTGGCTGAAGGTTACGGCATTGTCCGACGACAACGGCGGCGACCTGGGCCTGGCCGGGAACGACGAGTTCTACTTCGGCAATCTTCTGGCGGATATCAACGAGGACCGCGAGGTCGGCACGGATGACCTTGCCGTGCTCCTTCAGAATTTCGGCACGGTGCAGTCGGGATGGGAACACGGCGACCTGGTGGACGACGACTTTGTGGATACCAACGACCTCGCCTCGCTGCTGCAGAACTGGGGCAACACCCTGGTCGAGTTGACGGCGCCGGAGATCGGCGCAGGGGCGATGGCGATGGCGATGACGGGCTCGCAGATCACATCGGAGCCCACGACGGACGGCGCGGCCGAGTTCGAAGTCGAACAGTCCTTCGCCCAAGAATACGACGCCCTCGACCGCATGACGGCAGAGACGTTCGACCTCGGTTACGACGGCACAGAAGGCGATTACATTACGACCTACGGCTTCGACCTGCCTGACAACCGCACCGAGCAGACCGGCAACACGGTGAACGAAGGCCTGGCCGTCGGCGTGACGGTGGTGGAAGAGGCCTGGCAGGCGTACGATCTGACCGGTCCCCTGGTGGCGTATGAACTGCCGGGTGACCACCAGCCACCCAGCGTAGACCCGGACGTTGACCAGCTTACCGTCGCCGACGACGTTGCGCCGTACGCGCGACTCGGTCGTTACCTCGCCCGGCGAGATCGAGTTCAACAACCCGACCAACTTGCCTGAGCGCACTTGTCGAATTAATGCGCGCAGCCGGGGGGGCGGGGGGGCTTGACGTTATTATTGATTCAGGTATTCGTCAACGGTCCGTGCGGCCGATCTTCCGGAGGCGATGGCCATGGCGGCGTACGAGGCGCCTGTAACCATGTCGCCGGTGGCGAACACGCCCGCCGCGGACGTGGCGAACTTGTTGAGAATCAGTTTTCCGTCGGCGTCGGTCTCCAGCCCCAGTTGAGATGTCAGTTGGTCGTCGATTTTCTGCTCGAATCCAAGCGCCAATACGACCTGGTCCACGTCGAGTTCGAATCGGCTGTCGGGAACGGTCAGCATCCTCGGGCCGTTGGCGGAGTTCACCCATCGGACCTCCGAGCCGCTTAGCCGCCTGACCGAACCGGCGTTGCCCGCGATGGACTCAGCGGCCACGGAATATCGCACGTGAAGGCGCCCGTCTGTGATATGGCGGTTGTCTTTGGCGAGCATTTCCTCCGGGAGGATTTCCAGTTGCCAGACTTCTTCCGCGCCGGCCAGCAGCGCGGTCTCTGCGCAGTCGTCGCCGGTGTCGCCGGCGCCGAGGACGGCCACCTTTGTGCCCTTGAGTTTCTTCGCTGCGTCGTCGCCGCCGATGGCGTTTGTGCGCAGAAACTCCATGGCGTGCTGCACGCCGCCCAGGTCACGCTCGGGTATCTGAAGGTCCCTGGGCTGGGGCGTGCCCACGGCAAGAAGTATTGCGTCGAACTCGTCCTTCAGCGCGGCGGCGGGCAGGTCGCGACCGACGGCTGTGGACGTCTTGAAGCTGACGCCCTCGGCCTTGAGCTGCTCGAGGCGCCTATCTATGAGGTGTTTGTCCATACGCCAGTCGGGGACGCCGTACCGCAGCAGTCCGCCGGGTTTTTCGTCTTTTTCAAATACGGTGACGTCGTGTCCCGCCCTTGCCAGTTGCTGAGCGGCGGTCAGGCCCGCCGGTCCCGAACCGATAACCGCCACACGCCTGTGCGTTTTTTCGGCGGTTGGCGCGGGAGCAATCCATCCGCCCGCCAGTGCCTTGTTGACCACCTGCTGCTCGATGTGGCGAATCTGAACCGGGTATCCGCCCAGCGACTGCTTGCAGGCGCTTGTGCACGGTGCGGGGCATATCTGCGCGGTGAATTCGGGGAAGTTGTTGGCGCTTTGCAGCAGTTCCCACGCGCGGCGCCAATTCCCCAGATACGCCGCCTGGAGCCACTGGGGGATGGGCGCCTCCAGCGGGCAGCCCTCCAGTGAGCACATGGGATTCATGCAATTCATGCATTGAGGCGATGAGAGCACCGCCACGTGCCGGTGATAGTCCTGCGCCGAGGAATAGGTGAAGCGGTCAACCAGCGTTTCGTACTGCCTGAGGAACTTACGCTTGGTCCTGTGCCACATGGGCAGGATTCTTCGCAGAAATCGCATGCTCCGCAGCGGCTTGAGCAGCCAGTGGCGCAGGGACAGGTCGAGCGTGAACGTTCGCGAGCCGAATTTGAACCTGGGGTGCCACTGGTGGCGGTATGTTATTTTGTCGCCGTTTGCGGGATTGACGTTGTACTTGTCGCGATCGCGGGCGTACTTCTCGGGGCTGGTGGCGAGTTCCGCAAGGAACACGCCGTCCTTGATGAGCATTGCCGAGGCGAGTTTTCGCGCCACGGCGCGCGTGGCGGCATAGCCATAGTCGGGCGTGTCTTTGGAGTAGACGTGGGCGACGCGGGCGGCGTATCTGCGTGCGTATTCGGCCCCGCCCCAGCGGATGCAGTCGTATAGGCGCACAACCATGTCGCGCTTGATTATGGGGTCGAGTTTGCTTGTGTTGTTTATCAGTTCCGAGGCGATTTCTCGCAGGGTATCGGCACGCTGCTGTCCGAGGCGGTATCGCCGTATGAGCCAGCGGCACTTGTCATCGAGCACCTCGCGCCACCGGAGGCGGTGAGGCGGTCCGCGGAAAAGGTCCTCCCGCTCGACCAGTTTTCGGCCCATGTTGAAGGCGTAGAGGTTCTTGCGAAAGTCCGTGCGAATGGTATCTTTTATCGCCCACGCCATCGAGTGCATCGAGACGGGTATCAGCCCCTTCTGGAAGGCGAATCCGAGCATCATTATGTTGGCGTAGAGTTTGCTGCCAAGGTACCGCTCGCATATGCGGGAGATGTTCCTGGCGAGGTAATCCTCCCGGCGGGTGTTTGCCCTGATGACGGCCTCGAGGCGGTTGACGTCGAAGTCTTCGTGACCCATCAGACCGGCGATAGTGGGGACTTTGTCGGTGTTCACCACGGCGGTGGTTGTGTCCGGGGAGGCGATGCGCGTTCTTCCCGCAGGCGAAAGCGCCCGCGCCGCCTCGAGTATGTCTATGCCTATCAGCAGGTCCGCATACCCGAACGGTATGATTCCCGTGGTGGGGCGGTGATTTACGTTATAGACGACCTGACTGACGACGCCCCCGTTTCGTATGGCCAGGCCCTTTTTGTCCACGAATAAGACTTTGTAGCCTTCCTTGTGCCCGGCGCGGACCAGTATGCTGGTGGCCACGCCTATGCCCATTCCACCCACGCCAACCAGGCAGCACCGCCAACCCGCCCCGCGGGAGTTCAGGGGGCGCTTGTGCGGTTCGGTTATTTCGTCCAGTCCAAGTTGGGGCACCTTCGAGCGCGGAGGCCTCTTGCGCCTGACGGTGACCCGTTCGAACGCGCTGCAAGCGCCGATCCGCTGGCACGCGCCGTCGTTGACGCACCAGGTTATGTCGGTGTCCATCTTGGGCCCATAGGGCGTGTCCACCTGTTTTAGTCCCGGGCAGCCGGTCATCTCCGAGCACGCCAGGCAGTAAGTGCATGCTTCGGTGTTTATGTTCATGTGTTCCCACCGGGGCAGGAATCCGAACCGACGCTGGATTATCCGCTCGGCCCGACGCTTGCGCCGGAGGCGCGTGATACCGCATTCCTTGTCGGCTATGACTACCTTGACGCCGTCGGACAGGAAGGTCTGCTCCAGCAGTCGGCCGTACTGCCTGCGCTTCTGGACGTCTACGCGCACGATGCTGACCGGACCCTCCCCGGCCATGCCCGATATTATCTCCTGTATGTCCTGGGAGGCGGTGGGATTGCCAAGGATGTCGTAGTCCACCCCGGGCGTGGGCTGGTGCCCGGTCATTGCGGTGGTGCGGTTATCCAGGACGATGAACGTGATGTCCTGCCCGAGTTTTATGGCCTGTGATATCGCGATCTGCCCGGAGTGGAAGAAGGTCGAGTCGCCCATGAACACGACCTCTTTGTTGGTAATAAACGGGTCGGTTCCGCTTCCGGTGCCGCCGCCCAGGCCCATTCCGGAGTAATCGTGCATCAGTTCGGTGTTGGGCGGGTACATGAGCATGGTGTAGCACCCGGTGTCGCCATGGAACAGCAGGTCGACCGGACCGCGCTTGTGGACCTTGCGAATGTAATCGGCGTCCTTGAACCGCTGTCGGATTTCCAGGCACAAATCGGCAGAATCACGGTGCGGACATCCCGGGCAGAACGTCGGCAGGCGGACGGGCAAATCCGGAACGTCGACCTCCTGCGTGCGCCGGCTTATTTGAATCTGCTCGTCGATTGCGTCGGGCACCAAAATATTTTCCCGCTCTGCGACGTGCTTCACCAGCGGTCCGAGGCGCTCGACGATGATCGAAGGGTGCAGCCCGCGCGTTTCGGGTATGCCGGCCAGGCCGGCGGGGAACTTCTTGCCCCACAGCTCGACGTCCGGCTGTACGGTTTGGTCCTGGCGGAAGCGGCCGAGTATTTTGGCTATCTGCTCTTCCATGAATCCTCGCCGCTCTTCGACCACTACGATGCGCCGGCATCGGCGGGTCATTTCGACCGCCAGTTCGCCGTCCATGGGATAGGTCATGCCGAGTTTTAAGATCGGGAACATCCCGTCCAGCCCCATGTCGTGCAGCGCCTGTGTGAGGTACCCGTATCCCAGTCCTGCCGCGACGAACCCAATCGGCGCCCTTGTGTTTTCCGGTCCTTCGATGCGATTGACGCCCAGGCGCCGGGCGGCTTCTACGGCGCGGCGGTGTCGTTCGGGGAGGGTCTCCTCCTGCCACCATGTCTTTGGCGGAAGCAGTACTCGCTGGTTGAGGTTGATGTCGCGCGTCACCAGGTCCAGTCGCCGGCGTGTGTTGAAGTCGGGAAATCGATTTGGTCTGCACGTAACGGTTCCGCCCCCGTCGGCCAGGTTTGTCGTCAGAATGTATCCGGCGTAAAGTTCGGACTCGCGCGAAATTTTCAGCGACAGGTCCACGAAGTCCTTGACCTCCTGCATGTCTGCCGGCTCGATAACCGGGATATGCAGGTGCTTGGAGATGTACCTGCTGTCGGTTGGGACCTGCGTGGAATCCGACCAGGGGTCGTCGCCGTAGACGACAATCGCCCCCCCGTCCTTGTGCGCTCCTGCGAGGTTTCCCAGCGCCAGGGCGTCAGCGGCCACGTGAACACCGACGCTTTTGACCACAATCATCGCCCTTGCCGGAAGGGTCTGCGAGCCGTTGAGCATGGCGGCGGCCAGGGCCTCGTTGTTGTTTATAACGGCGCGAATGCCGCGTTCGTTGAGCAGGTCTTTTACGCGCGCAAGGGCGTCGAAGAATCCTGCGATGGGGCTGCCCGGATAACCGCCCAGAAGGTGCATACCTCCCTCGGCTTCCAGCGCGCCTTTGAGCAGCAGTTCGTTGCCTGTATATATCTGCGGGCCCTGTCGGGCCAAAAATCGAGCGTCAACTGCCATAACTCTGCCATTTTACACCGCCGCCGCCGGCTTCACAACATTTCGTCGTAACCGGAATACCGTGAGACCGTAAGAATTGCGGATTGCGCAGTAGATAATGTTCAATTACCAATTTCCAATAACCAATCAATTTTCCAATGTTCAATTCCCAAACTCTTCGATGCGCAAAGCGAAGGTTAGAAGTGCCAACCGGCCGCTAAAATGATCGATTGGGCATTGTGAATTGAGAATTGGTCATTTTTCGACATTGGGATATTCGTCATTCGACATTTTCTAAATGGAATGGTGCGGACTTTGTCCCCATGAGAGTTTTTCGCAGAGCGTGCGGAAGAAGCCGCGTTGCGGGTGAGAGATAAGCAGCATGGGCATTGGCGCACGGCTGACGCAGACAACGTCTCCGTCGCGCAGCGGGCGGGTGACCTGACCGTCGATAAGCATCTGTGAGCCGGGGTTTACCCTTTGGGCCAGTATCCTGACCGGCCTGTCGCTGCGGAGCACCAGGGGGCGCATGGTAAGCGTGTGCGGCGCCACGGGCGTCACCGTTACCGCGTCGAGGGTGGGTTCGAGAATCGGGCCGTGCGCCGAAAGATTGTATCCGGTCGAACCGGTCGGCGCCGCGACTATCAGCCCGTCGCCGAGATATTGTGCAACCTGGGCGCCGTCCTGTGAAAGCTGAAGGTCTATCATCCGAAACGGCGGTCCTGCGCAGATGGCTACGTCGTTTGCCGCAGGTGAGGAAAACGCCTCCCGCGCGTCGGTTTCCAGATTCACCTCGAGCATCATGCGCTCTGTGGGGGAGATACGTCCTTGCAGTACGTCGTCCAGGTGCGATTTGAAATCTTCCACGCTGAACTCCGCCAGGAAGCCGAGCTTGCCCATGTTCACGCCCATCATTGCGGTCTTTGTCCCGGAAAGCGACCTTGCCGCCGACAGGAGCGTACCGTCGCCGCCGAAGACTATACACAGGTCTGCCCGGCGGGTCTCGTCGTCGAGTTCGTCGTGGACCCCCACGACCGCGGTGAGGATGCAGCGCGACTCCAGCCATCCGCGGAGCGACTCGATCTGACCGGAGACGCCTTCCTTGGAGAAGTTTCCCACAATGAGCACTTTCCTGAACATGACCAATATGTTATCGCGCAGAGCGGGGCAGTCAAAAACATTAACGTGGGCCAATAGCGATATACACGGCTGGGGTTACGACCGACGTGCGATACCTGTTTACCTGGAGCATCGAGTGGGTGATCAGGAGAGATATATCTCGTCGCCGGGCTTAATTTGCATATTTTTGTCGATTTTATCGGTCAGTTCCCCGGCGGAGTCGGCCAACAGCGGGGAGATTTCGATAACGGCGTCAACTTCACCCCGGTCGTTTCGCGGGACGTTAACGCCGGCCTGGTCCAGCCACGCCGCCGCGCGGTTTATCTGGTCGCGTCGCGAGGTGGCGGGGCTGTCCTGCCCTTTGGCGTTTTTGATAGGGGAAAACTCCTCGCTTCGCACCGTTTCGAGGATGACGGTCTGCTGGGACATGGGCATCGCGTCGAATACGAACATCTCCAGTTTGACGGCGTTGGGTTCTTCGGGCTCGACGGGATTGCCGTCGTCATCGATGTGGGGCACCTTTTTGTCGGCGCGGTGGAACGGCAGTTGGCACCTGCCCCCGGCGGTTAGCCGCTCGACGAAGGTTCTGGCCAGGATGTGAATGGCGATGCTCCCGGCCGAAAATTTCAGCCGCCCGTCGGGGAGTTTCTCGTGGGCGAGTTCCTCGGGCATGTCCGAATATTCGATGACCATTACCTTGCCTCTCGAGAGGCAGAAATTGCCGAGTTTCTCCATCGGGTCGCGCTTGGTGAGCGCCTTTGCGCTCATCCCGGCGCCGCGCATGTCGTGCAGCCCTATAAAAAGCGGGTCTATGGCGTGAACCAGCGGATTGTCCACCTGGAAGTAACTTATCTGCTCCACGCCGCGCGCAGACATGTCGTCCAGCGCGCCGCTGTTTCGCATCGCCTCCAGGCATCCGCCGTGTCCGTTGGGGCTCACCGCGATTTGGTCTTTCTGGGCCAGAAGGAGTTTCCCGTCGTATGAAATCGCCGGCATCGTGCCCTGCACCAGGAAGAACACGTCATTCGAATCGAGCCCGAAATTATCGTTCTTTCGGAAGAACTCGCGTGTGGCGGCGTCGTTGGTGGGGGAGGTCATTACGTACATCGGCACGGGTGCCCCAGCGCGTCGGGAGGCGGCGATAATCTGCTCGGCGAGCACCTGGAACAGCGGCTTGCCTTTGACGGGCGTGGCGGGAAAGCATCCCTTGGGCCCGTCGTACCCAAGGCGTGTTCCCTGACCGCCGGCCACGCAAAAGGCGGCGACCTTTCCGCCCGCCAGAAGCTCACGACCGCGCGAAACTGCCGCTTCCTTCTGCGTCCTGGTTTGGTCATCTTCGGGACTGGTCGGAATCACCTGCGGGGGGGCGATGTCCGGGGGTATCTCGATTTGCGGCTTTTGCCGCACGTAACGCTCGGTCAACTCCTCGATGCGGTCGAAGTCAATAGCCGCTATCTGGTCCAGCAGTTCCCGGCGCCGGTCGGGATCAAGTTGGTTGTAGAAGCGCAGAAGATGCTCCTGGGAATGCTGTGAGAGTAAATTTTTAACGCTCTGAAAATCGGTCATTGGCGCCGTCTCCCGTGGATTGGTCCGAAAAAGGACTTACAGGTCGGATGCGGACAAATTAGGATGTTGCGCTGCCATTGTCAATGCCGCGATTCCATGCCGAAAAGCGGTTGTCCCAACAGGGGCGCGAATATATCCTCGATTCCGGACAAAGTGGCTTACGTTTAACCAATAATCTGCTTATAATTCTGATGAGCCGGAGAAACATCATGCGATCGTCAATAATAAAAGCCGTTGTTCTGTCGATAGTGTTCGCTTTTGCGTTCCTGGCGTGCGGCGCAGATGATGCCGTGGGCGATTCGTCCGCCGCGGCGGTGGAGCTTGGCGAGAGGTACAACGACCCTATGTGGGGGCTTTCTGTCCGTCCGCCCGCCTTGGCGCGGAGGATGCGCAAATCGCCGGGGCATCGCGAGTGGCAATACCTCAATCCCGATACCGGTTCGGTGTTGTGGTCTTTCAGGGTGCGCAGAATATTCATGAAGAATGAGAAGATGAAACTGAAGACCTACGCCGAAAAACTGGCTTCGCAACTGGAACAGCAAAACGATTACGAGATAACGTCGAAAAAGCTGGCGCCGGTGGCGGGCAAGGCGGCGATTGACTTTCGCGGGAAGATCGTCGCCACCAGGCCTCTTTACAATCGGCAGGTGTGGATCCTTGCGGAACAATCGCGGTTCCTGGTGGTTTCCATAACCGGACCGATCAAAATGCAGCAGCGTCTGGACGATATTCTCCAGGCGTCGATGGATACGCTGAAGATAACCGACCCAGGCAAGGCCATAAAGGCGCGCAAGGAGCAGCTCAACAGTGGACAGGACCTCCTGGCCAGTCTGAAAGAAAAGCACCTCGCCGAGGCGATAATCACAGAGCCGCAATGGTTTACGGTCGAGTACAAAGGCAAGACCGTGGGATTCATGCGGGTCACCGAGAGCGCTGCAGTAGTAAAGCAGGCCGACGGGTACGAAGTGAAAATGTTGACTTTTCTGGACATGCCCGACGACAAGCAGCGACTTCTGCACCGGCGGATGTTCACCACCGCAGATCGATCCGTGGAGTGGTGGCGAACTTTCCTCGAGACCGGAAGCGGGCCCGGGAAGACACGGTCTGTCGAGGAGGGGTACAAGAAGCAGGACGTGGTGGTCTGTACGTACAACAGGGGGGGCGATTCCGATACGCAGAAGAACGAGATTCCCGTGGGCATTTATCTTCCCCAGGCGATGGGATGGCTTCTGGGACGACTGGTTAATCTCGAGGAGCCAGCCAGGTATTCCTTCGCGGTGTATAATTCACAGCGGAATGATTTTGACTTTCGGACTTTCGCCCTGCGTGAGCCGCGGACTTTCGAGATATCGGGTCGGAGAATCAAGGGTTATTACGCGACTGACCGGGCGTCCGACAGTGCCGGGGAGGTGAATCTCTGGCTGGATTCCAAAGGCGTACTTAAGCGGATGGAGACGCCCCAGGGGCTTAAAATGACCTCGGCGTCCAGGGCGAGAGTGCTGTCGACGTACTCCAAGGCGCGGAAGGTGCTGGCGGAGACGGGCAGAAAATGACATTAAAGGATTATATATGGGCCTGAACGACGTTTACGACGTGATAATAGTCGGCGGCGGACCGGCGGCGCTGGCCGCGGGTCTCTACACCGCAAGGGACCGATACAAAACGCTGATACTGGAGAAAAACGGACTTGTCGGCGGGCAGATTATGCTTACCGAGCGGGTGGAGAACTATCCGGGATACGGATTGATTACCGGTCCGGACCTGATTAAAAACATGTCCGAGCCGGTAAAAAACTTCGGCGCCGAGATAGCGACCAGCCAGGCCGTGACCGGCATAGAGCCCGGCGGCGACGGGAATATTACGGTTTCGGTCGACAACGGCGAAAAGACATATAAGGCCCGTTCGGTGATACTGTCGCCGGGCAGCGATTACCGCCAGCTCGGGGTCGACGGCGAGGAGAAACTCCGCCAGGCGACCAAGGTAAGTTACTGCGCCACGTGCGACGGTGCATTTTACGAGGGCAAGCACATTCTTACCGTCGGCGGTGGCAATACTGCCGTGGAAGACACCATATACCTGGCCAAGAAGTTCGCCAGGAAGATTACGATGATACACCGGCGCAAGGAATTCCGCGCCCAGCAGGTACTGGTGGACGAGCTTTACAAGACGGCCGAGCAGAAGAACGTGGACATAAAGCTTCCTTACGTCCTGACGGAGATTGTCCCCAACGACGCCGGTGACGACATAGACCACGTGGTGCTCAAGAACGTTGAGACAGACCAGACCGAGGAAATGGAGGTTGACGGGGTGTTCGTTTTTATCGGCATGGTGCCCAACACCGTCTTCCTCAAGGGCGCAGTGGATATGACCGAGCGCGGGTACATAAAGGCCGACCCGGTTACTATGCGCACGTCCATGCCGGGCGTTTTCGTAGCCGGCGACTGTCGCACACAGGCCGCCATGCAACTGGTCACCACATGCGCCGACGGCGTCGTGGCCGCCATGGGTCTAAAGGAATATTTCCGCAATCCCGACGCCTGGTCCCAGACCGGGCAAATGCCGGAAATATCCGGATGGTGATTGTGCGCAAGCCCCCTGTAAAGCGAGGGATGGATTTATCGTTGTATTTTGACCAAAGCGAAAAATCCGCCGAAAATCGACTTGAATTTCGCGTTATAAGGGTTATGATAAACAATTTCCCTGACCGATAGAGTATTGGTCGTTTACTGCTAACCCGAACAGAAAGGATACGTGAATAGCTGAATGATAAAGATCAAGGCAAGAGGTAATGAGTCAGTTCAACAGATGCTCAAACGGTTCAAGAAAATGTGCGAAAAAGAGGGGCTGAACCGCGACATAAAGCGCAACAGTTACTACGAAAAGCCGTCCGAACGCCGTCGCAGGCAGCATCGAAAGAGCATAAAGCGAGTAAATTCAAACAGATAGACATTGCAGGCGGCCCGGTTGACCACAGGCAACGTATTTTAGGGGAGGGCATGCTGAAGTTTTCTCCGGTTGTGTTCACTGCCGGGTTCCGCTATTTTTCATACAATAAATCCGGCGGGTTCGCCGGGAACCTGCCGAGACAAACGATTAAAAGGTTTAGGAGCGACTAAATGAAACTGCTAAAGTCTCGTGGGGCGAAAAAGATAGTGCCGGCCTTTTTGTTTGTGATACTCGTGGCCGGCATTTCAATTGCGCTTGCGGCCAATACGACCTCGCCGACGGACCAGTCGTTCGACCAGGGCCACAGTGAGACAGTGAACCTTCCACTGGTATGGTGGATAGCCCCGATTGGCGCCATCGTGGCGCTGGTGTTTGCCGGCGTATTTTACGCGCAGGTCAAGCGCGCCAGCGAGGGTGAGGAGGAAATGAAGCGCATCGCCGCCTATGTCCGCCAAGGCGCGTACGCCTACCTGAAGCGTCAGTACAAGGTGGTTGCGATATTCTTTATTATTGTTTGTGCCATACTCTACGTAATGGGGCGTCTGGGCGTTCAGCACGAGATAGTATTTATCGCGTTCCTGACCGGCGGGTTCTTCTCCGGTCTGGCTGGTTTTCTTGGCATGAAGACGGCCACCATGGCGTCCAGCCGCACGACTTACGGCACAAAGCAGTCTCTGGACCTGGGGCTGAGGATAGCGTTCCGCGCCGGTGCGGTAATGGGGCTGGTCGTTGTGGGCTTTGCGCTGCTTAACATAGTAATCTGGCTGCTGCTGCTTGTGTACGTGGCCCCGCGTGCGGGGTATGCCATGTCGCTGACCGAAGTCACTGCGGTTCTTTTGACCTGCGGTATCGGGGCGAGTTTCCAGGCGCTGTTTGCGCGTGTGGGAGGGGGGATATACACCAAGGCCGCCGACGTCGGGGCAGACCTGGTCGGAAAAATCGAGGCGGGCATTCCCGAAGACGACCCGCGCAACCCGGCTACCATAGCGGACAACGTCGGCGATAACGTCGGCGATGTGGCCGGAATGGGCGCAGACCTGTTCGAGAGTTACTCAAACTCCATCCTCGCCTCGGCGGTTTTGGGCGTTGCGGCGGCGATGAGTTTGAACGCGTCGAAGACCCCGAACGCCTGCAGCAGGTCCGCGAGAAGTATGCTCTGCCCGAGCGCTTTATCCTGTACGTTGGCAACATTGAGCCGAAAAAGAATATCGCCGGAATGGTGGAGGCTTTTGAGCGTGTCGCCGATGAGATAGATCACCATTTCATCCTTGCCGGCGGCAGGGGCTGGAAGTGCCGGAAGG
>CAYZPY010000055.1:0-14569 GCA_964480425.1 uncultured Planctomycetaceae bacterium
ATTACCGGTGCGCCGACGACCTGGTTGCCGGTCGTCAGCACGGCGGCGGCGCAGTCGCGCTCCGCCGCAACCACCGCAAGGTCGTATTGCCCGCTCGCCTTCATGCCGCAGTTGACTCCCGCCGCCATAAAACCATCTGGTAAACGCATGTTCTTTTTAGAGGCCATATATAACTCTATGCTTAGTCCGCTCGCCGGCGCTCGCGGCTCATTTGGCAAATGCGCAATCCGGTATTCTTGTAATCCGGTTAATACAATCCCGTTGTCTCGTTCAGGCCGAACATTATGTTCATGTTCTGAACCGCCTGTCCCGATGCGCCCTTGATAAGATTGTCCAGCGCGCCGAACAGCACCACTCTGCCCTTTACCGCACGGGCCGCTACGTCGCAGAAGTTCGTATAGGAGACGTACTTTGTGGCCGGGAGTATGTCCTCCCGCACGCGGACGAACGGCGCGTTTTTGTAGGCGCCCCGGAGTGCTTCGGTCAGTTCTTCGGTCGATGTTTTCCGCGCCGGCGTGGCGTAAATAGTGGTCATTATCCCGCGGTCCATGGGACACAGGTGGGGGGCGAACAGGGTCGAGACGTCCCTGCCGGTTATCCTGTTCAGCGTCTGCTCGATTTCGGGCATGTGCCGATGCGCGCCGACGGCGTACGGCTCAAAGTTCTCGTTCCGTTCGGGAAAGTGGTTCGTCAGTTTAGGCGATCGTCCGGCCCCGCTGACGCCGCTGGTCGAGTTGACCACGATGTCCCGTGTTTTGATAAATCCACCGGCGATGATCGGCGCCAGCGGAAGTACGGCGCTGGTCGGGTAGCATCCGGGATTGGCGACCAGCCCGGCAGGGGCGATCTGCTCGGTGAAATACTCCGGCAGCCCGTAAACCGCCTCGCCCAGACGGTCGGCGTCGGCGTGCGGGCAGTACCACTTCCGGTAAACTTCCGCGTCGTCGAAGCGGTAATCGGCGGACCAGTCAATCACCCGCAGGCCCGCCTCCAGCAACGACGGCACGTAACTCATCGCCACCTTGTGCGGAACGGCGAGCATGGCCAGGTCCGCCTTCAGCGAGGCGACCTTGTCGGCGTCGAAGAGTTCCTGTTTCAGCGACGTCTGCTTGGTCAGCAGTGGGTAGAACTCGTCCATCGGGCCAAGTTCGCCCTCGGGCCCGAATACGCCGACCAGTTCGGCCTGCGGATGGCGCAGCAACAGACGAATCGCCTCGAATCCCGCGTATCCGCTACCGCCGATGAGAACAACCTTTATTGTCTTTGGTTGCGTCTTGGACATTCCAATTTCCTCTGGGTTCATTGTTATAAAAAGCCCCAGCGCTTTCAACGGCCGGGGCTTGTAATTCACATTATTTTGAGAGTATCAGCGTTTGGAGTACTGGAAGCGTTTGCGGGCACCCGGCTGGCCGTACTTCTTCCTTTCTTTCATCCTCGAATCTCGAGTGAGAAGTCCGGCGTGTCGAAGCTTGGATTCGACTTCGGGAACGGCGCCGCAAAGCGCCCTTGCCAGACCCAGTAGAATGGCGCCAGCCTGTCCGGTGTGTCCCCCGCCTTTTACGTTTACCCAGATATTCCAGGATTTAAGCATGTTGGCGATTTTCAGCGGCAACAGGACCGCCTGGCGGTCCTTTTCCTCGGTAAAATAATCTTCCAGTGAGTGATTGTTCACCTTCAGGTTTCCGCCACCCGGACGAATGCGCACCCTCGCCACGGACGATTTGCGCCGACCGACGCCCCAGATGTAATGCGTGCCCTCTGGAAGAGGAGGCGGCTTCAGGGAGACCTCTTTTGGGGAGGGCTTGGGGGGGTGCTTTTCCTTGGTCGGCTTTTCTGCAGTGGCTACGCCGCCCCGGGCGGGGGTGTCCTGCGATTCTTTTTCCTGTTTTTTTTGTTTTTCGTTGTTTTCGGGCATTGTGTTTACCGGTTAAAGTTCGAGTTTTTCGGGCTGCTGGGCCTGGTGAGGATGTTCGGGACCCTTGTATACCTTGAGTTTGCCGAGCATGGACCGTCCGAGTTTGGTCTTGGGAAGCATTCTCCTGACTGCCTCGCGAATTACCCTCTCGGGGTGCTTTTGCAGCATTTCGGCCAGGGTCGTGGTCTTCTGCCCGTCGGGATATCCGCTGTAGCGCTGGTATGTCCGCTGTGTCGGTTTGGTCTGGCTGGTGAGGCGGACCTTTTCCGCATTGATTACGATGACAAAATCGCCGGTGTCCGTGTGCGGCGTGTACTGCGGACGGTGTTTGCCCATAAGTATCGAGGCGATTTTGGTCGCCGCCCGCCCGAGGACCTTGTCCGCAATGTCCGCCACGTGCCAGTTTGCGGCGATTTCGCCTTTCTTGGCCATGTAAGTCTTCATAATAGTTCCATTTTCGACTTTTGGTAATTTTATACTCGGCAAACGAGATGCCGTTCAAAGGGAGCGTTATTATGACATAATCCGACGCAATGTCAATCGTAAAATATATATGCGCGCGGCGGATTGTCTCCTGGTCGGATTTTGCGCCCTACAGTAAAGTCATGTTATTGCGGTGGATAACTTCCTGGTAGGGCGCGTCGGTAAGTATGCGGCGCAGCTGCGAGGTCTTTTTGCCCATAATTTTTCGGACCTCGTCCGCGGAGTAGTTGGTCAGTCCGCGGGCGATCTGCCCGCCTTCGGCGTCGACGATGATTATTATCGCGCCCTTGGTGAAGTTGCCCGACACGTCGGTAATTCCGGACGGCAGCAGCGACTTGCCCCGCTCCTTCAGCGCCGCGACGGCGCCGCGGTCCACGTATATCCTGCCGGCGGGCCTGGAGGCCTGACCGATCCAGCGACGACGTGAGGAGAGGCGTTTTTCAGCGGGCAGGAACACCGTGCCGATTTTCCTGCCGGACAGAATTTTTACCAGCACGTTGGGGCAGCGCGCGTTGGCAATGACGGCGGCCTCGCCGGCGCTGGTGACCATTCCGACCGCGGCGAGTTTGCTCGAAAGCCCCCCGGAGCCGAACCTGCTTGCGGCGCCGCTGTCCAACTGGCGCGCGGCTTGTTCGGTTTCCTCGATGAGGTCGACCACCTCCCCGGACCTGATGACGCCGTCCACGTTGCTCAGCAGCACCAGCACTTCTGCGCACATCATGTTGGACACGTGAGCGGCGATGATGTCGTTGTCGCCGTAGCGTATCTCGTCAACCGCAACCACATCGTTTTCGTTGATGATTGGCACGGCGCCGGCCTCACGCAGGGCCTGGAGCGTGTTGCGTATATTCAGGTAGCGCGTGCGGTTTTCGAAGTCCTCCCGCGTCACCAGCACCTGACCAACGCGCACCCCGCGCCGCGCGAAGGTGTCGTGAAAAATGCGCATAAGCTGACCCTGTCCCACCGCGGCGCAGGCCTGGAGTTTCGGAAGGTCGCTGGGGCGCCGCGAAAGGGCAAGTTCGCCCATGCCCGCACCGATTGCGCCGCTGGAGACCACGACGAACTGCCTGCCCTCGGCGGAGAGTTTGACTATCTGCCCTGCCAGGCGAGATATTACCCCGCGCTGGGGCCTGCCGGACGGGTCGCATATCGCGTTGGTGCCGACCTTGACCACAACACGGCGTGCGGCGCGGATGACGTTTTGTCGTATTTTTCGGGACGGCATTTTCATTGTTCCCAATTAATATCGTCCGTGGCGACGGCGCCCTCGCCCAGCGGAGGGCGGCGATTGAGAATGCGGCAAATCATTTCCACATTCCTGGCCGTGGCGCCCTGCTGGGAACGCACGTATCGACGGGCGCTTTTGGAATCCTGCTCGGCCTCGGCGGGATTGCTCAGCCAGTAGTCCAGTTGTTTCCTTAGTTTCCTGGCGTTGGGCACCCTCGCGCATCCGTGGGTGGAAAGCGCGTCTGCCTGGGGAAAATTGTGCGTGTAAGGGCCGAACGCCACCGGCTTGCCCAGGGCTGCGGCCTCGATCATGTCAGAACCGCCCATGGGAACCAGCGACCTGCCGACGAAAATCACCCTCGCCAGGGCGTAGAACTTGCGAAGTTCGCCCATCGTGTCGCCCAGGATGACCGAGTCGGGTTTGTTGGGGCTTTGTGTCCCGTCGGGATTTTCGGACCGGCGTACGCAGTCAAGACCGGCCGAGGCGATGAGTCTGGCCACCTCATCGAATCGCTCCGGCTTGCGGGGAACTATAGCGACGCGAAGGCGGGGATGGGACTTTTTCAACTCCGCATATAATTCCAGGACGATTTTCTCCTCGCCCGGACCGGTTCCCCCGGCCACGAGCAACTCCTCGCCGGAGCCAAGACCGACTGCGGTTGCCAGTTCGTCCTGCCCGGCGATTCTGTCGGCGATTTCGGCGGTGTCGAATTTCATCATGCCGGTGATGTGCAGTTTTCCCTCGTCTGCGCCGAGATGTCGGAGGCGCTGGGCGTAAATTTCGTCCTGGAGGCCCATGGCGGACAGTCGATTGAACACCCTTCCGGCCAGCGGGCCCAGCATCCGCCATCGCTTATATCCCTTCTCGGCGCTAATCCGGCCGTTCACGATTACCACCGGTATATCCATGCGGTTGCACGCCGCAAGAAAATTAGGCCAGGCCTCGCCCTCGATAAGCACGACCATCGTCGGGCGCATCCGCTTCAGTGCGCGCCGCACGGTCAGGGAAAAGTCCATGGGCCAGCGGAAGACCTCGTGGTCCGGCTCGAAGTTTTTCCTCGCCGCCGATATTCCCGTGTCGGTGGTCGAGGAAATCGCCACGCGGAAGTCCGGTAGTTGGCGGTGAATTTCGTTCACCAGCGTCTTAGCGGCGTTAATCTCGCCCACCGATACGCCGTGAATCCAAATTACCGGTTGAAGACCGTAGCGCACCGGCGCCGCGCCGAGACGCTGCGACCAGTCGGCGCGGTATCGGCCGTGGCGTATCATCCGGTATATCCACAGCGGGGACGTGCCCGCCAGGCCCAGTGCATACGCGATGTCAAGTAATATGCCCATCGTGTAAACAAGTATCGTTACGCCGCGGCGCTTCGTCAACATTCGACAATAATGTTTGTCGAGCGGCGAATGTCGCCGTAGGATATAAACGCGACGCCCGCGACGCCGGCGGGTGTTGAACCTGATGAAGCGTTCAACGACAGGAGAGACGATTATGTCCGATTTGACGCGTCGCGGATTCATTAAGGGCGCCTTGGTGTCGACCGCCGCCGTGGCGTTGCCCACGCGCAACGTGCTGGGCGCCAACGAGAGGATTAATCTGGGAGTGATAGGTCTTGGCTGGCGGGGCAACGCGCACTGCCGATGGTTCGGCAAGATTGACGGCGTTCGCATCGCGGCTCTGGCCGAACCGGACAAAATGCGCCTTAATAAGGCCAGGAAGAAGAACAAGGGCGCAAAGGCATATACCGACATGCGCGAAATGCTCGACGATAATGACATCGACGCCGTAGCCATCGCCTCATGCAACCACTGGCACTGCCTGGCGGCGATATGGGCCTGCCAGGCGGGCAAGGACGTTTACGTCGAGAAGCCGCTGGGGCACAATAACTTCGAGCAGGAACAACTCGTCGCCGCCGCTCGCAAGTACGGGCGGATCGTACAGGTGGGCAATCAGCAGCGGTCGGACCCGGTGCAGAAGAAAATCAAGGACTTTCTTGATTCGGGCAAAATCGGAAAGATGAAGTGGGTCCACGCCAACCGTTACGGACTGCGCGAGCCCATAGGAAAGCGCGACGAGCCGCTGGAGATACCCGATTCGGTCGTTTACGACCTGTGGCTGGGCCCGGCCGCCGAGAAACCCATCTATCGCAGCAAACTCCAGTACGACTGGCACTGGGACTGGAACACCGGAAACGGAGAGGTGGGCAACTGGGGTGCGCACGTCATAGACGACGTGCGCAACGTTGTGTTACGCGACAAGGGCGGCATGCCAAGGCGAATTGTCGCCGGCGGGGGCAGGGTGGTGTGGAAAGACGCAGGCGAAACGCCGAACGTGCATTTCGTTTATTACGACACGGGCATTGTGCCGGTGGTGTTCGGCCTGAGCAACATTCCCGTCAAACCGAACGTCCGCCAATCGATGCATTACAAGGGCACGCGCAGCGGATACGTCATCGAGTGCGAGAACGGCTGGTACGCCGGCGGACGGGGAGGCGGCGCCGTCTTCGACAAAAAGGGAAACAGAATTGAAAAACTCAGCGGAAACAGCGGCGGGGAGCACGCGGCCAACTTTATCCGGGCGGTGCGAAAGCGGGACCGCGGAATACTAAACTGCGAGGTCGAGGTCGGGGCCTGCTCGACCGCGTGGTGCAACGTGGCGAACGTCGCATACCGTATGGGCGGCATGTATTCGAGAGGCGAGGCCATGGAAATCAACAGGGGATTCAAACCCTGGTCCGATTTGCTGGACGAGATGAACGAACTTCTCGATGCCCACGGTATAGACATCGCCTCCTCGCAGATAAAACTGAGCCCCATACTCGAAATGGACCCGAAAACGCAGCGCTTCACAGGCCTGGGCGCAAAACAGGCCAACGCGCTGCTCAAACGCCAGTACCGCAAAAAAGAATTCACGGTCCCCCAAAAGGTCTGAACGGTATGTATATTGCCCTGACTTACAGGTATTTTAGTCCCGCAGGTTGGAGGGCGGCGGAGACTCGGTAGGGGGGAAGTGAATCTTGGAGGAATAGGGATTAAAAAATATAAGGAGAACTGCGCTGTGGCTCCTTTGGGGTGAGCAAAATCTTTCGGTACAGTTTTCGCGGCAACTGGGTACTATTTATACCCTTCTCTTCCGCGGACGGTATATTTTTCGATGGCCTTTTCGAGGTCCACGTCGTTGATGTTGGCAAGTGTGCACAGCCAGGCGAAGACATCGGCGAATTCGTCGGCCTTGTTCTGCCGGTCGTCGCCGGCAAGTGCGGTCGCCAGTTCGCCCACCTCCTCGACGAACCACATGAACGTTGCCGGCGTGCCCCGCTGCGAGTCGCGACGGTAATAGTCGCGGCGGATAAAATCCTGGAATTCGCTTATTCTCATCGTGGACCTTTCAGTTTGCGCCCGGTTTGAACTCTTCAATCGTCCGGTTAATCCGCTCCAGAATGATTTTACCTTGCCCGTCGGGCTCCAGTTCCACGGCCTTTTCGCCCGCCTCGCGCGCCTCCAGCAGCATGTCTTTGTCGTCCTGCGCCACGCCGGCGCGATACAGCACCGCCGCCAGCGTGACGTGGGCCGAGGCGGAGGATTCATCCAGCAGGCAGAGATTTCGGGCGGCGCGGACGGCCTGCGCGTAGCGCTCCAGTTGCAGGTAAATAGACGCCAGCGACCGGTATGCGCCGGCGTCGTAGGGGTCTATGTGCGTGATTTGTCGGAAGTACTCTGCCGCCTGTTCGTATCGGCCCGCCGAGCGGACCGCCTCGGCGACCTGTCGGGCGTACTTGGTCTCGCTCATGGTCCTGCGGTGAAGCTCGATGAGGTTTGGCAGCGCCTTTTCGGGCCTGCCCAGTTGCATGTATATCTTGGCCAGTTCTCGGTACGCGTACGGCTCAATGGGGCGGCGCAGTTTGAGCGTTTCCAGCGCATCGATCGCCTTTGCCCATTTGCGTTTGGCAATGTGGCATTTGGACAGCACGCGGGGCGCCGCCGTGGAGGACGGATCCAACTTGTTGAGGCGATTGGCGTATTCGACGGCGTTGTCGTATTTCTTCTCGCCCAGCATGACCTTTGCCAGTACGGTCAGCGCCTTTGTGTTATTTTCGTCGAGTATAAGGGCCTTTTCGGCCACCTGGCGTGCCCGATCGGTTTGTCCCCTAACGTAAAGCGCCACGGCGTGTTCGGACTGGGCGTCGGGGTCGTCGGGTGAGTTTTTCACCTTCCTGGCGGTGTCCGATGGATTTGGAGGAGGATGGGGGTTAAAGCCCCATTTCCGTATCTGGCGTTTGGCCCATGCGGCGAAGTCCTTGTCGAAATCGTCCTGGCTTGTGTTGAGTATCTTCTTAAAGACCTCCCGCTGTTCCAGCCCGTCGCGGAATCCCTTGAGCATTCGTCCTATGGTGTCGTAGCCGTACTTGTCCGTGATATATTCAAATATCCACTCCGCCTGGGCGTACGCCAGCGAGCGCTCGCCGCGCCGTCGGGGACGGATGAACGACCAGTCGAGTTTTTCCACCGACAGGAGCCGCCCCGAGCGCGTCGCCGAAACCAGCATTTTCGCGGCCTCGTAGTTGCGCCGATCCGGCTGCTCCCATACCGCGCACGCCTCGGTGAACCAGTGCGGAATGCGGTTGCCCGTGGCAGAGAGAGTTACCGTGTGCGTGAACTCGTGGCGCAGAACGACAGTCCAGTTGAACGAGCCGAACTGGCTGCGATTCTTGTCCGGCGCGGTAATCGCGATTACGCGGCCGGTGCACGCGCCTATGGTGCCGATCCAGCCTTTGCCGGTGATCCTCACCGAAAACGACGAGTGGTCGGGCAGTATCTCGACGATTGTCTTTTCTTTCGGCTCGTGAGAAAAATCCCCGCAGACCTGTGGATAAATCTCTTCGAGAATCTCCGCAGCGCTGTCGAGCAGAACGGCGTCGTGCTCGCCGTCCACTTTGATGATGAAGTGCTCGGTGTGTCGCACGAGGAAGTCTTCCAGGCGGTCGAGCAGGCGAAGGTAATTGACCACGTCGGCGCGGTAGTCATCCAACTTGTGCGCCTTTTCGAGAATTTCCTTCGCCCGGGCTTCCTCGCCGGTCTGCATGTAGAGCACGCCCAGGTTGATAAATGCCTCGGCATGGTGGGGGGACATTTTAATGGCCTGGGTGTAATATTTTTCCGCCCGGTCGAACTGCCTGGCGGCGGCGAGCCACTGCCCGATGGCGATCGGAAGGTCGGCGTAGTGAGGATTTATCTTATTGACGCGCTCGGAATATTCCTCGCCCTGTTCGTCACTTCCGGTGCGGACCTTCAGCGCAGCGTAAAGGGAAAGCGCCTCAAGATGGTTTGGATTGGTCTCGAGAATCTTGTCCAGCTCCGGCGCGACGTTGTCGAACTTGCGCCACTGCATGTAACAGGTCGCCTTGAGGAGCAGGGCCTCTGCGCTGTGTGGATTGATTTTCAGGGCCTTGCCGGCCATGGTCAGGCATTGCTCGAAACGCCATTGGCGAAGGTGGATCACGCCCATCCCCACGTAGGCGGAGGGTATGTTGGAATTTATCCCGGTGGCGAGCTTGAATTCCTCGCCCGCCTGCTTGGGACGGTGCTTTTTGAGCAGCAGTTCGCCGGCGGCTATGTGCGCGGGCCAGTAACTCTCGTCAACTTTCTGGTATGCCTCTTGGAAATAATTGTGAAGGATGTTGGCCGTCTGCTCCGAGGCCTTTCGACCGGTGAGAATGGCGTACCGGTCGAGAATTTTCCCCATCGCCACCAGCGAACGCGCGTCGCGTTTGTACTTGTCGTCTTTCAGGCCCCCGGACATGGTGCGATATACCTCAACGGCCCGGTCTTTACGCCCAAGAATTTCCAGCACGCGCCCGCGGACAAGAATCGCAGGCGCCCAATGGGGATTAATTCGGTCTGCCTTTTCGGCGTATTCCAGGGCCTTGTCGTACCGCCCCAGGTCGTACAGCACGCCGGAAGCGGCGACCAGCCAGCGGGGATTTTCCGCACCCTTCTCGCCGACGGATTCCAGCGCCTCCAGGGCCTTTTCGTACAGCCCGCGGATGCTCAGTGTCCGGGACAGTCCGATAGAGGCCGACATACGCATTTCATCGCGGGAAATGATCTTCTCGTACCCGCTTTGGGCGGCGGCGTAGTTGCCCTTGACGTATAACTTGTGGCATTTATCCAGTTCGTCGCCGACGGGGGCATTGGCGCGAACGCCGCCGCAGAATAAAAACAGCAGAAATATGCCGATTAACAGGTTAAGCGGATTTTCATTCTTTTTGTTCTTCATTTTCAGTTCCCGCCCACAGGCGTTATCGCAGGCAGGAGTTTCAGTTGTCGGTCTTGCGTTCTGGGTTTTACTTACATTTTACCATTAGTTCGTCCGTTTGGGAGAATTGTTGCAATCTTTTGCATCACGCACGTAAAGCCGCCGCCGGATACGGTGGTCCGGCGGCGGCTTTGATATTACGCGGTGGGATTAAATCCGCAGTTATTCTTCTTCTACGATTGCGCCCACGGGGCATTCTTCCACGCACGCGCCGCACTCTACGCACAGGTCCTGGTCGATTTCATATTTTTCCTGGCCCTCTTTGATCGCCTCGGAGGGGCAGGCGTCCATGCACGTGCCGCAGGCGGTGCATTCATCTGTGATTTTGTACGGCATAATAAACTCCTTTCGCATTTCTTTTGTGCGACAGGCACCCCGCCTGTCGGATTGAACTTATACGATAAACAATCCCGAAAGTTCAAGACGGATTTTGTAAATGTCGGTTTATGCGATTAAGGTGGTATTTATGCGGTATTTGAAGGGCCCGCGTAACGTAAAATGAGCGAAGAGAACATAAAAACTGACACTGAAAGGCGACAGGCGCGTCGTGCTGGGGAAGAATACGTCGATCTTCACACCCACAGCACCGCCTCGGACGGCTCGCATGCGCCCGGGGAGGTGGTTCGCCTGGCAGATGAGGCGGGCCTCGCCGTCGTGGCGCTTACAGACCACGATACGGTGGAGGGGCTGGCGCCGGCCGCTGAGGCGGCGGTGAAATGCCCGAAACTGCATTTTGTGCCCGGCGTGGAGCTCTCTGCCAGGTTCCCCACCGGAACGATGCACGTGCTGGGTCTGGGGATAAATTCCCACTCGCCCCGCATGCTGGAGGTTACCCGGTGGTTGAAGGATGCGCGCAATCGACGCAATCCTTTAATACTGGAAAATCTCGCCCGACTGGGCATGCCGGTGACGATGGACGAGGTTCTCTCGGCCGCCGGTGCCGACAATCCCGCCTCGACAAGTCGGATTATCTCGAGAATTCACATCGCCGAGGCGATGCGGCGCAAAGGGTACGTATCCGACGTGGACGAGGCATTCGGCAAGTATATCAGCCCGAGCGGGCCCGCGTGGGTGGATAAGGACCGGCTGTCGCCGCAGGAGACGATAAGCGTAATACACGACGCAGGGGGACTGGCTGTGCTGGCCCATCCGGTGCAGCTGAACTGCCGAACACCCGGTAATCTCCGCAACATAGTGGCGCAGCTTGTTTCCTGGGGTATGGACGGGATAGAGGTGTGGCACCCCGACCACGACGGGGCACAAAGTGAGTTTTACAGGTCGGTGGCCGAAGAATTCGACCTGTGCACCTTGGGCGGTTCGGATTTCCACGGACCGGTAAAGCCAAAAGCCCGCCTTGGGGTGCCGCCGGTGACCATGGAGCAGATAAAAGGACGCTTGACCGAGCACCTGTTCGCCTGACAGGTAACGAAATCCCGATACCGTGGAGGTCAAGAGTTTCGTGGGCATCGGCGAAGACGTCGAGACGCTTCGCGGTGCAAAGATTACCCACGCCGTGTCGGAATCCATACCCGAACAGGTCTCGACGGCGCTGATGGCGATTGGCGCCTTTGACCTGGTGGTAATAAAAAATGCAAATGACGGGAACCAACCAACATATACATGCTGAAGCGATATCCCGGCGGATAACCGCGATGTCGGGGAAAATTCAGTGGATTAATGATACAACGATAAGGGATGCATCGCCCCTCCGAGGGGATGGATTTGCCGAACTCCGGCATTTATATTTTGTAAAAACACTTGTCAGATTCCAAAATAAAGTTATAATAAATATAGCTTTGGACCGTCGGGAGCGACGGAAACCATCAATCAGGAGGTTAGTAGCGACACTCGCTCTTCGCTACGCTCAGGCCGCACGGCCAAGTTCCCAAGGCGCTTTACATTTGATTTTCAACGGGTGCCGATTCCATTATGTGCTCTGTTAGGCGGGCATCCGTACGGATGGAGTTTATTAGAGGTGTTTGGCGATGCGGCTCGGTGCGTCAATTTTGGCTCGAACGCTCAGGTTGCTCAGGGGCGGCAACCGGGGTTCAAGTCTTGTTGTGTCATTGATGCGATCGGGAAAGTGGCAAGTGGTGGCATTTTGTCCAACTTAGATTAACGCAGCCCCGATGTGAAGGAGCAAGTCATGAACAAGTCGAGATATATTGGATGGTTGGGCTGTGCGCTGGTGCTGATGTTGGCGTCTTACGCCGGCGCCGCGCCGGGAAATCTTATTTTGAACGTCCCGGACTGGAATCAGCCCGACAACTACGCGGCGGGCACGGCGGGCCTGAACGTTGGCGACTATCCGGGATGGTGCTGCCCAACGTCTGGGGCGAACCTGATGGGATACTGGGAAGACCAGATGGGATGCACCGGGCTGACCGACCAGCAGGCATTCGCGACCAGCCCGGCGTTTCCGGCCACAGGCGGCACGTGGCAGCAGGGGCTGTGGCACGACGCAACCGTCGAGATGGGATGGCACATGAACACGGGCAGTTGGCAGAATCAGGGGCCGCCGCCGAACTTCCCTCCTAGCGCCGGAAGCACGGCACTGGCCAATATAGGCCCCGGCATGCTCAACTATGCACAGGGAAGCTGGACGGACAACGATTACGCTGGCGGCGGTGGCGCCGGAACGGGCATTGTGAAGACCGCCTACCCGAACACGTCGATTGGCATAGACACTGTTCGCAACGCAACAATGTGGGCGAACTACAAGGCCGAGATTGATGCGGGTCGCCCCACCGTCAGCAGTTTTGCACATTGGGTCCTGACTCCATTCATAGGAACCGATACAGTCGATGGTTTTCCCACGCAGACGGTTGAGAAGTACGACTGGGACACCAGCGTGCAGGAGCACTGTGTAACCGGTGTGGGATACTTTGATTATACCCCCGGTTATAACGGTGATGAATGGTTTATCGTGCACGACAACTGGCCCACGACCGGAACGTTTGTGGCCGTTCCCCTCGACACGAATTGGATGCAGAACGATTACGTAACTAACGTTCCCGAGCCGGCGACAATGTCGCTGCTGGCAATCGGCGCTATCGGCCTGGTTGTCAGGAAGAAGCGGCTTTAAATAAAAAAGGTTAGGTAGTTGCCGACCGGGGCGATCCTGTGGACGGGCGGACGTAACAGCCCGCCATGTTTCAGGGCACAGGGCGCCTCGTGGAGCGTTTATGGAAATTCCCGAACCGGCGGCGATGATTGTGCTGTGGCTGGGCGCCGCCGGAATTGTTATCAGAAAGAAACGCAAATGAACTGAAAGGGCATGGAAGTGAATATGTGCGGAAGAAACATGAACAGACGCCTGACGCGGTCGGTTCCGGTTATGGCGCTGCTGGTCTTCCTGGCGATCTGGGCGTCGTGCGGGCAGGTCGTCGCAAGTGTTCCCAGTTCCTACGATTTGCGCAATGTAGGCGGCACAAGTTATGTCACCAGTGTAAAAGACCAGAGTTCCTGCGGGGCGTGCTGGGCATTTGCGACCTACGGTGCACTGGAGAGTTACATCCTCAAAACGGGGACCGGCGGCATGAGCGGTGATCCGAACTACTCCGAGAACGACCTAAAAAACAACCACGGCTTTGACCTGACCCACTGCGCCGGGGGTAATATCTGGATTTCGGCAGCGCACCTCAGCCGGCTCGACGGGCCCATAGACGAATCCGACGACCCGTACAATCCGCTTAGTGGAACGTCCACTACAACCGGTCCAAGGCAGCGATTTCTTGCAAACATGCTTGTCGGCGGCGTCAGCAAGGCCGGAATGATGAGCACCGGCGCGATGCACACCTCGATGTACTGGAACTCCGCAAACTACAATTCCACAAATTACACCTACTATTACAACGGGCCGAAAAGCGTGGGAACCAACCACGCCGTCACCGTAGTCGGTTGGGACGACAACAAGACAACCGCATCTCCCAGCAACGGCGCCTGGCTGGTCAAGGACTGCAAGGGAACCGCAACGCATAACAACGGCTACTTCTGGATATCCTACGACGACACGGTTGCGTGCAATACCGGCACGATTTTCGAGACCGCCGCCAACGACGACATTAACGTCAACAAGTGCTACTACCACGATTACTACGGTCGTGTGGCCGTCAGCAACGAGACCGACGCCGCAAACGTCTTCACCTCCGGGAACACCACCGAAGACCTTGTCGGCGTGGGGCTCTACACCGAGGGAGAGGGCTCCTACGTGGTGGAGGTGTACAACGGCAACGCATGCACTTCGGGGATCGGCGGCGCTACGAAACTCGCTTCGCAGACGATCAGCGGCATGCCACAGGGATACCGGACTGTAAGCTTCACCGGAAGTAACATAACTTTCCAGCCCAACACCACGTTTACAGTCATGGTGCACGTGCTGGGTTCGGGAGGCGCCGACGTTATGGCCTTCGACACCGCAAAGCAGGGCTATTGCAGCGGCTCGACCGCAGGACCGGGAGAAAGTTACTTCCTGGACAATTTGGGTCAATGGGTGGACGCGTTTAATTACAACTGGCCCGATCCTAATATTCAGACCGGCACCAGCAACTGGTGCATCAAGGCGTTTACAATACCGAGCTATTTGCTTTGTAAGGATTTTTGCGGGGCTGTGGTGGTTGAAGGACACG
>CAYZPY010000056.1:0-14462 GCA_964480425.1 uncultured Planctomycetaceae bacterium
GCCATGAAAGCGATGGTCCTTGATAAAATCGCCCCCATAGATACCTCCCCACTGACGTTAAAGGACGTAGACGACCCCCGGCCCGGCGCCGGTCAGGTCCGCGTGAAGGTCCGCTGCTGCGGCATCTGCCGCACGGACCTGCACGTCATCGAGGGCGAACTTCCGCAGCAAAAGATTCCGATAATCCCCGGCCACCAGATTGTCGGGACGGTGGACGCCGTGGGCGACGGCTGCGAGCGGCTCAAAGAAGGCGCCCGCGTGGGCATCGCCTGGCTGCGCGAAACCTGCGGGCGGTGCGATTTCTGCCGCTCAGGCCGGGAGAACCTGTGCGAGTCGCAGCGGTTCACCGGATATCACGCCAACGGCGGCTTCGCGCAGTACGCAGTGGTCAGGGAAGACTTTGCATACGAGATTCCCGAGCAGTTCGAGGACGTCGAGGCGGCGCCGCTGCTGTGTGCCGGCATCGTGGGCTATCGCTCGCTTAAGCGGGCGGAACTGCCCCCCAGCGGCAGTCTGGCGATATACGGATTCGGCTCCAGCGCGCACGTTATCATGCAGATAGCGCTTCACCGCGGCAGCGAGGTTTACGTGGTCACGCGCGGCGAATCGCACCGCCAACTGGCAAAAAAAATGGGCGCAAAGTGGGTCGGCGCCAGTGCCAAGGACATGCCCGTGTCGGTCGACAGCGCGATAATCTTCGCCCCCGCCGGGGAGCTGGTGCCCCCGGCGCTGGAAAAACTACGCAAGGGCGGCACGCTTTCGCTGGCGGGAATATACATGACGCCGATTCCCCCGATGGACTACGAAAAACACGTATTCTATGAGCGCGACATACAGTCGGTCACCGCCAACACCCGCGCCGACGGGCGGGAGTTGCTGGTCGAGGCCGCCAAAATCCCTATTCGCCCGCACACCACGACCTATCCGCTGGACCTGGCCAACCGCGCGCTTGGGGATCTAAAGAACGATAAAATAAACGGCTCCGGCGTGCTGACATTAGAATAACCGCGTAAAGTTGAGACACACGTAGCAGGCGTTAATTCCATTCAGAAGGAACACATGATGAATCACACGACCCGAAGGAAATTCCTGAGCGATACGGCCAGGACGGCGCTGATAGCCGGTACGGCCACTGCGCTTGGTCCGCGAAAGGTCCTTGGCGCTAACGAACGGGTAAATTTCGCGCTTATCGGCTGCGGTGGGCGCGGGCGCATTGTGTCGTACAACATGATAAAGATGGGCGGGCGGTGTGTGGGCCTGTGCGACGTCAAGGACAGCGAGTGCGACAAGGTCAACAAGTTCCTTGACCGCTATCACAAAACCGGCGACCTTCCGCATCACAAGTATCCCGAGGAGGTCTTGGAGCGCAATGACGTTGAGGCGGTGATAATCGCCACCCCGGACCACTGGCACGGTCCGCTGACCATCCAGGCATGCCGGGCCGAAAAGGACGTTTACGTCGAGAAGCCCCACGCGCACAATATCGCCGAGAGCCGCATGATGGTCGCCGCCGCGCGAAAATACAAGCGCGTCGTCCAGGTCGGCACACAAAACCGAAGCGCCAAGTACAATCACAAGGCCCTCGAATACATAAAAAGCGGCAAAATTGGCCCCGTCCACCTGGTGAAGGTATATAACCTAAAATCCGACAGGGGATTCAAACTCGGCGCCCGATCGTCGGCGCCGAAAGACCTGGACTGGGACCGCTGGCTTGGTCCGGCGCCCGGGCGTCCGTATTACAATCGCATTTACAACGGCGGTTGGCATCATTTCTGGGATTTCTCGGGCGGTGACCTTTGCGACGACGCCGCGCACCAGACCGACCTTGCGCTGATGCTGATGGGCGAGCCGGGAATGCCCGTCAGCGTAAGCGCCGCCGGTGGACGCCTGGCACACGACGACGACTCCCAGGTTCCGGATTTGCTCGTGACGCACTTCGAGTACGACGGATTCGTCCTGACACTGGAGCATTCGAACTACCCCAACTACATGCACAAGACATCCTCCACCATCCGGCGCAAGGACGAACACCCCCACTGGATGCAGAACTCCACTCGCATCGAACTGTACGGTCGCGACCAGATGATGGTCGTCGGGCGGCACGGCGGGGGCTGGCAGGCTACGACCTATCCCTGGCGCGTGAAGCAGCAGATGTTTGGCCGGGTGCCCGACGAGCCGCACGCCAAAAACTTCCTGGACTGCGTCGCCAGCAGAAACACGCCGAACGCCGACGTGGAAACCCTGCATCCCAGCGTGTGCCTGCTGCACATGGCCAACATCGCCCACCGCGTGGGCAACAAAAAACTGTGGTGGGACGACCAAGCCGGGCGATTTGACGACACCGACGCCAACAAACTCATCGCCCGCCGGTACCGTCGCGGATACGAACTACCCGACAAGGTGTAATTCCGGCCCAGAGGAAAACCGCCCATGAAACACAAGCGACATTACGCGGCCGGGGCGGCGATTACGTTCGCCGCCCTAGCGTGCATCGCGACTTCGGCGGGGCATTCATCCGACAAAAA
Organism: uncultured Planctomycetaceae bacterium; assembly: GCA_964480425.1. Lineage (GTDB taxonomy): Bacteria > Planctomycetota > Phycisphaerae > SM23-33 > SM23-33 > CAYYMD01. The sequence goes on from CAYZPY010000056.1 coordinate 2,526, forward strand.
GCCAAAGGCGCCGCGCCCGCGGATGCTCATCGTCTGCGCCGAAGACGAATACCAAACCGAGCGCACGCTACCTGCGATGGCCGGGAAGCATCTGGGCGAAAAGTACAAAATCAGTTACGCCTTCGGCGACACGAAGAATCGCACTACAATCCCGGGCATAAAGCGACTGGACGACGCCGACATAGCCATATTCTCGATTCGCCGCTGGCCGCTTCCGAAAGATGAGATGACCGCCGTGAGGCGATTCGTAAAAGCGGGCAAGCCACTGCTGGCAATACGCACCACCAGCCACGCCTTCGACATCCGCGGGAAACTGCCCTCAAAGGGGCTGACCGAGTGGCCCGAATTTGACCGGGAGGTGCTGGGCATAAACTACACCGGGCACTACGGCAACAAGAAAGCCGCCGACCCGCCCACGCTGGTGTGGGTCGAGCCGAAGCAAAGCGAGCACCCCATCCTGGCCGGGGCGCCCGATGGAAAGGTCAGGGTCCGCTCCTGGCTTTACAAGTGCAATCCCCCCGGCGACGACGCGACGGTGCTTATGTGGGGCACGATAAAGGGTCGTCACGACGTAAAGCAGCCGGTGACCGTCGTGCGGACCACCGAGCACGGGGGGCGTGTGTTTTACACGTCGCTTGGTCATCCCGACGATTTCGAACTCGACTGGTTCGTCGGGATGCTAGTGCGCGCGGCCGAATGGGCCGGCGATGCAAACCGCAGCAATTCCCACACCCGCCCGGGCGAAAGTAACAAGTAAAGTCTCCCCCTTCGATTGGCGATAATTATTGTATTGAACGGGCGGGGGTCGCCCTTGGGGCGGTTGGGTGTGCTGGAATACCCTTCCGCCGGAACACGGCTTTCTCATGCGCGGAGAAACAAACATGCCGACGACCTCAATGCCCGCCGAATCATTCGGGGGCGAATCCGGGGTGATGCCATGATCATCTGGACCTGTTCAATAAGGGCGGTGGGAATATTTCTTGCGCTGCTGATGGGCGTGATAATCATACAGAAAATGCGCAAATGGCGCGATTTGGCCCTGTACTGGCTGCTGGCGGGCATGTCCATCGGTCCGCTGGTGGTGCTCAGCTGGAATATCATATTCCGCCTGTTCCTGGCTGAACACGCCTCGGCGGCGGACCGGATCACCTGGCTGGGCAATTTTCAGATCAGGTACGTCTACGAGATCATAAACACTGTTCTGAACACGACATGCCTGGGTGCGGTAATTATCGGTCTTGTAAGACTCTACCGGAACCCGCAGCGGCGATACCGTATGGTCCGCCCGGCGGAGTTCGTTTCCAACGACCCGCGAAGTTGATATTTTAACATCGCGTGCAAAATACCGAATAAATTCAATGACGGATGGTTTCTGCTGTCCGTGCCAAATGCGCGAATAAACGACGAACCAGCGGAGTCAAGCAGATGAGCGAAACGACAATACCGCCCGCCGCCGGCGACGTAGCGGAGGTTCTCAAGGCCACCTTAGACATCGGTGTGAACCTCTCCCAGGAGCCGGACAGGAACAAGTTGTTCAATTCGATACTCACGCAGGTCCGCCGCCAGACCCGTTGCGAGGGCGGCTCGATTTATATCGTCGAGGATGGGCGTCTGCGTCTGCTTGCGGTCCAGAACGACAAGATTTCCACTGAAAAGATCGCCCGCGTGCTGGGCGAGGGCATGACCGTTTCAAAACATTCGCTTGCCGGATACGTAGCCCACAGCGGCAGGGTTATAAACGTACCCAACGCCTACTCGCTGACCAGCGGGTCTCCGTTTCACCTGGCGCGGGAGTTGGACGCGGCCATCGGGTATCGCACGATCAGTGTGCTGGCAATTGGGCTGAAATGTCCCGATGGGCAGATAGTGGGCGTGCTGGAGCTGATAAACCGTCTATCCCGGGACGGCAAACCCGTTCCGTTCGGCGAGGCGGAAATCCGCATGGTCATGCCGCTGGCGTCAATGGCGGCGGTCACCATTCACAACGACCTGCTCCGCAGGAACCTCAAGCGCGCCCACCTGGACACGATCATCCGCCTTTCAACGGCGGCAGAATTCCGCGACGACGCCTCCGCAGGACACATTCGCAACGTCAGCAACATCTCGGCTATTCTGGCAGGGGCGATAGGTCTGGACGACCGGAAGACGGAACTGGTCAGGTGCGCCGCGCCCATGCACGACATCGGAAAGGTCGGAATACCCGACGGAATACTCAAAAAACCGGGAACACTCACGCCAAAGGAAAGGCAAACGGTCGAAGCGCACACTACCATAGGCGCCAGGATCCTCGATAATCCAAAAAACGACCTTATGGTGATGGCCAGGGAAGTTGCCCTTTCGCACCACGAGAAATGGAACGGACTGGGATACCCGCACGGTCTGAGGGAACATCAGATACCGCTTCCGTCCAGAATCGTGGCGCTTGCCGACGTGTTCGACACGCTCATCTCCAAACGATGCTACAAAGACGCCTACTCCCTGGACACCGCGCTGGACATCATCCGCCGGGAGAAATCGGCGCATTTCGACCCCAACATGGTGGAGGCGTTTTTCGAGAATCTCTACGACGTACTCCGGTCCTGCGATCGCGCAATGGAAACCGCCAGCCAAACCGATCATTCGTCCGGGAACAGCATCGCCTCGGAAAAACGCGTCTGAAACTCGGGGTCCTGCGAGAGTTGGACGTGCTCGGCCATGCGCGCCAACTGCTCCGCCCTTCGGCGCGCACGGGTGGACACCAGCGCCAGGCGGGCGCCGTTGAGGGAGGCGTTTCCGACGTAGTTTATCCGATTGTGTTCGATACCGCAGGGCAGCAGTCCTATCCTCTGTGCGTTGCTTCGCCGGATGAAACTTCCGAATCCCCCGGCCAGGTAGACGCGTGCGACGTCGGCAATTTTCAGTCCCGCGCGGTTCAGCAGGATATTGACCCCCGCCCTGATGGCGCCGGTGGCCAACTGCACCTCGCGCACGTCGCGCTGCGTCAGCGCCAACGGCGGCGTCAGGCCGTCGTCGTCGTTATCGGTAAACACAAAACTCGTCTGGTCCCCCTCGTTCAGGCGCACACGGCGCTTAAGCGCCTCGGGCAGGTCGCCGGGCAACTCGCCCGTCGGCAGCAGCCTGCCCGAGGCGTTGACGATTCCCGCACGCAGCAGTTCGGCCACGAGGTCAACCAGCGCGCTTCCGCATATACCCGTCGGCGTAACGTCGCCTATCACGCTGTAACTGACATCTTCGTTGAAGACGACCTTCGCCACGGCGCCTGAGGCGGCGGTCATGCCGCACGATATCCTGGCGCCCTCAAACGCCGGTCCCGCTGCGGTCGAGGCCGTCCACATCCGTCCCCGGCACCACAGCACTATCTCCCCGTTGGTGCCGATGTCCACCAGCAGCACGGGCTCATCGTGCGCGGTCATGTCGGTGGCGAGGATGCCGGCCACGGCGTCGCCGCCAACGAATCCGCCTATGATGGGAAACAGGTACGCCGTGGCGCGGGGATTTATCGCAAGCGACAGTTCGCCCGCCGGCACCATCAGCCCCCTTCCGTAAGCGGGCACGAAGGGGACCTTTCCCAGCGGATCCACCTGGATACCGCACAGCAGGTGCTCCATGGTGGTGTTTCCGGCAATCGCCGCCTCGTAAATGTGCGAGCACTCGATACCGGCGACGGAGCACATTTCGCAGGTCATCTCGGACAGCGCCCCCACCACGGCGTCGCGGAGTTCGCCTTCTGCCCTGTCGCCACCGGAGGCGTACTGAATGCGCGACATCACGTCGCTGCCGAAACTCGCCTGGGGATTCATGCGCGAAGCGACGGCCACCTCTTCGCCGCTGCACAGGTTCAGCAGCGAACCGACCAGCGTGGTCGTTCCCACGTCGAAGGCGAGCCCGTAACACGATTGGCGGGTGTCGCCGGATTCGAACTCGATTAGGTGGTCATCGGCCAGCACTGCGGTGCCCTTAAAGCCGTTCTTCCTCAGCATGCGGGGCAGTTTTCGCAGCATGGTGATGTCGGCCTTGACTGGCCCGACCTGGCGCTGGAGGCGCAGCAGGTCCGGGGTGCTGTCGTCCAGCGTGGGCGCAGGAAGATCCACGTAAACCTTCCTTACCGCCGGGCGCACCTCGCCTACGGACGCCTGGGCTTGTTGAAATATCCGGTGATAGTCCGCAAACAGGGAGTTTTCCGGCACGTGGACCCTGGTTTGGCGCTGCACCTGCGCCTGGCACGCCAGGCGCCACCCGTGGCGGATTTCACCGGGCGTGTATATGTTTTTCTCCACCTCGGTGGGTTCGGGCGCCCCGTCGAGAATTCTCACGCGGCACTTGCCGCACGTACCGGCGCCGCCGCAGGGCGTTTCTATGGTCAGACCCGCCCGCGCGGCGGCCTCGAGTATCTTCGTGCCGACAAGCACGTACACCGACCTTTGGGTAGGAAGGAACGTAACCTGTAACTGCCGCCGCTTCATCGCATATCTCCGTCAATGTCCCTGGCGGGCTGTCTGCCAGGCGCCGGGATGCCGGGCATTTTAAAATCAATCGCTAACAACAGAATACGAATATTTTGTCCGATTAGTATTAAAAATGACTACACCATTTAAACGCCGGACAAATACTTTTATCCAATCCGCCCCTCCCAGCGGTTATACTACAGCGCCGGGCGTGGGTCGCAGCCGGCGCGCGTATCTTCCGCCGTTGATCGTACCACCGGCGGACAATCGCAGGCAGGTCCGGGCCGATATCGTCGCCGAGAAATACCTCCTGGGATATAAATCCATGAAATTGCGGAAATTAGCCAGGCGCACGATGCTGGTATTGCTCATCTTCGCGGTTCTTGGCGCGTCGGTGATGTACCTTCTGGCGTCGATTCGGCCTTCGAACTATCACCCCGCCCGCCACCTGTCCGAAAGCGAAAAGCAGGCGGTCGCCAACGCGTTCGTCCAGGAGGCCTACGTAAAATTTCAAAACAGGGCGGGGCAAAACAAGCCGTTCACCTGGACCTTCACGCAGCACAGATTAAACGAATACCTGGCCTCCATGGACGAGATAGTTGCCAACGCGCCCGGGCATCGCCCCGGCGAAGTCAACGCCGTCATGGACAAATACGCACTGGCCGCTCCCGCAGTGGCGCTGGACGACGGAGAAATCACGCTTATGGTCCGCTCGAGACGATACGACAAGATAATCTCGGGCGAGTTCTCGTTTTCGCTGTGGTCCCACCAACAGGGAGGCAAGAAGGTTCTCACCGTCGCCTTTGACGGGATGCGGGTGGGCAGCCTGCCTGTGCCGAAGGCGTTCGTGGAGGACTACCTCACAAAGGCCCAGAGATCCCTGGCCAAACGATATCTGCTCGAATCCAAAAAGGACGTCGTGGCGGACAAGTCGGCGCCGATTTCCTCGGCCATGAACAAACTTATCGAGTTTGTATCGAGTGTAATACTGGTTGTGGACGGTGGGGCCGTCGAGCCGGTATTCAGTTTTCCCGACGCCCACGGCAGAAAGAAAATGGTCCGCATCGATAAGATCGACATAGACGACGGGGAACTGACGCTCCACGTGGTTCCCGTCAAAACCGAATAAAAATAGCGCCCACGTTTGCGCCGGGCCTGTCCAGGTCCGCTCCTACCGGTTATAATCCTCCTGATTTTCAAACCAACGACATGAAGTTAAACCTCACATTTTACGGCGCGGCGCAGAACGTAACCGGTTCGCAATACATGCTTTCCAGCAGCGGCGACGGCGGGCGCGTGCTGATAGACTGCGGGATGTACCAGGAGCGGCAGTTCCGCAGCCGCAACTGGGACCCCCTGCCGTATCCGCCGGGGGAAATCGAGGCGGTGCTGCTGTCACACGCGCACCTGGACCACTGCGGGCTGCTGCCCAAGCTCGTCCGCGACGGGTTCACCGGCAAGATATACTGCACCGCCGCAACCAGGGAAATCGTCCGCATCATCCTGCTGGACTCCGCGCACATTCAGGAAGAAGACGCCGCGTTTAAAAAGGCCCGCCACCAGCGCGAAGGACGCACCGGACCGCACCCCGAGGTGCCGCTTTACACCACCTCCGACGCGCGAGCCGTGCTGCCGCTGCTGGCGCCGGTAGAATACGGCCGGACTGTCGATCTTCCCGGCGGCATGGAGGCGACCTTCAACAACGCCGGGCACATATTCGGCGCGGCCACTATCAGCGTGCGTGCCTCGTCAAACGGCGACGAACGCACGGTGCTGTTCTCCGGCGACCTGGGCAGATGGGACATGCCCATCATCAAGGACCCCCACCCCGCCGGACGGGCAGACTACGTGGTGGTCGAATCGACCTACGGCGACAGGGAGCACCGCGATGCCGGCGACATAGACGAAAAACTCGCCGCAGTGATAAACTCAACCAACCGGGCGGGCGGTAACATTATAATACCTTCCTTCGCACTGGAGCGCTCGCAGGACCTTCTGTATCACCTGAACCAGATGCTGATTGAAGACCGCATCCCGCACCTGATGGTGTTCCTTGACAGCCCGATGGCGATAAACGTAACCGACGTGTTCGACAACCACCCGGAGATGTTCGACCGCGAAATGCGTGAACTGGTCAGGCGGAACAAGTCGCCGTTTAATTTTCCGGGTCTGCGGATGACCCAGACCACCCACGAATCCAAGAGCATCAACCACATACGCGGCACGGTGGTGGTCATCGCCGGTTCGGGCATGTGCACCGGCGGGCGGATCAAGCATCACCTGGTGAACAACATAACGCGCCCGGAGTCCACGGTGCTGTTCGTGGGCTACCAGGCGGCGGGGACGCTGGGCAGGCACATAGTCGAGGGCGCCGAGGAGGTTCGGATACTGGGGCAGAAGTACCCCGTGCGGGCGAACATCACCCAACTGGACGGCTTTTCTGCCCACGCCGACCGCAGCGACCTTCTGCGCTGGCTGGGACAACTGGATTCGCCCCCGCGCGGAGTGTTCGTCACCCACGGCGAACCCGACAGCGCACGCACCCTGGCCGAGAGCGTGAAGGAAAAATTCGACTACCACTCCGTCGTACCACAATACCGCCAGACCGTAACGCTGGATTGAATCCGACAACGACACAAAAGGGGATTGCGCTATTCAAACGAAATTTTCAGGGTAACGCTTTTTTCGGCCGGGAGGGATACACGCCTTGCGATTCGTCCAAGTCCGGAGGGCGACACCTCCACGCCGTCGGGCGCGCGGACGCTTTCGATTCCGCGGCGCAGTATGAGCGTTACGTTCTGGTCGGTCTTTGACTTGAGCGTCACTTCGGCGGTTCCTTTCTCCAGGTTCCAGGAGAGATTTTCGACAATCGCCTGCGTCCGGCAGCATACGCCGCCGATTCGCCCGGCGGGCAATTGCTCCGGCAGCGCGGGTAGCAGTTCGATCACGCTGGGACGTGAGTAAACCAGCATCTCCATGACCACCGCTGGCAGCGAACAACTGGAGTCCACGTTGTAAATCCTGTCGGGATTGTGCGATGTGACCATGCTGGTGTAGATGTACCGCCCTTCGAGAATCTGCTTGAGGTTGCGCATGACGATTCGGTGGTCCTTCAGCCGCGTTGCCGCCAGGGCCATGTGCATCAGCCCGTGCGCCGACCGGTTCCCCTGCCCCCGCAGTTCGGCGGCGCGGCGTGCGGCGTCGAAGATCTTCGGCGTGTGGTCGGGATTTATTTCGTGTCCGGGCCAGAGCGGGTAAAGGTGCGACAGGTGGCGGTGATTGTAGCGGTCCTTCAGACCTTCCCATGCCCATTCGGCCAGCGCGCCGTCCTGGTTTATCCGATACGGCGGAATCTTTTGGAGCATCGCGCGCAGGCGGGGGATACTTTCCTTCTCCACTCCGAGGTCCTCGCAGGCGGCAATGAGATTGGTAATCGCCTCTTTGGCGACGGCGATGTCCATCGTGGCATTGATGGTCGCGGCACAGCCGGTGTTGGCAGGGCGGTTCTCCGGAGAGTACGACGGAACGAAAACGTAATTGCCGTCCTCATCGGTGACGGTGAGGAAATCCTCGTAGAAAAGCACAACCTGCTTCATCAGCGGAAGTGCGCGTTTTCTTAGAAATTCCCTGTCGCCGGTGACGAGGTAATGCTCATAGAACGGCAGTATCAGCCACTCGGCGCCTGCGGTCCAGAAATGTCCGCAGAAGCCGCGACTGCGGAAATGCGTGTGCAGGTTGTGGTCGCCGTCGGTCCGCATGCCCGACAGCACGCCACAGCAGCCGTAGAGTTTCCGGGCGTTGACTTTCCAGTCGTCGGCAATGCCCTCGATAAGGTTGAAGTACGCCTCCATCGCCTCGGGCATGTTGCCGATGTTTCCGGACGAGACGGCCAGGTTCACGTTGGCGTCGAGCGTGAAGTCGCCGCGCCAATTGGGCCTCCACGTGCCGGTCCACAGTCCGACCAGTCGCGGCGGCCAGTCGCCGGACGAACTGAGGTACACGTAGCGCCCCATGTCGAACATCTTCTCCAGCAGCGCCGCGTTGACGCCATCTTCGGGCTTGTCCTTCAGCAGTTCCTCGACACTCCTGGCGCAGTCCTCGCCGCCGAGGTCCAGTTCCACGCGATTGAAAATTTCGCCGTGGATGCGGGCGTGCCTTTTTAGAAGCACGTCGTAATCGGCGGGAATTTGCGCCAGGTCGGTCTTGAGTTTCGAGGCCTCTGCCTCCTGCCCCGTCTCGTATCGCACCAGGCGCGTCAGCAGCAGTATCTCATTGGCGTCGGTGATGCGGAGGTTATTCTCGCCCGCCTTGACCCGGCCGCCGTCGGGCACCACGCGGGTGAGCATCTCGAAGCCGTGATGCATACGACCTTCGGGATATTTCCCATCAAGGCCGAACCAGCCGCGCGAGAAATTTTTCCGGAAACTCACATCATCGGGAACTTCCGGTAACTTTTCATCTATCGTAAAAGTGCAGTCTAATTTCTTTCCGGGCGGCGCTTCGATGCGATGGACAACGACGTTGTCCGGCCTGGAAACGAACAGCCGCCTTCGCCACCGCCCCCGATTATCGTTCCACACGACCGTCGCCTCGCCGGTGGTGAAGTTCGTCATGCGCAGATAGTCCCTGATTTGACCGCCGGCGGGAATTTCGATTTCCACCGCGCATGCGGGGTGGTAAGGGTCGGTCCAGACGATGTCGCCGAAGCCGTCCTCGCGTGCGGCCTTTATCGAATACGCAAACGCCTCTTCGTACTTTCCGGCCAGCATCAGGCGGCGTATCTCCCCAAGCGCCCCCGATATGTCCGGGACGGGTTTGGGCTCGGCGAACTGCGGGTAGTTGAATTTTTCGTGGTTGAATATCAGCCGCTCTCTAAGGGGCCTGGCGAACACCAGCACGCCCATTTTGCCGTTTCCGCTGACCAGGGCGTCTTCCCACTTTTCTGCCGGCGCCAGGCTGCTCATGCCGCGGTCGGGAACTATCTTTTTGCGCCATTCGAACGGCATGGGCTCCAGGGGCGGTTGTTTCGACGGCGATTTATCCGCCGCCGCGATATACGAAGTAAACATCAGGCAAAACGATACCGCAAGAACAACCCGCCAACTACAGGAGGTCATAATTTCTCCATCATGAGGTTCCGTCTCACCAGAAAATCAGATAAAGAGCCACAACGGCCAGTATGAGTCCGCCGCCAAAGACATATCGCAACGGATGCGGTCTGAGGTCCAGTTTCGAGGTCGGCATGGTTCGTGACTCTTTGAGCGGATTTCTGATTGTCATTATCGTCAGCACAATGCATATCAAAATCAACGTGATAAACATGTGATGCAGATAAGGCCATTGGGTGTATTTGAACAACAGCGAGGGTACGCCGGTGATTACAACCGGGGCCGCATATCCGGCGTTCTTAATAACTTCACCGGCGGTGTTCATCTCGTATCCCATTCCGCCCATAATCCATCCGGGAACCCGCGAGAAGGCGTATATAACCGGACCCAGGAGCAGCGCGACGTTGCCGCACTTTGTCGGCGCCTTTGGCACCAGCAAACCGAAGAAGAACGCCGCAACTATTGCCGGGGAGATAAAACCCCATATTTCCTGAATATAGGTAAATACGCCCTGAAACATGAACGGAAGCGGCGCCATGACGCACGCGGCAAAGGCGATGATGGCGGTGGCGATTCGCCCGGTGAACACTTCCTGCCTGGGCGTCATATCGGTATTTATAAACTTTTTATGCACGTCAACGGTATACATGGTAGCCGCGGAGTTGATGCCGGAGTTGAACGTTGACATCACCGCCCCGGCAAGAGCGGCCAGCACCACGCCACGCAGTACGGGCGGCATGATCTTGACTATCAGGTGCGGATAAGCGATTTCCCCGGCCTTGCTTGGGTCTCCGCCGGCTTCGGCCATTATCGCATCGCCGAACATCTGAAAAGCGATTATTCCAGGCATGATAATAATGAACGGCATAATAAGTTTAAACAGACACGCCAAAAATATGCCTTTTTGCCCTTCCGCAAGGGACTTCGCACCCAGCGTTCTTTGTGTTATAAACTGATTCAGACCCCAGTAGAAGAAGTTGGGTATCAGCAGGCCTGTAAATATGGCGATCCAGGGTATTTCCGGGTCGTCCCAGGGCATAACCGCGTGCAGTTTATCCGCGTTGGCCGCCTTGAAGTTACTCCACCCTTTAACCACGCTTCCTCCCGAGACGCCCAGGTCGCTCAGTTCGCCGCCGCCGACGAGTTTGAGACCCAAAAACAGCGCCACCGCCCCACCTAACAGCAAGGCGCCTCCCTGAAGCAGGTCGGACCAGACTACGGAGCGCAATCCGCCGTAAATGGTGTACGTCGCCGCTACGATTCCAATCATCCAGGCGCCGGCCCACGTAGCCCAGAAGACGGCCGTTTGCTTCGCCGCCTGCGCAATTTCCTCGTTAGGGTGGTCCACCGGCAAATTGAACCACCGAGCAATCGTGCTGCTGAAATCAAATACCTTGTCAATCCCTCTGGCGCCGCTGTAAACCACAGTGACAAGCACCGCCACGACCGTCAAAACCATCAGGTAAACAGACATTATCGTGCGCGTGCTTGACTTGTAGCGATACTCCAGGTATTGCGGCATGGTATAGATGCCCGCCTTGAGGAATTTCGGAAGCAGCCACAGAGCTGTAATCACAAGCGTCACCACAGCGATCCACTCGAACCCGGCCACGGCAAGACCACGACTGAAGCCCTTGCCCGCCATGCCGACGAAATGCTCGGTTGAGATGTTGGAGGCGATAAGCGAAAAGCCGATCAGACCCCAGGTTAGTTTGCGGCCGGCAAGAAAGTAGTCTTCGCTGCTTCCTTCCTTACGTCCGGCCCATAGAGAAACGCCCACGACCACAGCGAGAAAACCTAAAACCACAATCAGGTCCCAAATCCCAAGAGCAAGTCCTGCTGCCAGCATTTCGTTCTCCCTAAATATGATTGACGTAGGTATCCATGTTTTTTAGTCGGCGAATTTATAACAAATCACCCATCCGGTGAATAGTATTTTTCGTGCATCGCCGGGGTATTCAGTTGCAAAAATCGGCGGCTATTTCGGCCGCCTGTTTGGCGTTGGCGGTTATTTTGTCCCAGTCGCCGGCGGCAATGGTGTCGGACTTTGCAACCCACGAGCCGCCAACCGCTAGCACGCCGGGGGCGCCGAGATAATCGGCCAGGTTCTCGGCGTTGACCCCGCCGGTGGGAACGAATCTCATCATGTGATACGGAGCGGCGACGGCCTTGAGATATTTCACCCCGCCGATGGCGGCGGCGGGGAAGAACTTCACCACCCGCAGCCCGTAGGAGTACGCTGACTGGATGTCCGTCGGCGTGCACGTGCCGGGGATTATGGTGACGTGGTTTTTCATGCAGTATTCGACCACGTCGGCGTCGAAGCCCGGCGTGACGATGAACTGCGAGCCGACGTCAACCGCCGCCCGCGCCTGCTCCACGCT
>CAYZPY010000057.1:0-14430 GCA_964480425.1 uncultured Planctomycetaceae bacterium
CGCTAAGGACCGTCCCGGCGCCGACGAACATGCCATCCACTGCGACGGTCTTGCTGATGGCCTCGGCGGCAACGGCGGTGCGGAAGGTTATCTCCGCACATGGAAGCCCCCCGGAAAGAAGCGCCCCGGCCAGCGGCTCGGAAAGGGCGGGGTCTTCAATCTTTATCATGGGCAATATTTTGATTCTACCGATTTTATCGATCACTTCGTTCATCCGTCCGGCTCCTTATAACCTCGAAATCAAAAATCCCCCGTCCACGCAAATCGCCTGTCCGGTCGAGTATGCCCAGTCGCCGCGGGCCAGCGACGCCACCGCCCTGCCCACGTCCGCCGGTTCGCCCCAGCGTTTTTGCAGCAGCAGGCCTTCGGCGATGAGTTTGTCGTACTTTTCCTTAACGCCCGCGGTCATGTCCGTGGCGATGATCCCCGGGCGGACCTCGTAGACGCCGATGCCGAATGGGGCCAGTCGCACGGCCCAGAGTTTTGTAGCCATCGACACCGCCGCCTTGGACAGACAGTAGTCACCGCGCGAGGGCGAGGCGGTCTCGGCCGAGATCGAAGATATGTTGACGATGCGCCCGGCGAAGTTCTCGTCCTGATTTCGCTGTTCTATCATCCAGCGGGCGACCATCTGCGTAAGGAAGTAAGGTCCTTTGACGTTGACGCCGATGAGGCGGTCGAAACTCTCCTCGCCGGCCTCGAGAATGTCAGCACGCTCTTTCGGCGCAACGCCGGCGTTGTTGACCAGCACGTCGAGGCGGGTGAATTTTTCCCTAATGGCGTCTATCAGTCCCCGGCGATCGGCGTCGCTGGTGATGTCGCCGCGGTAATACAGCACCTCGGCGCCGAGTCGGCGAAGTTCGTCCATCGCGCCGGTCACTTCTTTGGCGTCGTGAATGTCGTCCACGACGATATCGAAGCCCTCGGCGGCCAGGGCCTTTGCGATCCCCAACCCGATGCCTCGCCCCCCGCCGGTTATCAGAGCCGCTTTCCTGTCAGACATCTTCTCTCCGTCAAACACAACTCGCAAGACCGGCAAATGGAGCGGAATCCGCCTGCGGCGGATACTGCTCTCATCTTTCCGGCCCGAAGAAGGTATAGTAAGGCCCGTTTTCAATCAACCTTTGTATGTAAATCGCAATCTCTCGCGCGTGATAGTCGCCCCACATGCTCGATTCGCCGCAGGGGACTTTCCGCCCCTCGGGCACGTAGTCCCAGCCGTTGGGCCTGTGATACACCGAGTGTAGTATCAGGCCCTGGTGGTCGGCGTCGGCGCTGAGGTACGGCTCGTCGAAGACGGTGTCGGCGATGGTGAGCCCTGCCTGGAAATATTTCGCGCCCTCCTGGTCGCCATTTTCTTTAAGATACCTGCCCAGTCGCAGCAGGCCCTGTGCGGCGATGACGGCCGCGGAGGAATCCACCGGCTCGTGGTCGTTGAACGGCTCGGCCGGTCGCTCGAGGTAGTCGCCCATCTTCGCCAGACCCGGCGCGCCGGTGTCCCAGTAGCATACGCCGTCGGTGGGCGTGTTTTCGATGTAAAAGTCGCAGGTCGCCTGCGCCGCGCGGAGCATCATGGCCTGGATATCTTCAAGACCGCCGTATTCGACTAAATCCTCGTCGCTCCTGGTAGCGAGGAACTCCAACTGCTCGGCGTAGCCGCACATAACCCACGCCAGCCCGCGCATCCAGGTCGTAAACGGCGAATATCCCTGCTGCGTTGAGGGGCAGCGGAAGTTTCCGTCGTTGGTGTTGAAGATGGCCTCGTGCACCACCCTTCCCGGCACGTCGTACGAATCGCGACCCTCGCCGTAATAGACGACGTACCTGGCATTCGTTTTGGCGTGTGTTATCAGCCGCTCCAGCAGCGATATGTTCGCGTCCTTCTCGCCCTTCAGCACGTGACCCAGCCGGTGAGCCACGGCCAGGGCGCGCAGCGAGCGGATGGTGTCGGCGAACAGCGAGTGCGGGCCGTTGAATGAATAAATAAATCCGCCCCCGTCCGCCGTGGGCGTCCATCGCCGCGCCTGGACGGCGCCGGAGCACTTCAACGCCAGTTCGTAAAAGTTGCGCGCGTCTGAATTTTCGTCAATCCGCGCCTCGTTCATCAGCCGAAGCAGGTTGCCGTACGTGCTGATGTTGTTGAAACCGTGGTCGTGCACTCCCATGTGCGTCACGTGCGGCGCCATCACCGCCAGTGTTCGGTCCCGGCCGAGTTCGAGAAATTCACCGTCACCGGTTGCGTCGAACTGCAAGATGGCCGAGCCGTACTGGAAACCCTGCGTCCACTCGGTCCAGCCCTGGGTGGTGTACCTGCCCTGCTTTGTGAACACCGGCGAGGCCGAGCCCGGCGGGCAGGTCTGCTCCAGCGATTTTATCTTTGGCGCCGAGGCCTCCCATAGCATATCTATTTTCGGCTTCAGGTCGGACGGTTTCAAATCGACGTTAATGTCAATCATAGTCGCTCCGTTTGTTATTGTTTTTCTATTTCAATTCTTCCAGTTCCACCCATCGTTTCTGACGCCAGGAATCCTGTCCCGCCTGGGCCAGTTGCACGCCTTTTGCGCCCTGGAGCAGATTCCACCTGAACGGCTCGTCGGCCGCCACGTGCCGCAGGAACATCTCCCACTGCACCTTGAAGGCGTTGTCGTAGGGGCGCTTGTCGGGCACTTCCCGCCAGTCGTCGTAAAAATTGACGGGCTGGTCCACGTCCGGGTTCCACACGGGCTTCGGCGTGGCGTCGTACGGCTGAATCCAGACCTTCCGCAACCCCGCCACGGCGGAGCCCTGTGTGCCGTCCACCTGGAGCGTCAGCAGGTCGTCGCGTCGGACGCGAACGCACCACGAAGAGTTAATCTGGACGATTACGCCGCCATCGAGTTCTAATATCACGTACGCCGCGTCGTCGGCGGTGGCGTCGTATTGTTTGCCGTTTTCGTCCCAGCGCTTCGGTATGTGCGTGGCGCCCAGGCAGCAGACGCTCCTGACCGCCCCGAAGAGGTTGTCCAGCACGTACCGCCAGTGGCAGAACATGTCGATGAGGATACTGCCGCCGTCGTCCTTGCGGTAGTTCCAGCTCGGACGCTGGGCGGGGACCACGTCCCCCTCGAACACCCAGTAGCCGAACTCGCCGCGGACAGAGAGTATCCTCCCGAAAAAGCCCTCGTTGCGCAGGTCATTGAGTTTGAGCATTCCCGGAAGGAAGAGTTTGTCCTGCACCACGCCGTTTTTGACGCCTGTTTCGTCGGCCAGGCGGTACAACTTAAGCGCATCTTCGCACGTCAGCGCGGTGGGCTTTTCGCAGTATACGTGCTTTCCGGCTTCTATGGCCTTTGTAACGTTGGTAACGCGAAGGTGCGTGGAGGTGGAGTCGAAATACAGCGGGAAATCGGCATCCCCCAGCACGGCGTCCAGGTCGGTTGTCCATTTTTCCACGCCTGAGTTGCCGGAAACTCTTTTGAGTTTGTCGGGATTGCGCCCCACCAGTATGGGGTCGGGCATTATCGTGCGTGAATCGGATGTCTCCACGCCGCCCTGGCGCATTATGGGCACAATGGAGCGCATCAGGTGCTGGTTGCTTCCCATGCGCCCGGTGACGCCGTTCATTATTATTCCGATACGTTGTTTCCTGACTTCCGGCATTATCCACCTTTCCCGAATCAATATTCAATGGTAACTCAAGCACGAAGCAGGAATACAGAAATACGAAACGAATTCCAAT
Source organism: uncultured Planctomycetaceae bacterium (assembly GCA_964480425.1). Lineage (GTDB taxonomy): Bacteria > Planctomycetota > Phycisphaerae > SM23-33 > SM23-33 > CAYYMD01. Next base: position 3,719 of record CAYZPY010000057.1, read on the forward strand.
TCCCAAATTCCAAACACGCCCGGCGAGCGCCTACTTTCTGACTTGGAATTTCGATTTTCGTGCTCGTTTCGTGCTTCGTATTCAGGATTTCGCACTTTTTAAGTATGTTGCGGCCAGGCGCCTTGTGGCAGGGGCGGGGCGTCCTTTCCGGCTTTGGGAAGTGTACCAGACAATTCCTGCTTCCAGTGGTCCACGTCTCCGGCGGGCCCGTAACAGTAAATCATCTTGAGCGGCTCCCGGCCGATATTGGTCAACTGGTGAAACTCGCCCGGCGGCACGTAAACGGCCTGTGCGGCGCAGACTTCCTGCAACTGGTCGCCCACGCACATCTGCCCGAGCCCTTCGATGATAAAATACACTTCCTCGTTGGGATGACTGTGCCAGGGCACCTGTCCGCCCCGGGGCTCGAGCGTGACGTAGCCCATGGCGAAGTTTTTCGTCTTTATCGGCGAGGCGCCGCCGGCGATGTTCTGCGTGTGACGCCGCGCCGGATAACGGCGTGCGGGGATTTCGTTCAAATCAGCGATAATCACCTCGATAACTCCTTTAAAAGTATCTGTCAGCCCGTCGCTCGGCTGGTCCTGCGACCGCAAGGACATTCAGGATACACACGCGGACAGGCATTTCAAGGCGATTCCTCCAGCACCGCCAGGAACGCCTTTTGAGGAATCTCGACGTTGCTGACCATTTTCATGCGTTTTTTGCCGTCCTTTTGTTTCTCCAGCAGTTTGCGCTTGCGGGTTACGTCGCCCCCGTAGCACTTTGCGGTAACGTTCTTCCGCATGGCCTTTACGGTCTCGCACGCGATGACCCGCGAGCCGACGGCGGCCTGAAGGGGTACGTCGAACATGTGCCGCGGTATCTCGCTGCGAAGGCGCTGTATTATGTCCCGACCGCGGCGATGCGCCTTGCCGCGGTGAACGATTACCGACAACGCATCGACTCTCTGCTCGTTCACCAGAATGTCCAGGCGAACCAGGTCCGACGGACGATACCCGATTATCTCGTAATCCATAGTGCCGTACCCGCGGGTGGCCGACTTGAGCTTGTCGTAAAAATCGTACACCACCTCCGAAAGCGGAAACTCGTAAGTGATAATGACGCGATCGGCAGAGAGATAATCGGTAACCTGGTAAATCCCGCGGCGCTGCTCGGCGAGCGTCATCACAGCACCGATCGCCTCGGCGGGCACGATAAGGTCCGCCCGAATGTACGGTTCGCGTATTTCGCGGATTTTGCCGACCTCCGGCAGGTCGCCGGGGCAATCGACCTCGATATTTTCGTCCTCTGTGGTGAATACCTCGTACGGTACGGACGGGGCCGTCTGGACCACGCTGATGTCGTGCTCGCGCTCCAGGCGCTCCTGGACGATCTCCATGTGCAGCATCCCCAGGAACCCGCAGCGGAAGCCGAACCCCAGCGCGTCGGAACTTATCGGCTGGTACGTAAGGGCCGAGTCGTTCAACTCCAGCCGCTGAAGCGCCTGTCGCAGTTGGGGGAACTGGGTGTCCGGACCCGGGTAGAAATCGCAGAACACCATCCGCCTCGGCGGGCGGTACCCGCCCAGTCGTTCGACCGCGGGCTCGTCGGCGCCGGTAACAGTATCTCCCACGTGGACGGCCGATATGTCGCGGATGTTGGCCACTACGTACCCCACCTCCCCGGCCGAGAGCGACCCGACCTCGGTCGGGGCGGGATTGAACTTGCCCAGTTCGGATATCTGGTGCTCTTCGCCGGTGCCCATCATGCGGACCTTCTGCCCGAATTTCAGCATCCCCTCGAACATGCGAACGTAAACGATGACCCCGCGGTAATCGTCGTAGGTGCTGTCGAAGACCAGCGCCTTTGCGGGCACGTCGGTCCGACCGCCGGGCGGCGGCAACCGGGTGATTATCGCTTCGAGCACCTCGTCTACGCCCTCGCCGCTCTTGGCGGATACGAATATGCAGTCCTCGGCCGGACGCTTGAGGAGGTGCTCTATCTCCATTGCGGTGTCTTCAGGACGGGCGGTGGGAAGGTCTATCTTGTTGACCACCGGCACGATGGTCAGCTTGCCCTTCTGCGCCAGGTGCGCGTTGGCGACGGTCTGCGCCTCGACACCCTGTGCGGCGTCGACGACCAGCAGCGTGCCGTCGCAGGCGGCCAGCGACCTGTCGACCTCGTAGTGGAAATCCACGTGCCCGGGCGTGTCGATCATGTTGAGCATGTACCGCCGGCCCTGGTGCTCGTAAAAAAACGTAACCGCCGATGACTTGATGGTGATCCCCCGCTCGCGCTCGATGTCCATTTCGTCCAGCAACTGGTCGCGGAACTGTCTGGGGGTAATTGCCCCGGTGCGCAGCAGCATCCGATCGGCCAGAGTGCTCTTGCCGTGGTCTATGTGCGCAACGATGCTGAAATTTCTGATTAACTCGCCGTCCATCAGGAGAATTTTAACATAATCGCCGGCGTCAATCAGTTAAAACGAGCCGCCAGCGCGAGATTGTGCCGCCGGTGCGAGCGGGTTAATGTCAAGTAATAGCGCGTCGGCGTTCCCAATTAACATCGCCTCGGCCCGCCTACGGCGGATAAATGTTCCTACGCCGCCGCGTATAATTGCCGGCGGCCTGGGAAGGGAAAGGCCGCCGACCCAATCGCAAGGTGCCGTAAAATATTCGTGGTTGCTTCGTCCCGGAGAAATGTTACTCCGCAAACCACGCCGCCAACTACCCGCCCAGCGGCGCGTGATCCATGGGGGTGTATTGGGGCCCCCCGGCCGAAAGTCTGCTCGAATAGACCGTGACCGCCTCCGCGTGCTGGCGGCCGAACTCGGTTTCGGCGAAACTCGCGGCAGAGTCGCGTATCACGGAGACGTCCCGGGAGTGTTTTATCCTGGCCAGCGTGATGTGCGGGCGGAACGGGCGCGTCTCGCGCCTGAAGCCGAGCCCCTCGAGTTCATCGCTGAGTTTGCCGTAAAGTTTCGCCATCTGCCCTTCGGGGTCCCGCACCGCCGCCCATATCATCCGCAGGCGTCGCCCGGCGGGCGGAATGAGCACCAGCCCGCGGATGCTGAAATCGAACGGCGGGACCTTCCGGGCGCCACGTTGCACCGCCTGGCATACTTCCTTTAAAGCATCTTCCTCCACGTCGCCCAGGAAGTTCATCGTCACGTGCAGATTCTCCCGGGCCACCCACCTTATCTTCGCCCCCCCGGCGTCTATTCCGCGGCGAACTTCGGTCAGCCCCTTTCGCGCGGTGGGATCTATGTCGATTGCGCAAAACGTTCGAATCGCCATAACCGCTCCGTTTCAGAACTGCGTGCTGGTGCGGAAATCGTCCAGTCCGCGGTGTATGTCGTCCCGGCTGACGGACTTGAGGCCGTTCAGGGAAAAATCCTTAAGCGTGATAGTCGCCGTCACAGTCCCGTAGGCGATCGCCCGGCGAAGCGCAGCCGTGTCGGGCGACTCGCACGAGGCCAGGTATCCCATCATCGCACCGGCGAAACTGTCGCCCGCGCCGGTTGGATCGACCACGTCAACCGACGGGCACGCCGGAACCGGATACACCTTGCCCTCGGTGAATACCAGACTTCCGTGCTCGCCCTTCTTGACCACAACGAAACCGCGCACCATGTCCGCGATCCGCGAGCCCGCCACGACCACGTTATGCTCCTCGGTAAGCAGTCGCGCCTCTGCGTCATTGAGCACCAGCCCGTCGAGCTGGTTCATCAGTTCGACCAGTTTTTCCCGCTCGGTGGTTATCCACAGATCCATTGTGTCGGCCACCACCATCCGCGGCTCCTCCAGTTGGCCCAGAAGTTCCATCTGAAGACCCGGATGAGTGTTAGCCAGGAAAACAAAGTCCGAATCGCGAAACTGCTGTGGTATCTGCGGGCCGACCTCCTCAAGAACGTTCAAATCCACCTCGACGGTGTCGCGGACGTTGACGTCCTGGTGATATCGACCGTGCCAGCGGAAGGTCCTGGAGCCCTTGCGGACCTCGATGCCGGTGGTGTCTATGTTCGAGTTCTGCTCCAGCGGCGCCAGGAATCCTTGCGGCAAATCCTCGCCCACCACGCCGACCACCCGCACCGGACCGAAGAAACTCGCCGCGTACGCGAAATACACCACCGACCCACCAAGCACGCACTCGGCAGTACCCGCCGGGGCCTCGACCGTGTCAATACCGATGCTTCCGGTCACCAAAAGAGACATATTCACCATCCATTGCAAATTGTAAATTGCTGATTCTTATTCGAAGCCGGCATTGTGCGTAAGCGCCGTTCAATTTGCAATTATCATTTTGCATTTTGCAATTTTAAACATCTGTCGATGCGGGCAAGGGTCTTTTCCCTGCCGAGTATCGTCAGCGTCCGGTCAATGCCCGGGCTGACCTTCGTTCCGGTGACCGCCACGCGCAGCGGCTGGGCGACCTTGCCCATGCCCAATTTCCTGCGGCGGCAGAAATCCTCTATCGCCTCTTTCAACTTGTCCGGTTCCCACCGGCATTCGTCCAGGACGTCCCGCAATTGGCGCAAAACCTCGTATCCGGCGCCGTCGTTTTTGGCCAGTATCTTCTTGACGGCCTTGGGGTCGTATTCGTACGCATCGTCGGGTACGAAAAGCACGCCGCACTTGTCGGCGATGTCCGCGAACGTGCGGGCGTTGCGGTTGGCGTCGATGAGTTGCATCAGGATTTTATCATCCTGTGGTATCGGCACGTCGGGATTCAGCGTCAGGTAATCCTTCAGCCCGGCCAGCAGTCGCTGCTCGCCGGCGTCGGCCATCGCGTCGGTGTTGAACGCCAGCAGTTTGTCGCGGTCGAACTTCGCGTTGGACTTGCCGATGCGCTCGGGTCCGAAAAGCCCGGTCATCTCGTCAAGCGTCATTTTTTCGCGGTCGCCGCCCGGATTCCAGCCCAAAAGCGCGATGAAGTTCGCCAGCGCCTCGGGCAGGTATCCTATCTTGCGGAAGGAGTGGACCTCCACCGCCCCGTCGCGCTTGGATAGTTTGCGCCCCTGCATGTCCAGTATCAGCGGCAGGTGGCAGTATCGCGGCGACTCGAACCCCAGCGCGTCGCGCAGGGCCGCGTGCCGCCACGTCTGGGCGAGGAACTCCTGCCCGCGGCAGATGTAGTTCACGCCCATAAGCGCGTCGTCCACCACGTTGGCAAGGTGATACGTTGGCCAGCCGTCGGCTTTTTGGATGATGAAATCGCTCTGCTCCTCCTGCGGCATGGCGACTTCGCCGAAGGCGTCGTCGCGTATGGTTATTTCGCGCATGGGGCAGGCAAACCGCACCGCCACGGGCCTGCCCGCCGCGCGGGCCCTGTCGGCGTCATCCTTCGTGGGAAACTCCCTGGGGCGCGGGTAGCGGAAGTTCTGCTTCGAGGCCGCTGCCGCGTCGCGCATCGCCTTGAGATCATCCGAGGTCTCGAAGGCGTAGTAGGCCTTGCCGTCGTCCAGCAATTGCTCGACGTATCGGCGGTATATGTCCAGCCGCTGCGACTGGCGATACGGACCGGCATCGCCCTTGTCGACGATTTGCCCGTCGTCCAGGTCTACGCCTTCGTCCCACGCCAGCCCAAGCCAGCGGAGGTCGTCTATTATCTTCGGTATGGCCGACTCGTCGTGGCGGGCGCGGTCGGTGTCTTCTATGCGAAGCAGGAACGTCCCGCCGGTCTTGCGGGCCAGAAGAAAGTTGTAAAGCGCCGTCCGCGCACCGCCCACGTGAAGGTATCCCGTCGGCGAAGGCGCAAAACGGGTCTTTAAATTTTTATCACTCATGCATATTAACGTACCGGCCCAAACGATTCTTTTCAATGCAATTGGTATGTTCCCAATCATTGTCAAACCGGCTTCGCGCAAATACAATGCCACCTTATCCGACGACGGAACCAAACATGAACCAACAAAACGACCGCAAAAAACTCGACTTCATCCGCCAGGTCGTGGCCGAGGACAAAAAGACCGGCAAGTGGGACGGAAAGGTCGTCACCCGCTTCCCGCCCGAGCCGAACGGATACCTACACATCGGGCACGCCAAGGCGGTGTGGATAAACTACGGAATCGCCCGGGACTTCGGCGGGCAGTTCCACCTTCGCATGGACGACACAAACCCCACCGCCGAGGAGCAGGCGTACGTCACCGCCATTAAAGAGGACGTCGCCTGGCTCGGCGCCGATTGGGGCGAGCGGTTCCACTACGCCAGCGACTACTTTGAACAGATGTACGAATACGCCGTGGAGCTGGTCAAAAAATCGATGGCCTATGTGGACGACCTCTCGGCCGAGGAAATCCGCCGGTACCGCGGCACGCTGACCTCACCGGGCAAGAACAGCCCGCATCGCGAACGCCACCCCGACGAGAACCTCGACCTGCTGGAGCGCATGAAGGCAGGCGAGTTCCCCGACGGGTCGCGCGTCCTGCGTGCGAAAATCGACATGTCACACCCGAATATGAACATGCGCGACCCGGTGATGTACCGCATACTCCACGCCGAACACCCCCACCGCGGGAGCAAATGGTGCATCTATCCCACCTACGATTGGGCGCACGGGCTGGAGGACTCCATCGAGGGCATTACGCACTCGCTGTGCTCACTGGAGTTCGAGAACCACCGCCCGCTTTACGACTGGTTCATTGACGCCATAAACAAAGGCCGCGAGGTGAAAATCCACCACCCACAGCAAATTGAATTCGCTCGTTTCAACCTGACCTGCACGGTCATGTCTAAGCGCCTGCTGCGCGAACTCGTGGAAGATGGGCACGTGTCCGGCTGGGACGACCCGCGCCTTCCGACCATTCGTGGCCTGCGCCGCCGCGGATATACGCCCGAAGCCATCCGCGATTTTATGAAACACATCGGCGTAAACAAGTTCGTCAGCACCATCGAGGTCGAACTCCTGGAGCACTTCCTGCGGCAAGACCTGAACAAGCGCGCCCCGCGGCGGATGGCCGTGCTGCGACCCCTGAAAGTGGTTATAGACAATTACCCCCACGGCCAGGTCGAGCAACTCCAGGCCATAAACAATCCCGAGGATGAATCCGCCGGCGTGCGACAGGTTCCCTTCGGAAAGGTAATCTACATAGAGCGCGGCGACTTCATGGAAGACCCGCCCAAGAAATTCTATCGCCTCTCGCCGGGTCGGGAGGTCCGACTGCGGTATGCGTACTTCGTTAAGTGCACGGAAGTGGTCAAGGACGATGACGGGAACGTCGTGGAGGTCCGTTGCACGTACGACCCTGCCACCCGCGGCGGCGACGCGCCCGACGGGCGGAAGGTAAAGTCCACGCTGCACTGGGTCGCCGACGAAACCGCTATCGAGGCCGAGGTCCGACTCTACGACCGCCTGTTCACCAAAGAAGACCCCACCGACGTGCCCGAAGGCGGCGATTGGAAGGACAACATCAACCCCGACTCGCTGGAGGTCCTGACCGGCTGCAAACTCGAACCGTCCCTTGCCGACGCCGCCCCCGGATGGATCTGCCAGTTCGAGCGGCTGGGCTACTTCTGCGCCGACCCCGACAGCACACCCGGCCACCCCGTCTTCAGCCGCACCGTTACACTCAAAGACACCTGGGCAAAAATCCAAAAACGCCGGCAGAAATCGTAGGTCTGATGCTACACAGGCGCGGCGGCGTCCCCACGCCCCCGCGCTACTCGCGATTTATGTCGTCGTGCGTGCGGTGGTCAAGATACGGTAAATCTCCTCGGCGGTCTCGGCGCGCATAAGCCGCCGACACACCTCCTCGGTGAGGGTCTGGCTGACGGCGGCCATGAACTGTATACTCGGTGCGGCCTTTTCCGTCGGCGAGAGCGTCAGGATGAAAATCGTGGACGGCTTGGAGTCCATCGAGCCGAAGTCTATCCCCTCGCGGTGAATGCCCACGGCGCAGACCAGCCGCCCTACCTCGTCGCACCGTCCGTGGGGCACCGCAACGCCATGCACCAGCCCGGTGGGCATCTTGTCCTCGCGCTCCATGACGGCCTGGAGGGCCTTTTTACGGTCGCGCACCAGGCGGGCCCGCACCAGCATGTCCATCAGTTCCTCTATGATTTCCTGTCCGGTCTGGCCCTGGAGGTCCGGATTGATAAGCGAGGGCGTAAGGAACCGCCCAAGGTTCAGCGAAGGTCCACCGGCGCCCTCTGCCTCGATGCTGGCACGGAGCGCCTTGGTGTCCACCGGCTGAGACGCCCTGCGGAACATCTCGGCAAGGTCGGCAGAGGCCTCTATCACCGCGGCGTTTATCAGGTTGCCCTGACCGGGCGGGTAGTTGAATATCAGCGATTGCCCTTCCAGGCGAAAGTCGATCACCAGGGAGTCCTTTCGGATCTGGTAAATAGGTCTGTCGGGCGCCAGTCGGTGAACGTAGAAACCGTCCGACTCCAGCACATCGCGGATTTTGGACACGAAAAACTCTGCCACGTTGCCCGAGGGAAAATCGAACCGTAGCGATTCGTACCGCTGGGCGACCCGAGGTTCGCGCCGCAGTCCGCTGTGGGACCCGCGGAACAGCATAACCAGCAGCGACGGCGCCACGATGCTGGTTACCACGCTCATCATGACGACCGCAGCCAGCATGTTCTCGTCCAGCACGCCGACCGCAACGCCCACGCCCGCTATGATAAGCGCCACCTCGCTGCGAGGCATCATGCCGAGCCCTATCCGTGAGGCGCCGCGCAGGTTGAAATTCGCGAACATCGAGGGCAGACCGCTGCCGATCAGTTTGGCGGCGCCCGCCGCAAGCGTGTACCCGGCGCCGAACAGCAGGACCGTCGGCGTGACGAACACGCTGAGGTCCACCAGCATGCCCATCACGCAGAAGAACACCGGCGCCAGGAACTCCCTCACGAAGTGCACCCGCTCGCGGACCACGTTGGATATGTCCGTCCTGGAGAGCGTCAGGCCCATCACGTACGCCCCGATGATCATGGCCAGGCCGGCCTCCTCGAACAGCGCCGCAAGCACAAGCGCCAAACCAAGACCCATGAAGGCAATGGACGACCTGGTGCGGAAGAACTTCAGAAGCGAGCCGATCTTCCTGGACGCCAACAGTCCAAGGGCGGTGGCGCTCAGCCAGATTCCCACCGCCTTTATGGCTATCCAGGCGATGTGCCCCCAGTCCATGCGACCGGTTTCGGTGCTCCGGGCCGAAACTATCCCCATCACCACCGCCAGGATTACGATTCCCAGCACGTCGTCTATCACCGCGCCGGTCAGTATGGTGACGCTCTCGGGCGTATCCATCGAGCGGCGCTCGGAAAGCACCCTTGCGGTTATGCCCACCGACGTGGCGCAGGCGATGGTTCCCATGAAAAGCGCCGCCGGATCAAAAAACCCCAGCGTTCCCTCGGACAGCAGCGGATAAAGCACCACCGCCGCCAGGTCGCCCAGTACGAACGACACCGCCACCCCCCCGAAGCCCACCAGCGAACCTGCCAGGGAATACTGCTTCAGCAGCGAGAGGTTTGTCTCCAGCCCGACGGTGAACAGCAGCACAATGGCCCCCAGCATTGCCACGCCGTACAGCTCGGCGCTGACGGGGAACCGGGCGCCGAGCGGGAAGATGCCCTCGGCGAATCCGGGCACGGCGATCTGCCCCAGAGCGTAAGGCCCGATAATCATGCCCGCCGCCAGTTCGCCCATCACGCCGGGCAGGCCTGTCTTCTCGATGAGCATGCTGCCGAGCTTGACCGCCAGAAGTATTACGCCCATTTGCAGGACCAGCAGCATCATTCGCCGCATTATATTGGCGTGTGTGACGTCGCCGGTGCCGGCGAAGACCTGCGGCGAGAAAATCACCAGCACCACCACCGCCACAAGCAGCGGCGCGCCGCGGGAAGTCGGTTTGTCCCTGACGGTGTTTTCCATAACTGTATTCCCTGCATGCTACAGATTCGATGCCACTACTACAACCACGAGGGATAAATTCGCGCGATATTTGCGAAAAAAAACCCGCGCGGCGCATACGACACAGCCCACAGAAAGCAGGCGGCTTTCTGTGGGCTGTCGTAAAATATCAGATAACGCTCGATTCAGAATTCCACATCCCGGGGGATTTGGGTGAACGATATTCTCGTGGGCGCTGCGGTTCGTGCGCCGAACATTCCTGCGAAGTGGACGGCGTCGTTTCCGTACCGGGCGTTTATGCGGTCCATGGTTTGCGCCAGGGCGTCCCGACGCCCCTGCCCCGGCCACAGCGGAAGCGTGGCGCTGCCCGGGGCCACCAGATCGTCCAGCACCACGCCGACGTGATACGGCCTGTGGCGCGGGGACTTTTTCGCCCACGCCGTCGCCAGCGCCCGGAGCATGGTGAGCGTGTCGCGGCATCGCCCGATTTCCCCACGGCGCCGCCATTCGCCCCCGCCCAAGTGTCTGACCCAGAAGGTTATTCTTCCGGCCCGGTAGCCGGTTCGACGCAGTCTGGCGGCGGCCTTGTGAATCATCCTCGTCAGCGTGGCGTGTGCGCCGCGGTGGGTGCGCCACGCCGGGGGCAGCACGTGCGAATGCCCTATGGTACGCCGGTGCGTGGGGCGCGGGGGAAGGTCGTAACCGCGCAGCTGCCTCCACCACAGTTCGCCGAGCACCTCGCTGCCCCATATTCGGCACAGGCGCCGCCGGGGAACTCGGCAAAGCCAGACCACCGTGAACACGCCGTGGCGGTTCAGACGCCGCTGCATCCCGCCGGCGATGCCCGGCAGGTCGGTGAGTTTGAGTTTCTCGATGGCATG
>CAYZPY010000058.1:0-14368 GCA_964480425.1 uncultured Planctomycetaceae bacterium
GATTTTTATCTTGAAATTTATCCCCCACGTGCTATAGATTTATGCAACAAAGCCGAGGTGAAACCATGATGACAAAAAGATTAATCATCTGCATGCTTACCGCTGCGCTGCTTTTGCCGGGATGCGGCAAAGAGCAAAACGACGATCAGGGTATCCCGTCGGGGCCCGAGACGCTCTCGCAACCAAAGGCCGAAACCGACGCCCTCGACGACGCGCACTACAAAACCGCCGCCGAACTCATAAACCGCGGCGTGAGGTTCCTGCTGGACAACCGCGACAACGACGGGGCATGGAGCATCAAGGGAAAGAGCAAGCCGCCCGTCACCGCATTGGCGCTTAAGGTGCTGCTTGGTCACCCGGACTTCGACGCCTCCTCGCCCGTGGTTAAAAAGGGCTTCGAGGTGCTGCTGAGTTACAGGCAGGACAACGGCGGGATATACGACGTCGAGGAGGGATATTACACTTATTCCACAGCCGTGGCGGTCTCGGCCCTTGCCGCGGCGCAGAACCCCCAGTTCGACGACGAAATCCGCGCCGCCCAACAATACCTCCGCGGCGTGCAGATCATCCCCGGCGCCGAGACGCCCGACGGCGAAGTCGTCGAGCAGGGCGACCCGCGCGTCGGCGGAATAGTCTACAAAAAGGGCATGGTCAAGCCCAACCTCAGCGTGCTGAACTACTGGATGGAAGCGATGCGCGACTCCGGAGTGTCCCCCGACGACCCGGCCATCAAGCGCGCCGAGGCGTTCCTGACGCGCCTGCAGAACCGCAGCGAGTCGAACCCCATTCCGTGGGCCGCAAAAGGCGCAGACGACGGCGGCTTCGTCTACGGGCTGCACGAATCAAAGGCCGGGGCGGCCTCGGGCGGGCATGGCCTGAGAAGCTACGGCTCGATGACCTACGCCGGATTCAAGAGCATGCTCTACGCCGGCGTGGCCAAAGACGACCCGCGAGTCCGGGCCGCTTACCACTGGATAAGACGATACTGGCGACTGGACAGCAATCCCAACATGCCGCAGGCCCGCTCAATGCAGGGGCTTTACTATTACTACCAGGTCTTCGCCAAGGCTCTGCGGGCATGGGGGCAGGACGTGATAACCGACACCGACGGCGTTAAGCACAACTGGCGACACGAGATTATCGGCGCCCTGGCCGAAAGGGTCCGCCCCGACGGCTCGTGGGTAAACCAAGCCAGCCGATGGATGGAAGCCAGCCCCACGCTGGTCACATGCTATGCCGTCATCGCGCTTCAGGAAACGCTGAAGGAATAAACTAACGTGTGGGTCGGCGGCCTTGCCACGCCGCCGCGCGACTTAACCGCACCGTAAAGCATTTCGGGCGCAGCCAACGCCGCGCCGTCCGCCTTGAGGAAACTACGCCTGCCTTATAATGCCGTTGTTTATAAATGTATCTCCTTCCTCCTGCTTTCGGGCAGTTTTCTCATTCTGCCGTAATAGGGATACCGGTCGAATTTCTCGCCCCCGCCGACCACGCGCGGGTCGCCGGTGGCTCGCAGTTCATCCTCGAGGCGGCGCCAAAGTTTGTCCTGCACCCCAGCATACTCCTTTCGTCCCGCGACGTTGTTAAACTGATGCGGGTCCTTTTTCAGGTCGTATAGTTCCTGTCCCGGTCGCCTGGCGAACGCCAGTTCGTAGAACGTGCGGACCTTCGCGTCGTCCTTGTGATTTATGATAAAATCCTTTGTCGGTCCGTTGTCGCAGTCGCCGTAGTTTACACCGCGGGTGGAGTTTTCCGGCACGCCGGCAGGCCAGCGGTCCGGGGCGAAATTGCGGACATAGAGGTAATCGCCGGTGCGAATCGCCCTGCTGGGGTATCCGGACATGCTGGGATACTCCTGGGCCGGAGTGTGGCGCTCGCGCCCGGTAATAACGTGATCGCGCGTTGCGTCCACCTGCCCGGACCTGTCCGAAAGCAGCACGTCCATAAGCGACCGCCCGGTCATAACGTCCGGCACGTCCGCACCCGCCGCCTCCAGGAACGTCGGCGCCAGGTCCATCAGCGACACGAAGTCATCGACCCGGCGATTTGAGCTGACCTTCGACGGCCACATTATCGCCAGCGGAACCAGCGTTCCGGAATCGTACAGGTGGCACTTGTGCCGCGGGAAAGGCATGCCGTGATCGCCGGTCATCACCACGATGGTGTTGTCCAGTTCGCCTGTCGCCTCGAGCAGTTCCAGCGCCTGACCCACTTCCCTGTCCCACCGCCGCACCTCCAGAAAATAATCCGCCACGTCGTGGCGTACTGTCTCGTGGTCGGGCAGGTCGGCAGGAAGGCGTATCTTCGAGATGTCGATGCCGCTGTTGGCACCACTTTTGAAGTCATATCCGCGGTGCGGTTTATGCGTACCCATCCAGAAGCAGAACGGTCGGCCTCGGGGGCGCTTCTTTAAAAACTCCGCAAACGTGCTTTGCGGACCGGCCGGATCGCGCTTGCGACCCATGGCGCCCAAGTTGCCCGGTCCCCACGCCTTGCTGTGGTGGCCTATGACGTATCCGGCCTGTTCCAGAAGGAACGGAAACACCGGGTGTTCGGAGCTAAGTGTGCTGTGGAGGTTCGCCCCGGGTCCCAGTCGCCAGTGCCACTGACCGGTCAGGATGGAATTTCTGCACGGCGTGCACGACGGCGCCGTCACGTACGCCCGCTCGAACAGCGCGCCGTCGCGTGCGATGCGGTCGAAATTCGGCGTTTCAACCACCGCCCGACCGTACGCGCCGGCGTCGTGGGCGCCCCAGTCGTCGGCAATGCAGAAGAGTATGTTAGGCCGCTTGCCCCCGACGTGCGACTTACCCGCACCGTAAAGCATCCCGGGCGCCACCGTCGCCGCGCCCGCCGCCCTTAAAAATCTCCGCCTGTCCATCATCATGCTGCTCACAAATCACTCCCTGAATGTCCAAAACGTAAAGCGGATTTCTATTTTAACTCGCCGGTGGACCAAAGTATTCGTTTTATCACCGGCGAGATTTTCGCTTGCCTTTGTGTGCGCCGTGGTTAGTATGCTCTTTTCGACAAACACCACCCGAACCCTGCGGCGAGTTTGCAATGGAGATCAGACCTTTTCGAGGATGGCGATATAACGTACCACCCGGCGGCGACGTGTCCGACCTCATCGCCCCGCCTTACGACGTTCTCACTGCCGAGGACAAGGCCCGACTGCTCGCCCGCAGCGATCGGAACATCGTGGCCGTGGACCTGCCCCACACACCTCCCAAGGAAGTAGGCCCCCGCGCCGAGTACGAACAGGCCGCCTCGCTGCTGGACCGGTGGAAACGCCGGCAGGTGCTGATACAGGAAACCGCCCCGGCGATCTACCTCTGCCGGGAGGATTACACCTGGGCGGGCAAAAAGTTCTCCCGACGCGAGATTATCTGTAGCGTGCGCCTGACGCCTCCAGGCAGGGACATCATCCCCCACGAGCAGACGTTCAAGGGCCCCATAGCCGACCGCCTGATGCTCACCGAGCACACGCGGATGCAGATGTCCGCCGTGATGGGCTTCTTCGACGACGCCGGCGGCGAGGCGATGGACGCGCTCATCTCGGCCGCGGGCGACGCGCCCCATGCCATAGGCCGGCTCGAGGACGTGGATGTGGCCATGTGGGCGATTGACGACGCCGAAGCCATCTCCGCCGCCGCAAAGGCCCTGAAGGACACGCCGGTCTTCATCGCCGACGGGCATCACCGCTGCGCCACGGCCATGGAGTACCGAGACCGCATGCGCAAGGGGGAAAACATCGGACCGGACCACCCCGCCAATTTCATCACGTTCGCGATGTCCGCAGGCGACGATCCGGGCCTGAAAATCCTCCCCACGCACCGCATCATAAAAAACCTGCGCCGCGATTTTTCGCCGGACCATCTCATACAATCCGCCGACGCGTTCGACTGGCGCCGCCTCGAATGCGCGCCGCGGGGGCTTAACGACACCGACGAGTTCCTTGCTGCGGCAGGCGCACAGGCGCTGGTCCTGGTCACCCCTCAGCCCGGCATGGTGTGGGTGGGCGAATTGAAAGACCCGCGGGCAATGAAGCGCGCCGCGCCCGAAAAGAGCGACACCTGGCGATCGCTCGGCGTCGCCGTCGCGCAGAAACTGATTATCGAGGGCCCGCTGGACAAGTGGCGCGCGGACGACACTGCGGTGGAATTCACGCCCCACGCCGAGAAGGTCGTACAAAAGTGCGCCGCCGGCGAGGCACAACTGGGCATCTGCCTGCGGTCAACGCCCATCGACGCCGTCCGCCGTATTGCACAGGCCGGTGGCGCAATGCCGCACAAAAGCACCTACTTCTACCCCAAGCCGCCCACCGGAATGGTCCTGCGCCCGCTGGAATAGCGAATCGATATTATTTATGAATTCAAACGACGGATTCAAAATCGCCGACGCACAAACGCTGGTGTTTATCGGCGACAGCATCACGGACTGCGGCCGGCGCCAGGACGCACCACCGCTGGGGCGGGGATACGTGAAACTGGCCTCCGACCTTATCACCGCGCGGTATCCCCAGCGTCGAATAACGTTCCACAATCGCGGCATAAGCGGCAACGTTGTCACGGACCTGCTGGACCGATGGGACCGCGACGTAATCGCGCTGGAGCCCGACTGGGTCTCGGTGATGATAGGCATCAACGACGCCAACCGGCGATTCCGCGAGAATCCCGACGAGCACGTCCCCCAGGAGATGTACCGCCGCGGGTACGAGCAGTTTCTCACCCGAACCGCCGAGCGCACCGGCGCGCGGCTGGTGCTGATGGACCCGTTCTACATCACCACCGATGCTGACCCCCAGAGCGACCGGGGCGTGATTTTCCGCGCCATCAACGACTACATCGCCGTGGTGCGCGAAGTGGCCCGGCGGTTCGACGCCGTCCGCGTGCCGATGCACGACGTTTTCCAGCGTCATCTGGAGCACCGACCCGCCGATGCGTTCTGCCCCGAGCCGGTCCACCCCAATCGCACCGGACACATGGTCATTGCACACGCCTGGCTGAGGGCGATGGGGTGGTGAAGGCGCCTGTTTTCCAAATAGCGCGGCGGCGTTCCCAAGCCGCCGTGTTAAAAAGTCGTCGGCGCAGGAATGCCGCCGACCCGCGCTAAACCTGCTATTTGCCGGTATTATCGTTAATAGCCAGTACGCGGTTGACCGCCGCAAGGTACGCCCTGGCCGAGGCCTCAACGATGTCCGTGCTCACGCCGCGGGCGCGAAGACGCCTGTCGTCGTACTCGACCTCGATGGTCACCTCGCCCTGGGCGTCCTTTCCGGACGTTATCGCGCGAAGCGCGTAATCCGTGAGGTTAAGACCCACGCCGGTGATGCGCCCGATGGCCTCGTACGCCGCGTCGACCGGTCCGTCGCCCGTGGCGGCGTCGGTGTGCAAATCCCCGTCGCGCTCGAGCGTGACCGTGGCGGTGGGAACCGTGCCCGAACCCGCCGTCGTCTGGACCGCCTTGAGCGTCCAGACCTGGGCGACCTGCTCTATCTGCTCGTCTATCAAGGCCTCGATGTCCTCGTCGAACACTTCTTTTTTCTTGTCGGCCAAGGCCTTGAACTTCGCGAATGCCTCGTCGACCTGTTCTTTCGTCAGGGAATATCCCAGCGCCTCGACCCGTTGGCGGAAGGCGTGGCGCCCGGAATGCTTGCCCAGAACCAACCGGCTGGCCGGCACACCCACGTCCTGAGGGCTGATTATCTCGTACGTCTCGCGACGGGCGATTACACCGTGCTGGTGGATGCCTGCCTCGTGCGCGAAGGCGTTCTCGCCCACGATCGCCTTGTTCCGCTGGAGGTGCATGCCGGTTATCGACGACACCAACCGGCTGGTCGGGTAGATGCGACGGGTGTCTATGTTGCAGTCGGCGTCGTAATAGTCGCGTCGGGTCTTAATGGCCATCACTATCTCCTCCATCGCCGCGTTGCCTGCGCGCTCGCCGATGCCGTTTATGGTGCACTCCACCTGCTCGGCGCCGGCGGCGACGGCGGCCAGCGAATTCGCCACCGCCAGACCAAGGTCGTCGTGGCAGTGAACGGATATGACGGCCTTGTCTATGTTGGACACGTTGGCGCGAAGATGCGATATCAGTTCGCCGAACCGCCCCGGCACGGCGTAACCGACCGTATCGGGTATGTTCACCGTGGTGGCGCCGGCATCGATTACCGCGCGAACAACCTCCACCAGGAAGTCCGGCTCGGTCCGCGAGGCGTCCTCGGGGGAAAACTCCACGTCGTCGACGTGCTTAAGGGCCATCCGAGTTCCATCCACGGCGAGTTTGATAATCTCTTCCTTGGCGCGCTTGAGTTTGTACTTGCGGTGCACCTCACTGGTGGCGCAGAAGACGTGTATCCGCGGCTTTTTGGCGTTCTCCAGCGCCTCGGCGGCGCGGGTGATGTCGGCCTCGACACAACGCGCCAGCGCCGCCACCACCGGCTTGTTCACCCCCCGGGAGACCTCCACCACGGCCTGAAAATCGCCCACGCTGGCGGCAGGGAAGCCCGCCTCTATAACGTCAACGCCCAATGTCTCCAGCGCCCGGGCGATGTCAACCTTCTCGGCAGTATTCATGCTGCAACCGGGCGACTGCTCCCCGTCCCTCAGCGTCGTGTCGAATATCGTTATGTTTCGCATCTTCAGTGCTCCTTAAGACATACAAAAAGCCCCGCAATCCTCATCGGACCGCGGGGCGTAATGGCTGTAGTTTCTCCGCGATCCGTCAGCGCAGCAGCAGACCCCGTAGAAGAGCGCCAATCATGCTGTTGCGACGACGAATCATCATTTCACCTTTATACACCATCGGCATGAAGGGAACAAGAAGATATTTAAAAATCTTGAGAATTCCGACTTGCGCGACGCCCCTGTTGCGTCGGTCGACTCCAGAGAACATAGAGGGGTTCCGCGAGCCCCTACCGGCTCGCCCTGCGTTCGCCTTTGACTCCCGCTACAGTTGCCCGTCGCCTGTCTTTTTACCTTCGCCCGAGCGTGTCGTCCATGAGTTTGAAACCCAGCAGCGACTGCGTGATGATAAGTCGGTTGCCCATGAGTCTTATGGAACCGCGACCCATCGGCTGCCACATGTCCTCGCCGATGCTGTCCTTTATGGTCTTGACGAGTTTTTCGCCTCTGTCGGCCTTGGTCTCCTTGCCGTCTTCGTCTTCCTGGGCCCCTTCGGTGAATATCGATTCACCCTGACCGCTCTCGGATGTGTCGGCGGACCTGGTTATCTCCGCCAGATCCATCTGGGGCCCCTTGAAGTTCGGCACGACCGCCAGCAGGTCGGACACGTCATACACGCGGGTCTTGAACTTGCTGTTAAGCGTGGTGCCGGTGGATATCTCCACCACGCCCTCGTCGATGATCCAGTAAATCCTGTCGTACCTGGTCCTGCCGGCGCTGACGTAATCGGTAATCAGAGTCAGTAGCCGTCCGGACGAAACATTCGAGACGTTTATCGTCACGGGCGTCTGTTTGCCTATGCCGACCGCCTCCAGCGCACGCCAGTTAACGTGGATATTTATGCCGGTCAAATCGCGGACAAAACCGATCACGTCGCGCAGCGGCGTCTTGTCGAACTCGATCTTTTTGGTCTCGAGAGGTTTTGCGCGGCGCTTTTCATCCGTGCGTGCGGCGGGAGCGCGGGGCGCGTCGCGATGCAGCACCCGCATCTGCGTGGTGAACCTGACGACCTCGCCGTCGACATACCACGCCAGAGGCCTGCCGCGCGCGGAGACCTGCGCCACCACCAGGTCCAGCAACTGGGTGACGGTCGCCCTGGAGACCCGCATCACCACCCTGGTGTCCCTGGTGACGCCCGTGTCTTCTATGGCGGTCCAGTCGGGGGATATCTTCAGCCCGGAGACTTCTTCGATGCGCTCGAAGGTCTTTTCGAGCGTGGCGCCGACCTTGAATCTCTTTACCTGCCGTTCGAGCGCCTCGGTGGGGTTCGCCGGTTTGTCGGGCTTTTCGACCCCGTCCCGGGCGGAAATTACCGGCGCAACAAGGGGAATCGCGAAGATGGCGGCTGTTATTATCCGAGTGCTCATACTGCACCTCCCGCCTTTTGGTATGTCATATATTTATGCGTGCGGCGAACACATATCGCCTCTGTGTCTATTATAACACAGGCCAACTGTCCGGCGGCATTTTTATTACTTCGCCGACAACCACTTAGCGAGTTGCTCGGCGAAATAGGTGATAATCAGGTCCGCCCCGGCGCGTTTGATTGCGGTGGTGATTTCCATCGCGGCGGCGCGCTCGTCGAGCCACCCGGCGCCAGCGGCGGCCTTTATCATGGCGTACTCGCCGCTGACGTGGTACGCAGCGAGCGGCGCGTCGAACCGCCGGCGGACATCGGCGATGACGTCGAGGTACGCCGCGGCCGGCTTGACCATGATTATGTCAGTGCCCTGGGCCAGGTCCGCCTCGACCTCGGCGAGCGCCTGGCGCGGCGCGCGGTAATCCATCTGGTAGGTCCGCCGGTCGCCGAACGACGGAGCGCTGTCGGCGGCGTGGCGGAACGGACCGTAGAACGACGAGGCGTACTTTACGGCGTAGGACATTATCGCGGTTCGCTCGAAGCCCCCGGCGTCCAGCGCGGCGCGGATGGCGGACACCTGCCCGTCCATCATGGCCGAGGGCGCCACCATGTCCGCCCCGGCGCGGGCGTGAGAGACGGCCGTTTTGCCAAGCAGCTCACAGGTGGCGTCGTTGTCGACGTCCTTCGCCCCGCAGGGCGCTTCGATGAGTCTGCCACAGTGCCCGTGGTCGGTGTATTCGCACAGGCACACGTCCGTTATCACCAGCACGCCGGGCACGGCGGACTTGATGCCCCCGACCAGCCGCTGGACGGGCGCGCCGTCGTCCCACGCCGCCGAGCCGATTTCATCTTTACTTTCAGGGATACCGAACAGCAGCACCGCCGGCACGCCGGCATCGGCGATGCGCCTGATGTATTCGACGGCCGTGTCCACCGAGTACTGGTATTGCTGCGGCATGGCCCGGATTTCCCGCCGCTCGCCGCTTCCGGGGCGAACGAACACCGGCGCTATCAATTCACGCGCCGACAGACGAATGCCCGCGAGCATCTCGCGCAGCGTCGCGTTGTGCCTGAGCCGCCGAAGCCGTTTTGTCGGAAATTCGGACATAGATTACTATTCTCTTGCGAAATTATTCGGATAAAATAATATCTAAATTGTTTCAATTTGGCCAGTAAAGTCAGTTTGGGGAAAATAAATGCTGATACCTCTAAGCGTTGACGTGCCGATGTGGCGGCGGCCGTGGGTGAACTACATACTGACCGGGACCGTCATTGCGGTGAGTCTCGCGTGTTTCGCCGACAGTAGTTTATTCATTAAACTGTCGGGGTTGAACATGGCCGCCGGTATGGATCATCTTCCCATTCCGGTGCTGACGGTTACGTCAGTCTTCGTGCACGCCGGATTCATTCACCTTATCGGCAATATGATTTTCCTGTGGATATTCGGCAACGCGGTGAATTACAAATTCGGACAGATATTCTATCTCGCCTTTTTCTTAATCTGCGCAATTTCGGCGGGGATGTTTCACTATGCCTTCGAAACGACGCCCGTGGTCGGCGCCTCCGGGGCGATCAACGGCGTCATGGGCGCGTTTTTGGTTTTCTTCCCCCGCAACAATATCAGGGTACTGCTGGTTATCTATTTCGTAGGCAAAAGTTTCTATATTTCCAGCATATGGGTGATACTTATGTGGGTGGGCTGGGACTTTCTGTTTCTCTCGTTGGGAGCGGAAACCGGGATCGCACTATGGTCGCACGTTGGCGGATTCTCCACCGGATTTTTAATCGCCCTGGCGACGGCGGCTTTCGGATGGATTAAGCCCGACCAGGATGAGCAGACGCTGCTCCAGGTGCTGTCCGGGAGCGGGCGCTAAAGCAGGTTTACCGGGTCCGCGTCGGCAAGTACGTCCGTGGGGACCTCGTGCATGATGGCCTCCATTCGCTCTGCCAGAAGTTCCTGCACCAGACCCGGTCGGTGCGAGATTATCTGCACGTCGAAGCGGAACTGGTTGCGCATCTTTCTTATGATGGCCGGCTGGGGACCGAATATCGTCACCTCCTCCCCGTGCAGCATGCGCCTCACCAAGGCCGAGAGCTTCTGCCCCGCCTGCTGCGCACGGGACTGGTCGCGGTGGCGTACCACCAAGCGGATCATCCGCGTTGCCGGGGGGTATCCGGCCTGTCGGCGGTTGTTCAGTTCCCAGTCGGCGAAGGAATCGTAATCGTGATTGACGGCGTACCTGATGGCCGGCTCGTTGGGGTGCAGCGTCTGGGCGATGACCACCCCGGGCACATCGGCGCGCCCGGCGCGTCCGGCGACCTGCACCACCAACTGGAACGTCCGCTCAGAGGCGCGGAAGTCGGGGATGGTCATCGAGGTGTCGGCCGAGACCACCCCCACCAGCGAGACGCGCGGAAAATCCAGACCCTTGGCGACCATCTGCGTACCCAGCAGGATGTCCAGTTTCCCGCCGGCGAAGGCGTTGAATACCCTGTGGAACTGCTTCGGCGAACTCATGGTGTCCGAGTCCATACGAGCGAAGGACGCGTCGGGGAATTTTCGCGCAAGTTCGGCCTCGATCCGCTGGATGCCCAGCCCGAACAGCAGCAGTTTACCCCCACACGCCGGGCATCGCTGCGGAAGCGAGGCAGTGTGCCGGCAGTAGTGACACATCGCCAACTGGGTGGCCTGGTGGAAGACCATTGCGCGGGTGCAGTTCTCGCAGCCCATGGTCCACCCGCAATGCGGACACATGATGCAGCTAGCGTAACCGCGCCGGTTCATCAGCAATATCACCTGCTCGCGGCGGTCGAGCGCCTCGGCCATGTGATTCGTCAATGTCGCGCCGATGAGTTCTATCCGTTTGCTCGGCGACTGGTCCTTGCGGAGGTGGACGATCTTGAGTTTGGGCATCGCCAGCCCGCGGACGCGATTCGGAAGGCGCGCCAGTTTGTACTTTCCGCTACGGACGTTGTGCAGCGACTCCAGTGAGGGCGTGGCCGAGCCCAGCACCACCGGCGCGCCGCAAAGCGAGGCGCGCTTGATGGCCACGTCGCGGCCGTGGTATCGCGGCGCGGTGTCCTGCTTGTACGACGGCTCGTGCTCCTCGTCCACCACGATAAGCCCCAGGTTCGGCGCCGGGGCAAAAACGGCGCTTCGCGGTCCTATAATCACCGCGGCGTCGCCGGCGGCGATTCGCTGCCAGTAGAACGCCCGCCTCGAACCGGTCAGCCCGCTGTGCAGCACCGCCACG
Organism: uncultured Planctomycetaceae bacterium; assembly: GCA_964480425.1. GTDB lineage: Bacteria > Planctomycetota > Phycisphaerae > SM23-33 > SM23-33 > CAYYMD01. The sequence goes on from CAYZPY010000058.1 coordinate 11,301, forward strand.
CGGGGCAGGCGCCTTATGAGCCGCTGGAGCGTCTGGGTGGCAAGGGCGATTTCCGGCACCAGCAGGATGGCCTGGCGGTCTGCCTCGACCACGCGCCGAATGGCGCGGATGTAGACTTCGGTCTTTCCGCTTCCGGTCACCCCGTGCAGCAGCGTCACCGAGAATCCGCCCCCCAGCACGCCGGAAAGCTGCTCCATGACGGCCTGCTGGTCGGCGTTGAGTTCGAATCCCGGCGCGCCGTCGCCGTCGGGCGCATCGGTGAGTCGCGGCAACTGCACGCGGCGCGACTCGGTGCGGACCAGCCCGCGATTAACCAGTCGGCGGACGCTGTCTTTGGCGGCGCCGCTGTGCGAGCAAAGTTCGTTCATCGTCAGCGGCTCGACTCCCTGCTTGCGGGCCTCGTAGAGTTCGTCCAGCACCCGACGCTGGCGCGAGCCCAGAACGTCGGACCAGTCCCTGTGGTGGCTGTCGAGGTAAACTACCGTTTCGGTTTTGGGTTTGTGCCGCCCCACGGCCGAGGGAATCATCGCCGCCAGCGTCATGCCCGGCGGCGACAGGTAGTAACGGCTCATCCACTGCCCCAGTTCCCACAGAGTCCGGTCAAATCTGGATTTTTTGTCGAGCACTTCTGCGACGACCTTCAGACGCCGCCCGCCGCCGCGGCGAAGCGTGTCTGTCACGAAGCCAAGCGCCTTGCGGTCGCCCCGGCCGAACGGAACGCGAACCCTCTGTCCGAGTTGAGGCGGTGGAAACCGCGCCGGCCAGACGTAGTCGAACGTCCGCCACACGTTCTGCGCCACCACCACGCCGACGACGTCACCTTCGACGGCGGCTACCGCCGAGGATTTTTCTTCTTCGTCCTGCGGTTCTTCGAAAAGTTCGCCCATGACAAAATACTACTCCCACAACGGTGGCGAACGCAACCTCGCCGCTACGCGTAGAATTCGATGGAAATCTCAAAGGCTGTCAACCGTATAATGAATATGGAAACATGCCGAAAGGAGAACGTATGTTAAGTATCGAAGAACTCACAAGACTCGCCACCTGTCGCATGACGCCCGCGGTGAGCATGTACGTTCCCAGCTCACCGCTTCCCAACGAATCCGACGCCAACCGGATCCGCCTCAAGAACGTCATCAACGAGGCGCACCGGTGCCTGGTCGGGCGCTACGTGCCCGGCGGACAGGCCGACAACCTGCTCGCCCCGGCGCGCTCGATGCTCGGGGACAACGGTCACGTCTCCGGCGTGGGCCCGGGGCTGGGACTGTTCGTAGGCCCGGACTTCTTCCAGTCCCACGTCATACCCGCCGCCGTACCCCAGCAGGTGCAGGTGGGCGAGTATTTCGACGTCGGACCGCTGGTGCCGCTGGTGACTTCGCTTAGGCACTTTTACGTGATAAACGTATCGCTCAAGCAGAACCGCATGCTGCACTGCACGCAGTACGGCGCCGCGCCCGTGCCGCTTGCAGACGCCTACGATTCGCTGGACGACTATCTCAAGTACGGCATCGACGAAAAGCAGCAGGTCCGACCGATGGCGTCACCGCGCGGACGGCGAAGCGGCGTTGCACACGGGCAGGGAAGTTATGCCGACCGGGCAGTGCAGACGCGCCAGATTCGCGAGTATCTCCTCAGCGTCGCACGCGCGGTGGAAAAGAACCTTGCCGCCCAGCGGGCCCATCTGGTATTCGCCGGGCTGGAGGACATCTACGGAATCTTCCGCCAGGTGTGCGGATACCGCAATCTGTGCGACAGATACCTCAAGGGCAACCTCGACGCCGCAAGGGACAATGAACTTAAGAACAGGGCTTGGGAAATTCTCAGGCCGCGATTCGAGGATGAAATAGACGCGCTGACCCAGAGGTGCCACCAGGCGCTTTCCAGCGGGCTGGCCAGTCGCGACCCGCACAAGATCATACCCGCTTCCGTCAACGGATACGTGGAGGTTCTGATGGCCGACTTCGACGCGCCCCTGTGGGGGCGATGCGAACTGCCGAACGGACGGGTCGAAATTCACGACAGACAGAACAACGGCGACGCGAACCTCGTGGACCTGGCCGCGGTGCACACCTACCTCCACGACGGGCGTGTGTACGACAAGCCGCGCTCGACCAACCAGACCGGCGGGGCGCAACTGATGGCCATCCTCCGCCGCGGATGCCCCGAATCGTTAAAGGCCTGAGGAAAAAACGCCGGCATAAAAGCCCCAAACCTGCCCGCCGGTCTTTTGGCGGGTGTTAATGCGGGGATAATTGGTGGATATCGGTGTTCATATCCCCCGCTTTACGGTATTACAGCGGGGGCTTACCATTCGTCGCGGTGGCGTTCCGGCGCCACCGCGTTAACAAGTCGGCTGCGTGGGAACGCAGCCGACCGGTTTATCCGTCATATCGAAATCATCCGCTCCAGCGCGACGCGTGCGTCGGCGGCGGTTTCGGGCGCAACGGTGATTCGGTTGACGGGCTCGCCGGCGGCGATGGCGTCCAGCGACCACAGCAGGTGCGGCAGATCTATGGTGGCCATCTGGTAGCACATCGCCGGCTTTTTCGAAAGCAGCATGACTTTCTTGTCGGGGTGCTGTTTGTCGAGGCGGTAGACCAGGTTCGCCTCGGTTCCGATCGCCCAGGCGCTTCCGGCGTGTGCCTCGGCGACGGCATGGATTATCTGCTCGGTGCTGCCGGAGCGGTCGGCAAGTTCAACGACTTGCCGAGGGCACTCGGGGTGGACCATGACGACCACGCCGGGATGCTCGCGGCGGACGCGCTCGACGTCGGCGGGCGTGAACACCTGGTGGACGTAGCAGTGACCCTTCCAGAGTATGAACTTCGCGCGGCGGATTTCCTCGGCCCCCAGGCCGCCGCAGGGCTCGTGCGGGTCGTAGACGACGCAGTCCCGGGGCGAGTAGCCCATCTCCACGGCGATGTTGCAACCCAGGTGCCTGTCGGGAATGGCGAAGATTTTCTCCCCACCGGTCTGCCCCGCCGGGCCCCCGCCGTGGGACGCGGTCTTCAGCGCCCATTGGAACACGCGTCGTGCGTTGGAGGAGGTGCAGCAGGCGCCGTCGGCGC
>CAYZPY010000059.1:0-14274 GCA_964480425.1 uncultured Planctomycetaceae bacterium
TACCCGGAGACGATTACACCTTACACCAGCGCTCAGTTTTTGGGGACAAGCTCAGGCCCTTCGGAGATGGGGAAGAAAAATGACCGTCGTCGTCGATAAGCCCTTTTTTGAAGCGATGGGTCCGATGCATGCAGTCAGGGATATTTCAAACTGTGACATAGCATGGTTTGTGGTTGATTACGTCGAAAACGAAGAGGTGTCTGTAATTCGACAGAGCCGAATGGTCTTAACCACTCTTGAACGCGCGGTTGAGGGTCTTACTGCCGGGAGACCCGTAAGCAGGGAACGATTTGAAGAAAGAATCAGGCAGGCACTTCTTTCGCACACTTAGATTTCAGAGCCCAGTTCAAATCCCTTGATATTAGAAGTTCGCGCTTCTTGATATTCAGCCGTCCCATCATCACCACGCGCGCGGTTTGAAAGCTGTAAGTTCGGGCCAGTGATTTTATTTCTTCAGTCTCGTCGTAGGTCATCAGAAACGGCCCCTGCGCCTTGCTCACCAGGTCGAACAAGGATGCGTTATCGATATCCGAGTATGTGTATAAACGGCGTCCGGCGACTGTATAGGGCGGATCTATAAAGAAAACGGTATTTGTTTTTCCGTAATGCCGGCGGATGCAATCAAACCCGTCGCCTCTGACAAAACGAATCCTATCGCTGTGTTTCGCTACGTTCCTAATCCTTTTGGCGAGAGTTTCGGGATACCAGCGGGACGATATGCCTTTCCCGTTTTCACCGTTTTTAGTTAGACTGGCGCCGGGCGCCATTATTCCACCGTGTTGCACCCTGTTCCTGAGTAAAGCGCGGAACGCACTGTCAACCGCGCTTCCTCCTTTCGAGCCGAGAATTCTTTTAACGTTGTTTACAGTGCATTCGAAATCCAGTATTCGCTCAGCCAGTTTTTCCGACCCGCCGTTCAGCATTGATTCCCAAACCGAGGCCACACGCTCATCCTTTTCGACGAGCAGCACTTTATCCGCCAAATCTTCGAATGCCACGGAAAGACCGATAATCCCGCCCCCGGCGAACGGCTCGACGAACTGCACGGGTCTGAATCCGAGATTGGCAAGCCATGTGCGTACGTGCGGGACCAGCCAGGTCTTGCCTCCCGGGTACCTGAACGGGCTTCTCTGGGGAACGGTAGATACGTTGACAGCCCTGTCCAAAGGCGCGGAAAATAAATTCATGCCCTTGTGCATATCCCCACCTTACAAAGTCCATACAATCCGTCAACAAGATTTCCTAATTCACTCGATTTTATTGCCGACTACCGGATGGCGCCACGTGTCCGACATTATGCGTCCTTATGGGCTGATCAGGTCCGTCAGAATACAGATGCGGGATTACGACGCAACGAGCGAGTCAACGAGTCAACCGGAAATGACGGTGCCGACTTTTTCGCCGGCGACGGCGGCTGCGAGGTTGCCCGGAAGCGTCAGTTGAAAGACGACGATGGGGATTCGCCCGTCCATGCACAGCGACACGGCAGCAAGGTCCATCACGCCCAGACGCTCGGAGAGCACCTTGCGGTAATCGAGCCGGTCGTACTTGGCGGCGTGCGGATTTTCGGCCGGGTCGCAGTCGAACACGCCGTCGACCTTTGTGGCCTTGAGAAGTGCATCGGCGCCCAGTTCGCTGGCGCGCAGGGCGGCGCCCGTGTCGGTGGTGAAGAACGGGTTGCCCGTGCCACCCGCCAGCAGCAGCACGCGAGAATTGTCCAGATGCTCCATGGCGTCGCGGCGGGTATAAGGGAGGCATATCGACGGCATGTGAACGGCGCTTAACGCCACGGCGTCGATGCCCGCCTGACGCATGGCCGACTGAAGCGCGATGGCGTTTATCACCGTGGCGAGCATTCCCATGTAGTCGGCCTCGGCCCGGTCGTCGTTCGTCACATCGACAACGTCCCTTCCGCGGATGATGTTGCCCCCGCCTACGACGATGCCCACCTCCACGCCCATTTCGACCAGGGGCGCGAATTCCCCAACCACCGCACAGATGCACGACGGGTCGATACCGCCGGCGCCCGGCGGGCAGAAACTCTCCCCGGATATCTTGACTATCACCCTTTTGTAAGCGGGCTTGCGGGACATGGAACCGGACCTTTCAGCAATAAATCCACGAATTACTCAAATTACTCGAATCAAGTCAAAAAACAGAATCAACAATATCTTATTTCGTGTAATTCCCGCCCGCCTCCGGCAGGCAGGCGTGTAATCCCTGAGGGGCAAGTTCGTGGACTACTCGCCGCCGACGGCGAAGCGCGCAAAGGAAACTATCTTCGCGTCGCCGACGATTTCCTTGACCTTCTTCTTATCGTCGCGGACGAACGGCTGCTCCAGCAGGGCGTTTTCGGCCAGGAGCTTGTTCACCTTTCCGGTGACGATTTTCTCGACGATCTGCGGGGGCTTTCCGGTCTCGGCGGCCTGCTCGGATGCAATGGCCCTTTCCTTTTCCACCAGCTCGGCCGGTACGTCCTCGGTGGTTATGCCAACCGGGTCGGCGAAGGCGACGTGCATGCAAAGGTCCGACAGCGTGCGGTCGGATATCTCGCCTTCGGCCCCGACCACCACGCCGACCTTTCCGTCGTGATGCACGTAGGCGCCCACGCGCCGGGCTCGGATCTTTATCCCGCGGGCAAAGGACATGTTTTCGCCGATTTTAGCCAGCGTGTCCTGGAGATGTTGGTTCATCTCGTCGGTCGGCTCGATTTGTCCGGCTTCCAGTTGCAGGGCCCTGTCGGCCAGCGACTGCACCATGCTCCTGAATTCCTCGTTGCGGGCGCAGAAGTCCGTCTCGCAGCGGACCTCCACCATTGCCGCCGAGGCGGCACCGCCCGTCTCGGTGGTCGCGATGCCTATCAATCCCTCGCTGGTGGGTCGTGCGGCCTTCTTTTCTGCGGTGGCAAGACCCTTCTTGCGGAGGATGTCCCTGGCGGCGTCGAAGTCGCCCCCGGACTCCTGCAGGGCCTTTTTGCAGTCCATCATGCCCAGACCTGTCTCCTGGCGCAAAGTCTTTACCATTGATGCGGTTATTTCAGCCATGTTCTCTCCCGTTCAGGATTGTTCGTTTTGTATGGAGGTAGGTTGCTCTTTTTGCTCCGTGGGCGCGGGCAGTGCGGGCGACGGGGACTCCTCGCCCTGGTCCTCCTGTTCGCCCTGGGGGGTGGATTGCTCCAGGGGCTCGGCGCGGGCGGTGGTGGGTCGGCGCGAGCGCCGGCGCGGCTTCTCGGGCTCCTTTTCCTGCTCCTGTCGCCCGGCGATGCCTTCCCGAACCCCCTTGACGAGTTCGTTCACCACCAGTTCTATGGGCCTGGTAGCGTCGTCGTTTCCGGGGATGGCGATGTCGGTCATGTCCGGGTCGCCGTTGGTGTCCAGAAGGCAGATTACCGGGATCTTCAGTTTCCGCGCCTCGCGGACGGCGATTATCTCCCTTTCCTGGTCGATAACCACCACCGCGCCGGGAAGGTTGTTCATGTTGCGGATGCCCCCCAGGTTGCGTCGGATCTTTCGCATCTGTCGGCGCAGGGCGGCGCCCTGCTTCTTGGAATATTTATCCAGTTCGCCCGCGGCCTCTATCTGCTCCAACTCCTCCAGGCGCGTTATGCGCTTGCGTATCTCGCGGAAGTTCGTCAGCGTCCCGCCCAGCCAGCGCTCCGTCACCCAGTGCATCTCGACGCCGGCGGCGGCCTGCTCGACCACCTTGCGGGCCTGACGCTTGGTCCCCACAAAAAGAACATCCTTGCCCTGCGACACTATCCTGGAAAGGAGTTTCCTGGCCAGAAGTATCCCCCGCAGCGTCTCCTTGACGTCTATTATGTGGATAAGGTTACGCTGCCCGTATATATATTTCTCCATCTTCGGGTTCCACCGGCTGGTCCGGTGACCGAAGTGGACTCCTGCGTTAATCAGTTCTTTCACCAGTTCTGTTGACACATACACCTCGACTTACGGACCCGAGAATCTTCCAAAGGGTCCACCGTTAATAATACCATGACCCGGCGGCGTACAGACTCCACCCGGGGCAAGAAATTCCCGACAAGGGGCCTGATAGAATAAAATTAACATTCAACAAGGTCAAATATTTATTGTGAAAATATAATCGCCCCCCAAAGTAAAATACAATCCACACCCCGGCTACGCCCCACGCGGCGCGCCGTGCCCCCGCCCCCGCGCGGGCGAGGCGACGAATCATGCGCCGTATCCTGCCAATAAAGCAGTCGCACGCCCCGACGGCGGCGTATTCGACAGGCGCAGACCGTGAAACGATAAGGGGTATTTTTTGCAAGTCCTTATAAAATGAGAATCTATTGCCACTGGCACCGGTATTGCTTATTAAATTAGTGTGTAATTGCTATGCGCCGCCCTAAGCTGGCGGCGCAATCGACAGGTGCAAGCGAATATGGTAGCCAGAATGCATTACGACAGGCATCCCTTCACGCTGGTGGTCACCGGCGAGGCAGAAGACTGGATGCCCGCACTGGACCGTATTATCGGTCCGCGCTGGCTTGCGCCGTGCCGGGTCGGAAGCGACGAGGAAATCATCAACGTGGTCGACAGCGGACTGGCCGACGCCGCAGTCCTGGACGACGAGGCGCAGTGGTCTTCGGACGTGCTGGCGATACTACGAATGATCCGCAGTGTGGACCAGTCACTTCCGGTCGTGGTGGTCAGCCGGCGGCACGACAGGCGCTGGCTGGAGGACGCCCTGAGACTGGCGGCGTTCAGCGTCGTTGCAAAACCCCTGGCACTGGAAGAACTGCTGCGGCAGATTCAGCGCATGATGACCCGCATGGACCGGATCCTGAGAAACTCGCCCGGGACCGTCACCGGAGGCGCCGTAAAACAAAAGCCGCCCCGGCGGGACCCCGGAACGTGAACCATAAACCGATTAGTGTTTAACCCCGAAAGTAACTGAAAAAGGAGCAACCGATGACCAAAGCCGAAGTACGAAAGTCGAAAAAGAAAAAAAACACAAAAAAATCCGCACTCAAGATCAGGCCGCTCGGCGCAAAGGTCCTCATCAAGCGGCTCGAGGCGGAGGAAAAAACAAAAGGCGGAATCGTCCTGCCCGACACCGCGCGCGAAAAGCCCCAGAAGGGCTCCATCGTGGCGCTGGGCGACGGTAAACTGCTCGAGGACGGCTCGAGGGCCAATTTCCAGGTCAAAAAGGGCGACAAGGTCCTGTTCGCCAGTTTCGCCGGGACCGACATAACCGTCGAGGGGGAGGAATATCTCCTCATGGACGAATCCGACATACTGGCGATCCTGGACTGAACCGTCCCCCGAACCCGGGCGGGCTAAGACGAAATCCGTTAAAACCACGCACTGATAATCGAAACAAATGGGAGTCAAGAGATGGCAAAGAAAAAGATAACTTTCGACGTCGAGGCGCGAGATTCGATAAGGCGCGGCGTGCGCAAACTCGCCCAGGCGGTCCGCTCCACGCTGGGACCCACCGGGCGGGTGGTCGTGCTGGAAAAATCCTTCGGCGCCCCGACCGTCACCAAGGACGGCGTAACGGTAGCCAAGGAAATCGAACTTGAGGACGCCAACGAGAACATAGGCGCCCAGATGGTCAAGGAGGTCGCCTCCAAAACGTCCGACGTGGCCGGCGACGGCACCACCACCGCGACCATATACGCAGAGAAGATTTTCGAGGAGGGGCTCAAGAACGTCACCGCCGGCGCCAACGCAATGGACCTTAAGCGCGGCGTTGACAAGGCCGTCGAGGCAATGGTGGGCGAACTGAAGAACCTCTCCAAGCCAATCAAGTCGTCCAGGGAAATCGCGCAGGTGGGAACCTGCGCCGCCAACCAGAGCAGCGAAATCGGTCAGATGATCGCCGACGCCATGGACAAGGTCGGAAAGGACGGCGTGATAACCGTCGACGAGGGACAGGGACTACAGACCGCCGTGGAATTGGTCGAGGGCATGCAGTTCGACCGCGGATTCATCTCCCCGCACTTCGTCAACAAGCCCGAAACGATGGAGTGCGACCTGGAGAAGCCCTACATCCTCATCCACGAGAAGAAGATATCGGCCATCAAGGACCTGGTGCCCCTTCTGGAGAAGATCGCCCAGTCGGGCCGGCCTCTGGTGGTCATCGCCGAGGACATCGAGGGCGAGGCGCTGGCGACGATGGTCGTCAACAAACTGCGCGGCACGCTCCAGTGCTGCGCGGTAAAGGCGCCGGGCTTCGGCGACAGGCGAAAGGCGATGCTCCAGGACATCGCCACGCTGACCGGCGGACGGGCAATCATGGAAGACATGGGAATATCCATGGAAAACATCCAGGTCGCCGACCTGGGCAGCGCAAAGCGCGTCCGCATCGACAAGGAAAACACCACCATCATCGAAGGCGCCGGAAAGTCATCCGACATCACCGGTCGAATCGAGCAGATTAAGCGGGAAATCGAGGGCACCACCTCCGATTACGACCGCGAGAAACTCGAAGAGCGCCTGGCGAAACTCTCCGGAGGCGTGGCGCAGATAAACGTCGGCGCTGCCACCGAAGTCGAGATGAAGGAAAAGAAGGCCCGCGTGGAAGATGCACTGCACGCCTGCCGCGCAGCCGTCGAGGAAGGAATCCTGCCCGGCGGAGGCGTGGCCGTGCTCAGGGCGCTTCCGGCGCTGGACAAAATCAAGTGCGCAAACGACGACGAGAAGACCGGCGTGGACATCCTCCGCCGAGCGCTGGTCGGGCCCATCAAGCAGATAGCCGTCAACTCGGGCCTGGAAGGAAGCATCGTCGCCGCCAAGGTCGCCGAGTCCGACCAGGTGAACTACGGATACGACGCCATGACGGGCAAGTACTGCGACCTTGTCAAGGCCGGCGTCATCGTGCCAACCAAGGTCGAGCGGACCGCTCTTCAGAACGCCTCTTCGGTGGCGGGTCTGCTGCTGACCACAGACGCCATCGTCTCGGAAATTCCTGAAAAGAGAAAGGAACCCGCAGGCACAGGCGCCGGAATGGAAGACATGTATTAAAAAACACATTCAGCGAGGCGGCGTTCCCGCGCCGCCTCGACTGTAAAATAATAAATATGGTGCGGCGGCGTTCACACGCCGCCGCGCTCTTTTAATCTTATTATCAGTGTAATCCCGCTATCTTCCTCACTAATACCCCACACGTGCGACAGCACACGTGTCCTAATATTTATCACAACTGACATCATCCTCATCAACAGATGTTTTGACACGCACGCCCCGGAGGCACAAAATGTCCCCTGCCGAACGAGACTAGCGCCATGACACGATACTTCATAGGAATTGACCTTGGCGGAACGTACACCAAGTTCGTCGTGCTGGATGAGCAGCGCCGATGGGGCGAGGTGCTTGAACTTCCCACGCCGCGCGACGGCGCCGCCGGGGAGATCGTCGCCCAAATAGCCGACGGCGCCCGCAAGGCGGCCAGGGCGGCGGGCGCGCCGCTCGAGCAGGTCGACGGGGTGGGACTCGGCTCGCCCGGTCCGCTGAAGCCCTCGGCGGGTATCGTGCTGGACTCGCCGAACATACCGGCACTGAAGAATACGCCCCTGCGCGACATGGTCGCACGAGAACTTTCGCTTCCGACGGTGCTGGAAAACGACGCCAACGCCGCCGCGTACGGCGAGTACATCTGCGGCGCAGGCGTCGAGGCGAGAATAATGGTCCTGCTGACGCTGGGGACCGGGATCGGCAGCGGCATCATAATGGACGGCGAAATATTCCACGGCGCCCACGAAATCGGCGCCGAGATAGGGCACATGATAATAGTGCCCCAAGGCCTGCGCTGCGGTTGCGGGCAGAACGGGTGCCTGGAGCGGTACTGCTCGGCGACGTATATGGCCGAAAACACCGCCCGGGCGCTTCAGGAGACCAGCACCAAAAGTACCCTCCGCAAGGTCATGGAGGAAAAAGGCGACATTGACTCCCTGGACATTCAGCGAGCGGCCGAGGCGGGCGATGCCTTCGCCGAACGGATGTGGGAGCAGGCGGCCTACTACCTGGCCGTCGGATGCGTCAACATCTGCCGGATATTCGACCCGGACAAGATTGTCCTTGCCGGGGGCATGGCCAGGGCCGGACAAACGCTAATCAACCCGCTGATCGAGCATTTTGCGCGGCTTAACTGGTCCATGACCGACGTCGCCACGGAAATTATTACCGCCGAACTCGGGCCCGACGCCGGCGCAATAGGCGCCGCCGGCGTGGCGCAAAAGCAACTGACCGGCGAATAACGGACACGAATCCGCCGATAACAGAACCATGAAACACTACTATCCGGATTTTGACGAATTCCTGAAACTGGCCGAACGGGGCAACACCATCCCAGTCTACCGCGAGTTGCTCTCCGACACGCTGACGCCGGTGACGGCGTATCGCCGCCTGGCGATGCCGGCAGGATTCGCCCCATCCAAATACTCCTTCCTGCTGGAAAGCGTCGTGGGCGGCGAGCGCATCGCAAGGTATTCCTTCGTCGCCGCCGATCCCCAGGCCACCTTCACAGCACGCGGGGACCGGGTCGTCATCCGCACCCGCCACGGCGAGGAAAAAACCGTCGCCACCGGCGACCCGCTGAGCGAACTGGCCGGCATGCTGAACCAATACAAGGCCGTCCACCTGCCATCGCTACCGCGGTTCACCGGCGGGGTGGTCGGCTTCGCAGGGTACGACACCGTCAGATATTACGAGCGACTGCCCGAAGGTCCGCCCGACGACCGCAACCTGCCGGACCTGTCGTTCGGACTGTACCGCACGATGATCATCTTCGACCACGTATCCAAGACCATCAAGGTAGTCGCCAACGCACACGTCACGGACGATCCGGGCCTGGCCTACGGCGAGGCGACCGACGCAATCGAACGACTCGTGGCGCGACTCTCGCAGGACACCGGGCGAGACAACGCGCTGCAGAGCGTCACGCTAAGGGCGCTGCCGCAAAAACCATTCCAGAGCAACTTCACCCCGCAGCGATACATGGAGGTCGTCGAGGCGTGCAAGGAATACATCCGTGCCGGCGACATCTTCCAGGTGGTTCCCTCCCAGCGGCTGACGGTTCAGACTTCGGCCAAGCCGTTCGACATCTACCGCGCGCTGCGCGTGGTGAATCCCTCGCCGTTCATGTTCATCTTCAACACGCCCGAGGTCACGCTGGTGGGCGCCAGCCCGGAAATACTCTGCCGCGTCGAGGACGGCGTGGTCACCAACCGCCCCCTGGCGGGAACTCGCCCCCGAGGCGCCACCGACGCCGAGGACAAGCGACTGGAGAAAGAACTGCTTGAGGATCCCAAAGAGCGAGCCGAGCACATCATGCTGGTGGACCTTGCCCGCAACGACGTGGGGCGCGTCGCGGCGCCGAAGACAATCGAACTTTCCGACGTTATGTCCGTGGAGCGCTACAGCCACGTGATGCACATCGTCTCGGACGTCAAGGGGACCCTGGCAGAGGGTAAGACCGCCTTCGACGCACTGCGGGCGACGCTTCCGGTCGGCACCGTCACCGGCGCGCCGAAAATCCGCGCCATGGAAATCATAGACCAGTTCGAGCCCACACGGCGCGGGCCCTACGCCGGCGGCGTGGGTTACGTGGACTTCTCGGGCAACATGGACACATGCATCGCGCTGCGGACGATGGTCATCGCCGGCGGAAAGGCCTACGTCCAGGCGGGGGGAGGAATCGTGGCCGACTCCGTGCCCAAAAATGAGTACGAGGAGACCATAAACAAGTCAAAGGCCCTGCTCCGCGCCGTGGAAGTCGCCGAGGCGGGACTGGGCGATTGAATGCTGACTCTTTAACGCGGCGGCTTTCCCACGCCGCCGCGCCGGGAGAGGACAAATTTCAGGCGGTCCGCAGTAGTAAGCGCCGCATATTAGTGCGGGGATAATTTGTAAGACAGCGTCATATCCCCGCTTTACAGCGGGGTTTTAATATGACTCATAATCCCACGGCCGGGAGGTGGGGTCGAACTGCCGGTCCTGCGATCCGGCGTGAGGTGGCGCGGACGATTCGTCGGACTGATAATCGCCTGCCGGGGGGCGGTCCTGCTGTTCGTCTTCGGGTTGGGCCTGTTCGGCCTGTTGAGCGGCGAAGACCAGGAACTCTTCTGCCAGGGCGTTGTAATCTTCGGCCCCGTGGCAGCGCGGCTCGTAATCGAAAATCGTCCGCCCGTAAGAGGGGCACTCGGCGAGTTTGACGTTGCGCCGGATAAGCGTGTTGAAGATTTTCGCCCGCGACCACGGCGAGTCGCCACCGGCGGCACGGGTGAAGAAATCCTTCAGGTCCTCCAGCACCTCGCCGGCCAGACGCGTGGTGCTCTCGTACATGCACAGGATGACCCCCGCCACGTTCAGGTTGGAGTTGACCCTCCTGCGCACCAGCGAGACGGTCTCCAGCAGTTTGCCCAGCCCCTGAAGCGCCAAAAAGTGCGGCTGGAGCGGTATGTAAACCTCGTCGGCGGCGGCCAGGGCGTTGAGCGTAAGAAGACCCAGCGACGGGGGGCAGTCTATCAGCACGAACTCGTAAGGCAACTCGCACTCCGACAGGCGGTCGCGCAGAATCTGCTCGCGACCAACAGTCCCGGCCAGTTCCATCTCCGCGGCGGCGAGGTCTATCTCCGATGGCGCCACCCACAAGTGCGGGGCGACCATTTTGGCGGCCGGTCCCAGCGGGTGCGACGAGGTCAGAACGTCGTACATGCTGGTCTGCGTGGCGCCCGGCTCCAGCCCGAAATGAAGCGTCAGGTGGCTCTGGGGGTCCATGTCCACCAGGCACACGTCCCGCCCGCGGTTGGCAAGCGCCGCCCCGAGGTTGACCACCGTGGTGGTCTTGCCCACGCCCCCTTTCTGGTTGATCATGGCGATGGTTTTCACCGTGGTATTATACCGGTCTGCCAACCACGTGCAAAGGACATAAAAAAGGCGGCGGATATCGCCGTGGCATGACATCCGCCGCTGTTTCACTCGCCCTGGCGCCTTGCGCAAAGGCGGCCGTCAAAACTAAACGGCTATCTTCTTTTCTTGGATTTCTTCTTGGCTTTCTTCCTACTTGTTTTCTTCTTGGCTTTCTTCTTAGATTTCTTTTTGGCTTTCTTCTTTTTGGCCGGCTTCTTCTTTTTGGCTTTCTTTTTGGATTTCGCTTTCTTCTTAGATTTCTTCTTGGATTTCTTTTTGGTCTTGCGTTTCGCCATGTGTCATCACCTCCTCTCGGGCGACGTTAGAACGTTCGTTAAAATGTTCGAATTGAAAGCCATCGGTAATTAATTACACAAACATCGCAAAACAATGCAAGTCTAATAAAAAATTTTCCGAAGTTTTTCTCAGCAAAAGTTTCGTCTTATTCGGCGCGGTTTCTTTAGGCAATTTTTTCATGCGCGCGGTGTTGGGTTTTTTCGCCGCGCGCCGGCGAAGCATTCGCCGCGCACCGGCGGCGCGAATCGCCGTTGCAACCGCGCGACGCCGGGGCGTAATATAATAATGACGAACCACAAGACAAGGCGAACACGATGAACTTATCGAGCGAACCGGTACTGTCGGACAACGCGCGTCGAACGCTCGAGTCGCGTTATCTCAAAAAGGACCCGTCGGGAAAAACCGTCGAGACGCCGGGCGAACTTTTCGCGCGGGTGGCGCGCGCCGCCGCAGGCGCCGAAAAAAACTTCGGCGTGTCTCGGCATCAGATAAACCAAGTCCGGCAGGGGTTTTACGAAATCATGTCGCAGACCAGATTCCTGCCCAACAGCCCCACGCTGATGAACGCCGAGCGCCGCCCGGGGGTGCTAAGCGCGTGTTTCGTGCTGCCCGTTGACGACAGCATCGAGGGCATATTCGATTCGGTCAAGCACACCGCCCGGATTCAACAGGCCGGGGGAGGAACCGGCTTCTCGTTCGACCGCCTGCGCCCCACCGGCGATTACATCGCGTCTTCCGGGGGGCGCACCTCCGGACCTATAAGTTTCTGGCGCGTCTTCAGCGAAGCGACCCGCGCCATTCAGCAGGGCGCGTTCCGACGCGGGGCGAACATGGGAATGATGTCCGCCTGGCATCCGGACATCCTGAAGTTCATCGTGGCGAAGGAAGATTTGTCCGCCTTCGAAAATTTTAACATCTCGATAAAAATTTCCGACCTGTTCATGCAGAACCTGCGTCGCAATCCCGACGCACCCCACGAGGTGATCAATCCGCGCACGGGCGAAAAATATTTCATTCCGCACGGCGTCGACGTCCGCCGTTACACGCTGAGCGACCTGGCGCCCGCCGGTCAATCCCGAACGGGCGGCGACGTTTACACCATCGCCGAGGTGTGGCGGATGATAACCTCCGCCGCAAGGGAAACCGCCGAGCCGGGACTGTGCTTCATAGACAGGGTCAACGCCGACAACCCTACCCCGCTGCTGGGGCGCATCGAGGCGACCAACCCGTGCGGCGAACAGCCCCTGCTGGATTACGAGGCGTGCAACCTCGGCTCAATCGACATATCCAAGTACGTAACGCCCGACGGGCTGGACGAAGATTCGCTGCGCGAGACCATCCGCCTGGGCGTGCGATTCCTGGACGACGTCATCGAGGTCAACAACTACATCATCCCGCCCATCGAGCGGATGTGCAAAGGCAACCGCAAGATAGGGCTGGGCATTATGGGACTGGCCGACGCCATGTTCACCCTCGGCGTCAAGTACGACAGCAAAGAGGGCCTGGCCTTTGGTCAGAAGGTGGCCCAACTGTTTACCGACGAGGCCTTTGGGGCCAGCGAGTCCCTGGCGCAGCAGCGCGGGACGTTCAGGAATTACGCGGGCAGCGTCTGGGAGAAGCGAGGGCGGAAAATGCGCAACGCAGCGGTCACCACCGTGGCGCCCACCGGTACGCTGAGCATACTGGCAGGGTGCACCGGCGGCATCGAACCGGCGTTCGCGCTGGCGTTTCACCGTCACGTGCTGGATGGCCAGCGACTGCTGGAAGTCAACGGCCCGTTCCGACGTCACGCCGAGCGGTCGGGCTTCTGGAGCGAAGAGTTGGGCGGGAAACTCGCTGCCGGGGATACTCTCGAGCATCTCGGTTGCGGCGACGAGCGAACCCGCCGGGTGTTCGTAACGGCGCGCCAGATAGCCCCATCGTGGCACGTCAGGATGCAGGCGGCATTTCAGAAATACATCGACGGAGCAATCTCCAAGACCATCAACATGCCCAACTCCGCAAGCGTCCGGGACGTGGAGGAGATTTACAATCTCGCCTACGACACGGGGTGCAAGGGCATCACCGTCTACCGCGACGGATGCCGCTCACGTCAGCCGATGAGCCACGACGCCGGGACGCGCCCGTGTCCGCATTGCAGCAGGCCCGTACAGGACGAACCGGGATGCTCGCGATGCCCCCACTGCGGATGCACGCTCTGTTCGTAAGCAAAGACGAAGCCCGCGCCGACATGGTAAGCCCCGCGTGAGAACGCGGGGATAATTTGCACTCGGCGCGGCGGCGCTACCACGCCGCCGCGTAACATATAGATATCCGACGTCGGTCTGCAAAGCCCACCGACCTCCAAAATAACGACGCATCGCCGGGAGAATTTTTTATTGACCGTTTTGGCTGAGGCGCATATTATTCCTATCGGCATCGAGAGTGCGTGAGGGTACTGGCCCAAAGACCGCACGGCAACCTGTTCCGACTCGACGCGGATGATAGTGCCGCCGGAATAAGGTGCCACAGCCAGCCCAGCCCCGAGTGATTTTACGGGGCGGCCAGGGACCGATGTGGTCCGCCAAAGACGGGCGGACAACCATTCTCTGGTCGCGCCTGTGCTGCGTTTCGCACACGGGCAACAGGCGTACGGACGCCTCCCGGCAGGAGGCGCCCCGCCTCGGGCGGCGAGGGTCGATACCTTCAGGTGAAATTTTCATCAGCCGCGATACGCGCTGCCGGAGAATTATCATGACATCCAAAAACAAGAACGACGACCGCCGCCTGGGGACACTCGCCCTTCACGCCGGACAGCAGGCCGAGCCGCACACCGGCTCGAGGGCGGTTCCGATTTACGCCACCACCAGTTACCTCTTCCAGGACACCGACCACGCCGCCGACCTGTTCGCGCTGCGGAAACTCGGCAACATCTACTCCCGCCTGATGAACCCCACCAACGACGTGCTGGAGAAACGACTGACCGCCCTGGACGGCGGGACCGGCGCGGTGAGCTTCGCCAGCGGGATGGCGGCCATCACCGCCGCGGTGATGACCATTACTCACGCCGGGCAGAATTTTATCTCGTCCGGGAGTCTCTACGGCGGCACGTACACGCTGTTCA
>CAYZPY010000060.1:0-14104 GCA_964480425.1 uncultured Planctomycetaceae bacterium
ATTAGAATAATCGTGTTATCGAAAATTCGAAATCAAACGTTGGGACACTCGTGGTCACGAGGTAAACAATTATTTTGCCGGGGGTTACCCGGCGTAATCGCCTGCCCGCCGGACCGGCGCAGGGGATGCTGATTATCATCTATAAGGAAAATGATCATGTTTAATCTGCGGACAGGGGCATTTTGTCTGGCCTTGTCGTTTTTATTGTGCACTGCCGGCGCCGAGGATGCACAGGAGTTGTTCGAGTCCATTTATGGAAAAAAGATAAATGAAGTCTCCGCCACTGCTTCCACCAAGGACGACGCGAGACTGGCAGGGGAAATCCTTAAACTCGCACAAAAGCAGACCGACACACCCGAACTGCTGGAAATCATGTGCGAACACGTCTACAAGTTGGGAATGCGGAATCCGGAAGGTTACGCCCCCACCGTCGAGGCGATGGAGCTCCTGGCGAAGAGCGTACTCGACAGGAAGTCCTGGTGCATCGATAAGTTGATAGACATCCGGCAAAAACAGTACGCCGTGGCGCGAGGCGCCGAAAAAAACGCCGCCGGCGCCGAACTCATCAAAACTCTCATACAGGCCGGCGACGATGCCGAAAAGAAGGGCCGACTTGCCGAGTCCATTAATTATTACTACCGCGCGTCAAACATCGCCAAATCCCTGAAATCGATAGACACCTCGTCCATCCGGGACAGGTTCAGCGAACTGAAAGGATGCTGGATCGCCGAGAGGAAAATCGAACGTTATAAAAAGCGCCTTGCCGCAAATCCCGACGACAACGCCGCCGCGCGCGAACTGGTGCGGATTTGCCTGGTGGAACTGGACGACCCGGCCCGTGCGGCCAAATACCTTAACGAAAACTCCGACGAGGTGATGCGGACTTATATTCCGCTGGCCTCCAGGGACATGGAGAAACTGTCACCCACGGTGATTGTGGAACTTGGCAACTGGTATCGCTCGCTGTCCGACAAGGCCCCCCATCGCAACAAGCCGGCGATGCTCCGTCGGGCGTACGGTTATTATAGTCATTACCTTCAGGCCCACAAGGAACAGGACCTCCGTTACGAGAAGGCCAAACTGGCGCTGGAGTCGCTGAAGGTGACCATGAAGCGCCTCGGCGTGGAATTGCCCGGCGGCGATGCGCACGTCGAGCGTGTTGACCCGTTCGTGGGCGAATACCAGGGCAAGGTTACATTCTCCGGCGGCAGGACCGCACCCGCTGCGGGGCAGTTCTTTGCCGAAGGGGTCGACAAGTACAAGGTTCTCCTGCTGCCGGGACAGAACGTAAAAAACGGCGTGACGTTCACCAGTCAAAACGGGGCAATCCAACTGCGAGGCCGGGCGAAAAAGGGCGCAGATGAGGTGAAAATTTCCGGAGGCGGCTGGTCGGGAACTCTAAACTCCAAGGCGTTGACAGGGTCGTCCGACGCAGGGAAATTCCGGCTTGAATACACCGTCCGCACGAGTCCCGACATAGGCGCCGAACCGCCCGCCGGCGCGACGGTCCTTCTGCCATACAAGCCGGACAAGGAGACCTCGCTGGAGGCCTGGAAGAACAAGAAATGGAAAATCCTTCCCGATGGTTCGGTGCAAGTCGCCGGCGGAGACAATACTACCAATAAAAAATTCGGCAGCGCCAAACTGCACGTCGAGTTTTACATACCCTTCGAGCCGAAAAAGTCCAGGCCCGGACGGGGCGACAGCGGCGTGTACGTCCTGGGGCGGTACGAAGTGCAGGTGCTGGACTCGTTCGGGACAAAGGCGGGCAATCACGGTTGTGGGTCGATTTACGACGTCAGGGCACCGAACGTAAACGCATGCCTTCCGCCCGGCAGGTGGCAGAGTTACGACATCGTGATTCACGCCGCCAGGTTGTCCGGCGGAAATGCCGTCACAGAGGCGATAATGACCGTGCGGCACAACGGAATCCTGATTCACGAGGATGCAAAGATCAAAAAGCCCACCAAACTGGCGCAAAACAGAAATTCCGGCAAAGCCGGCCCGATGGTCCTGCAGGACCGCGGGAACCCGGTGAGGTACAGAAACATCTGGCTGATTGAACTAAACAAGTAGCAGTCGAAAATCCAAAAAGAGCAATTCTTTTATTACGATCCAAGGCCGATATCTTAAACACAAGGAGATGCAAGATGCAGAAACAGATTCGCATATTTCTGTCCGGCGTTTTTCTGGTGGCGCCGTTCGCCATAACCGTTTACGCAATCTGGTGGTCGGCCAAGGCGCTGGACTGGGCCGGCGACGCGCTTATCAGTCGTTACTGGCCGGATGCCGATATGCCCGCCGGCGTCGGGGCAGTGGTGGTGCTGGTCGCGGTTTACCTCGTCGGGCTGCTGACGCACGTGTGGCTGTTTAAGGGCATGATGAATTGGCTGGACAAACTCATCGGCAGGATTCCCGTAGTAAACTCGATATACCAGTCGGTGCGCGACGTGCTGGGCATGTTCGCCGCCGACTCGAACAAGATGGGACGGGTCGTCAGATACAAGATCCCCGGAACCGACGCCTCCATGCTGGGCATACTGACCAATGAAGCGCCCGACGGCGCCGAGACTGACGATGCGGGACGGCACACGAAAGTGGCCGTCTACGTCCCGTTCGGGTATATGATCGGCGGGATAACGGTGTTCGTGCCGCGCCAGGGCCTGGAGAAAGTGGACATGTCCGTCGAGCGCGCGATGAAACTCTGCGCCACCGCGTACGCCTCGGCCAAGACCGAATCCACCCTGCGGGCAAAGGAATGATATCGCGCCCAATGGACCTTTATTACGCGGACTTGACAAGAACACGTGGAGGTCTATGCTTGCGGGTTTCAATGCACCACGAGGACCGTTGGAATGAAAAGTAACAACATTACCGTTATCGGCCTGCAATGGGGCGACGAGGGCAAGGGCAAGATCGTCGACGCCCTTAGCGGCAAATGCCGTTACGTGGTCCGTTTCTGCGGCGGCGCCAACGCCGGGCACACCGTAAACACCGGGGGCGAGAAATTCGCCCTGCACCTGATACCATCAGGCATACTGCACAAGGGGGTATGCAACGTGGTGGGCAACGGCGTGGTGTTCGACCCGCAGGTGGCTCTGGAGGAAATCGACACCCTGCACAAGCGTAACGTTACGGTAGGCCCGGAGAACCTCCGGATAAGCGCCGCCGCACACGCGGTGATGCCCTATCACAAGCTACAGGATTCACTGAGCGAGAAGCGTCTTGGCGGCTCGAAGATCGGCACCACCGCCCGCGGCATAGGCCCGTGCTACAGCGACAAGGCCAACCGCAGCACCGCCGTGCGCATGGGCGAACTGGTCGATCGCGACAAACTCGCCGAGAAACTCGCCCACGTAATCGAGATAAAAAACAAGGTCTTCGACACCCTTTATCCCGGCGCGCCGGAACTCGACGCCGGCGCCGTCGCCGACGAATACGCCCGATACGGAAGGCGTCTGTCGCCGATGATATGCAACACCGGCGCAATGCTGCGCGATGCGTGCCAAAGGGACGAGCCCATACTCTTCGAGGGCGGACAGGGCAGCATGCTGGACATCGACCACGGGACATACCCGTTCGTGACCAGTTCGGCGGTCACCGCCTGCGGCGTGCCGACGGGCGCGGGCGTGCCGCCCAAATGCGTGGGCACTGTTATCGGCGTGATAAAGGCCTATACCTCGCGCGTCGGCGCCGGTCCGTTCCCCTCCGAGCAGGACAACGAAATCGGCGATTACCTGCGCGAACGCGGTAACGAATACGGCACAACCACGGGCAGACCCAGGCGGTGCGGATGGTTCGACGCCTTCGCCGTAAAATACGCCGCTGACCTGTCCGGGACGGACGAACTGGCGCTTTCGCTGCTGGACGTGCTCACCGGACTGGACGAGGTCAAAATCTGCACCGGATACGACTTCGAGGGGCAAAACCTCCGGCAGTTCGACCCGGACCTCATGGTCCGGGCGCGGTGCCGTTACGAGACCCTTCCCGGCTGGAGCAAGGACATTTCCGCCTGCCGCCGGTTCGAGGAACTACCCCCCAAGGCGCAGGATTACGTCAGTCGCATCGAGAACCTGACCGAAAGGCCGGTGGGCATCATCAGCGTCGGCTCCGATCGCGCCGCCACGATTTCCCACAACACCAGACTGGCAGGTCTGGAAGAACTATGGCGACAATAGACCAGAAGCGAGCCGCCGCCTGCGAGGCGCTGGGCGTGACGAAGGAGCGATTCCCGCGGTCCGTGGCGATTATCATGGACGGAAACGGCCGATGGGCCCGCAGCCAAAACCTCCCCAGGGTGGCGGGTCACAGGCGCGGCGCAGAAGTCGCCAGAAACATAGTCACCGAGGCGTCGAATATAGGGCTTGAGGCGCTGACCCTCTATGCATTCTCCATCGAGAACTGGTCGCGCCCCCAAAACGAAGTCAACGCCCTGATGGGCCTCTATGCCGAATATCTCGCACGCGACAGGCAGACGCTGGTGGACAACAACATCCGCCTGGTGCACCTGGGACGGCGCAGCGGGCTGCCCCAATCGGTGCTCGACGAGTTGGACGAATCCATGAACGTCTCGGCGTCGAACACCGGAACGAAACTCTGCCTGGCGATCAATTATTCCGGTCGGTGCGAGATAACCGACGCCGTGCGCGACATCGCCACACGCGCCGCCGAGGGCGAAATCAATCCCCGGCACATCGACGAGTCGCTTATCGCCGACGCCCTGTACACGCGCGACCTACCCGACCCGGACCTGCTGATTCGCACCTCCGGCGAGAGGCGGCTGAGCAATTTTCTGCTGTGGCAGATTTCCTACGCCGAACTGTACGTCACCGACGTTTACTGGCCCGATTTCGACGAAAAGGAACTCCACAATGCCATCAGGGAATACGCCTCAAGACACCGCCGATTCGGCAATCTGAACAATACTAACACGTGACAATCGCAAAATTCATACCAGCAGAATCGTGAATTGAAACCTGGGGGTAACAGGTCCTTTGTAAGGAAGAGCAGGATTACACAGATTTTATGATTATACGGATTTTTTATTATTCATTTTTAATCCCTTAATACCTTAATCTGTGAAACTTGCCCGCCGTAGTTTTAACGAAGGCGGATCCAGCTCTATTAATCTGACTACTATACAAACGTCATCAGCATGATAAAATTCACCCGAAACATAGGCATTGACGAAAACGACGTGGACGTGGAGTTTATGCGTTCGACCGGTCCGGGCGGGCAGAACGTGAACAAGGTGTCCACGGCCGTGCGGCTGACGTTCGACGTGTCCGCCTCGTCGCTGCCGCAACAGGTCAAGGACCGACTGAGGAAACTGTCCGGAAACCGAATCAACAAAGACGGTGAACTGATAATCGAGGCCCGGCGTTTCCGCAGCCAGAAACAAAACCGCGACGATGCGATGGAACGGCTGATAAAACTCATCCGCCGCGCCGCCCGCAAGCCCAAACGCCGAAAAAAGACCCGCCCCACCGCCGCATCAAAGCGAAAGCGCCTCGAGTCGAAACGACGCCGCAGCCAAACCAAGCAGTTCCGCAAAAAGGTCCGACCGGAGCAATAATCACTTCCGCAGGCGCATGATAATCCACATAATCAGCGTCAGAATAATTGAGAGAATTATGCACGTGCCGATGGGCAGATAGATGCGCCAGTTCTTCCCGCCGAAAGAAAAATCTCCGGGCAGTCGACCCAGCCCAAGGCGACCGGCCAGGTACATAATCCCTCCCACCACTACCAGCACGACGCCGAACAGAAATACGAACTTTCCCAGCTGCTGAAGCATCGCCTTTTGATTAAACCACAAAGGTCACAGAGGACACCGAGATATTAAAGGAAAATCCAATGCGTCTGCGGTTTGAAATCCGCATCAGCCCTTAAGCTGGATTTTGAAAGTCCACGCGTGTTCGCAGGGTTTCTTCGACGGCGCCTCCACGTGCAGGCCGTCGCTTTCCTGCGACCACTGGAGTTCCTGTCCAGTCCCAAGCAGCGTTACCTTCGCCACACGCTCGGCGTTCAGCGAGGACCCCCGCCCCATGGACCTGATGATGAGTTTGTCTTCAGGCCAGCCCATGCTGACGGCGTATAAGGCGTCGCTCTTGCAGGTGAAGCGGATGTCGCCGAGTTTCAGG
Source organism: uncultured Planctomycetaceae bacterium (assembly GCA_964480425.1). Classification (GTDB taxonomy): domain Bacteria; phylum Planctomycetota; class Phycisphaerae; order SM23-33; family SM23-33; genus CAYYMD01. The sequence continues at coordinate 6,144 of CAYZPY010000060.1, forward strand.
GGTTTTTCCGCCTTTTCGTCGAACGGCTTTGCCACGGTATCCTGCTGCCCTTCGCCAAATGTATCCCAGTGGCGTGTTTCGTAAATCGCCTCTCCGTTGACCTTCAGCCAATCGCCCAGTCCGCGAAGCAGGTTTGCCGGCTCGTCGGTAATCACGCCGTCGGCGCGGGGACCTACGTTCAACAGCAGGTTGCCGTTCTTGCTGACGATGTCCACAAGGTCGTGCACCAGCGAAGTGACGGTGCGAAAATCGTCGTCCTCCAGGTAACTCCACGACTTGTAACTGACCGACGTGTCGGTCTGCCAGTAGTGCGGGCGGATTTCGGTGAGCTTTCCGCGTTCGACGTCGAACACTGCCGTGCCCTCGGGAAATTTTGCCTTGTAGTTGAGCACCGGCTCGTAGCCGTGGTCCAGAGCGTGATTGTAGTAATACGCCGCCACGCGCCCCCGCCACGGGGCGAACTCGCTGCGGTGCCAGCCAAAGTCGAACCACAAAACGTCCGGAGAGAACTTCTCCACCAGTTCCTTGGTCCGCTCGTACCAGTCCAGCACAAAGGCGTAACTTACCGGCGCGTCGTCGGCGTGCGGGACGCCGTAAAGTTTGTGATAGTTCGTGTCGCTGTTGTCGTATTCGTCGCGGAACGTGTAGTACCCCCAGTTGTACGCCCGGTGCGAGGAAACGCCGAACTTCAGCCCGCGCCGCCGGACCGTTTTTTCAAGTTCTCCCACCACGTTGCGCTTCGGACCCATGTTCACCGAATTCCACGTCGTGTAGGCGCAGTCGTACATGGGAAATCCGTCGTGATGCTCGGCCACAGGAACCACGTACCGCGCCCCGCTCTGTTCGAACAGGTCCACCCACGCGTCGGGATCGAAGTTCTCGCCCTTGAACATTGGAATGAAATCCTTGTAGCCGAAATCTTTATGCTTGCCCCAGGTTTTTCTGTGATGCTCGTACACGCCGGTTCTGTGGGGTATGTACATCTCGCGCGGATACCACTCGCTGTAAAACGCCGGCACCGCATACGCGCCCCAGTGGATGAAGATGCCCAGCTTGGCTTCCTTGAACCAGTCCGGGACGGCGTAATTCTGCAAAGACTCCTTCGTCGGCTCGTAACGCTCGCGATTGTCACTCATTGATGTCTCCTGCTGGATTGATATCGCCACAAATTTCTGTGCCGGCAAACCGCCTTATGTATCAGTTCGTCGTGCGGGTGTCAACGTCCGCGCGACCGCGGCGATATCAACACTGGCAATTCGCCGCCGAATCGCGCCTAATACCGCCATGGTTAAGCGAATCGTATTCGGTCTGTTGATGATAACACTGGTTGCGGGCGTGCTGTGGTACGACTGGCACCTCGAATGGAATGAAGGTTACCGGATTCACGGTCTGCCACTTTCCATTTTGATGACGTTGCTGCTGGCCGTCGGATTCGTGGAGATGACTTCGCTTGCTGCAGCGGCCAGACTCGACCTGTTGATATTCTCCGGCGTGTTCGGAACGTGCATGCTGGGAACTTTTCCGCTGTGGCGGCAGTTTCTCCCGTTCGTCCGGGGCGAGACGGCGGTGCTGCTGACACTGGGCGTAATTCTGATACTGGTGTTCGCCCAGCAGATGCTCCGCAAAAAGACGGGTCTGGCATTTGTGCGCCTGGCGTGCACGCTGCTGGCGATCTTATATCTGGGCGCGGGCGGGGCTGTTATTCTCCAGATGCGCATGCACCTGGGCGTGAAGGTGCTGGCCACGTTCCTTGCGACGGTGAAATTCGCCGACATCGGGGCGTTTTTTGTCGGTTCGGCAATCGGCAAACACAAACTTATACCCTGGTTGTCGCCCCAAAAGAGTTGGGAGGGGCTGCTGGGGGCGATTGTATTCGCCGCGTGCATTGCGGTTCTGGCGACGTGGTTTTTCGGCGACGTGTTAGGAATATGGATGACGCTGTGGCAGGCGGCGGTGTTCGGCTGCGTCGTCGCCCTGGCAGGGCAGTTCGCCGACCTGTGCGAGAGCATGCTGAAACGTTCGGCCAACGTAAAGGACTCCGGGGCGGTGTTTCCGGAATTCGGCGGCGTGATGGACATCATGGATTCCCCCCTGCTGGCGGCGCCGGTGGCGTATCTCATGCTGGTTTTGTTCGGCATCGGATGATTAATCCCCTTTGACGTTGACCGCAACGGCGCCCCGAAGTAGCGTGTAGTTCACCGTGGCCGAAAAATTCTACATCATCGACGGGCACTGGCTGGCATTCCGTGCCTACTACGCGCCGTTTCGCAACCTGACCAGCCCCGCAGGCGAGCCCACCAAGGCGACATACGTGTTCTCGCAGCAACTGATCTCGCTCATCCGCGGTCACGCACCGGACTACCTGGCCATAGCGATGGACGGACCGACAGATAAACTCAAGCGCCGTGCAGAGTTTCCTCAATACAAGGTCACCCGCAAACCAATGCCCGAGGACCTGCCCCCCCAGCTCGACAGGATAATGCAGGTCGCAGAAGCCCTGGACATACCCATCCTCCAGGTCCAGGGATACGAGGCCGACGACGTCATCGCCACGCTGGCGCAAAAGTACGCCGGCAAGGACAAACAAATCGTAATGGTCAGCAGGGACAAAGACCTCGATCAGGTCGTCACGGACAACGTTACGCTTTACGACCCTATGACGGACCAGATGATGGGCCCGGATGAACTGGTCGAGCAGAAGGGTTATACACCCGACAAGGCGGTGGACGTTCAGGCGCTGACGGGCGACACTAGCGACAACATTCCGGGTGTTCCGGGAATCGGGCCCAAGACGGCGGTAAAACTCATAGACGAATACGGCTCGGCGGAGGCGGTCATCGAACACGCCGACGAATTGTCGGCGAAACTGCAAAAAAACATCCGCAAACACGCCGATGATATACGCCTGGCCCGTAGTCTCATCACGCTGGAGCGGAACGTGCCCATGGACGTTGACCCGGCACAGATGAAATTTCGCCGACCCAGGGCTGAGAAAATACGCCCCATTTTCGTCGAACTGGGCTTCAACCGCCTGCTGAAGCAGTTCGACGAGATGGGCGTCACCGCCGTCAGTGAAAACGAGATAGCCGACGCCGCCGACCGCACCGAGGCCACCACAGCAGAACACTTCGATTACAGGTGCGTCAACTCCACCGACGAACTGGAGAAGATCATCGCAGTGATTTCCGCCCAGGAGCGTCTGTCCGTCGACACCGAAACGACCTCGACAAGCCCCATGCGCGCCGAACTGGTCGGCATATCTCTGTCGTGGCGTCCGGGTCGGGCGGCGTATCTGCCCGTCAAGGCGCCGCTTGGCGCGCAGACACTCGATGTGCAGCATGTCCAAAAAGCGTTAGGACCCGTCCTGGCGGATGAAAAAATCGAAAAGATAGGCCAGAACCTCAAGTACGACATGCTCGTGCTGCAGCGGGCCGGATTCGAGCTGCGGGGTGAAATGTTCGACACGATGATAGCCGCCCATGTGCTCGACGCCACCCGCGGAAGTTACAAACTCGACGCGCTTGCGGCCGAGTTCCTCAATCACCGCTGCATCCCGATTGAAGATCTCATCGGCTCGGGCAAAAAGCAAATCCGCATGGACGCCGTGCCGCTGGAAACAGTCACGCGCTACGCCGGCGAGGACGCGGACGTTACGCTGCGTCTGTCCGACGTCTTGCGCGAACAGCTCCGCCGCGAAAAACTCGACACGCTCATGGCCGAACTCGAAATGCCGCTGCTGCCCGTCCTGGCGGAAATGGAAAAAACCGGAATAAAGGTGGACAAGAACGTACTGTCCCGGATGGAGGAGGAGTTCTCAGAACAGGCCGACCATCTGCGTGAAAGCATAATCAGCGCCGCCGGCGAACCGTTCAATCCGGACTCGCCCAAGCAACTTTCGGAGATACTTTTCGAGAAGTTCGGCCTGCCCGTCATCAGGAAGACCAAGACCGGCGCGAGCACCGACTCCGGCGTTCTGGAGGAACTGGCGGCGTTTCACGAGATTCCACGCCTCGTGCTGGAGTACCGGCGGCTGACAAAACTCATCAGCACGTACCTCAAGGCGCTGGGCGGGTTTATTCATCCGCAGACGGGGCGCGTGCACACCAGTTTTCACCAGGCGGTAACCTCCACGGGACGGCTTTCCAGCAGCGACCCTAACCTCCAGAACATTCCCATCCGCAGCGACGAGGGTCGGCGGATACGCTCGGCGTTCGTGGCCGACGACGGATACATGCTGCTGTCGGCGGACTATTCACAGGTGGAGTTGCGAATGCTGGCGCACTTCTGCGGCGACAAGACGCTCGTAGAGGCATTCGCCGGCGACAGGGACATTCATCGCATCGTGGCGTCGGAGGTTTTCGGCGTTGCTGCCGATGAGGTCACGCCACAGCAGCGGGCCAAGGCGAAAACAGTAAACTTCGGAATCATATACGGGCAGACGGCGTTCGGCCTGGCAAACACGCTGAAAATATCACGCACGGAAGCGAAGGATTTCATATATGAGTACCACAGGCGGTTCCCCAGGATACGCGAGTTTCTAACCGCCTGCGAGGAAAAGGCCCGGCGGGACGGATATGTCGAGACCATTTCGCGCCGGCGCAGGAAAATCAGCGGCATAGATTCGTCCAATCCCCAGCGGCGTTCGGCGGCACAGCGACTTGCGATTAACTCCGTCGTCCAGGGTTCGGCGGCCGATTTGATTAAAAAGGCAATGGTCAACATCGCCGCTCGTATCGCTCGCGAAAAAAGCCCCGCAAGGATGCTCCTTCAGATTCACGACGAACTGCTCTTTGAGGTGCCCGCCGATGAAATCGAGACACACAAGGAACTAATCAGCCGCGAAATGATCGAAGCGTACCAACTCAACGTGCCGCTGAAGGTGGACGTCGGCATTGGTCATAACTGGATGGATGCAAAGTAGTTACATTCCATATCACGGTAATTCATTACTGATTTCCAAAAAGTATCCGTTATTTCTTCCTCGGTGAGAAATTCACACCTCCAGGCGCACTACCCGAATTCTTCCACGTGTCACCGTGCCTCTTTGGGTACCGGCGACGGGCGGCGGCGGAATCATGCTCGGGTTGGCTACGTACGGTTACAAGGTAATCCGGACAGCGTTTTAGTAAAGCAGCAGGGCGCCGCATTCGGAACTCGGAGTCTCTTACTGATTTTCTACTTGTTTGAAGATTTATTATCGAACAGGCCCTTCTGCTCGGGTGAAATGACGGGGGTGTATTCGGCCTCCTGCGCCTCCTTGATGAGTTCGCCCACATCGCGGAAGTCGCGATACACGCTGGCGTAGCGCACGTATGCGATCTTGTCGGCGTTTCTGAGCACGTCCGCCACTGCATCGCCTATAAACTCCGAGGGCACCTCCTTCTCGAATTTGCGGAACATCTGCTCCTCGACGTTCTCGACAATCTGTCTTATCTGCTCCTCACTGATGGGGCGCTTGTAGCAGGCGCGCTGCAGGCCCGCTATCAGTTTTCCGCGGGAATACGGTTCGCGCGAGCCGTCCTTCTTGGCGACAGTCAGGCGTATGGCGTCCTCGATTTTTTCGTACGTGGTGTAGCGCTTGTGGCACTCTAAGCACACGCGCCGCCTGCGGACCGCCTTTCCGCCTTCGGCACTGCGGGAGTCGATCACCTTGTCTTTATTACGCCCGCAAAATGGACATTGCATGTGTCTGCACCTTCCGCGCAACGCGCACTTCTACATCTGCAACCCACGGAAAAATATCCGCCCACATCTTGTGCGTCAAGGAAAATGCTCTCATCACCGCACCGCCCAAAAGCGAAAATGTTGACTATTTGACCAACACAAGGACGATACAATTCAAATGGACATGCTCGGGCTTATTCAAACCACATCCGGTTACGAGGCGGTCGTCCGCCTGCTGCTTGCGGCGCTGCTTGGTGCGATGATCGGCCTGGAGCGCGAACTTCACGGCCGCGCCGCCGGGCTGAGAACCCACCTGCTGGTCGGGCTGGGCTCGACCCTGGCGATGATCGTGTCGCTGCACTTCGGCGAGGTTTACGGTCCGCTGTCGCCGGACTCTACCTCCATACAGGTTGACCCGGCCAGGGTTGCCTACGGGGTCATGGCGGGAATCGGCTTTATCGGCGCAGGCACAATTATCCGTCACGGAATCGGCATACGCGGGCTGACCACGGCGGCGAGTCTGTGGTGCACCGCGGCGGTCGGACTGGCGTGCGGGTTCGGCATAAACGTTATCGCCATCTTCGCCACGGCGGTTGTGGTGTTCGCTCTGTGGGGGCTGTCGCTTCTGGAAGACTACCTGCCTACGTACCGATACAAAGACGTGTTCGTGAAATTACCCATAAGCGACAAGGACCATGTCGCCACGCTGGAAGAATTCTTCAAATCCCGACGCGCGATGGTCACCTCGTGCCAGCACTCGCGGGACGCCGAACATAACCTCGAGACTATAACGTGCCGCGTCCTGCTGAAGCCACGGGCGAAACAAATCAACGTTCGCGACATCGCCTCCCGACTACCGGAAACCGTCGAAATATCCGTCAAGTAATCCGCCAAATCCTTGCTCATCCGGCGGCGGCGACGGGACGATAAAAAATCACGTGGAGGAATCATGAACCGACTGGCCAAAATTTCCGGTATCGTCCTGGCGGTTACCCTGTCGGCAGCGCCCGCCGGAAAGGGTACTAAATCGCAAAAAAAACTCTCAGAAATCCTCAAAGTACGGGCGAAAAAAATTGCCGAAGAACAGTTGGCCGAATTCGGCAACGCATACACCGCAAAGACGGACCTGCCACGACGACTTGTTTACATAAGCGCACTGGACGAAAAGCACCTGGACCGCACGCGCGAACTGCTGGAGCGATTCATCGACGCACAGAGAAATACTCTGCTGAGCGAACCTGCGCCGTGGATAATAACCGTCATCCTTCCCACCGTCGAGGACTACAAGCCCCTCGCCCCGCGGGAAGAAGTCGCCGGATTCTATCGCCCCGCCGATCACACGCTTATCTCCATAGACCACGGGCGGGTGCTGCTGCACGAGTTCACCCACGCCCTTCACCACGCCGACGCAGCATCCGTTGAACAGCGGCACCCCGTCTGGATATGCGAGGGTCTGGCCTCGCTGTTCGAGGCGGCAGAAATTGACGACGACACCCTGCACCCGCGGACCGACCTGCGCCTGGTTACGCTCCAGCGGGCGATCCGCACCGAAAACCTAATCGACCTGGACGTATTTGTAGAAATCGAGGCGGACGAATTCTCCCGTCGCGCCCAGATATGCTACGCACAGGCGCGGTACCTGATGCTCTATCTCCTGGAAAAGGACAAACTCCGGCGTTGGTATGGGCTTTACAAGGACGGCTACGATAAAGACAAAACGTGCAGAAAGGCGCTCGAAAAGGCCCTGGGCAGCGACATCGAGAAGATACAGGAAGACTGGGTTGACTGGGCGCGGGAACTGAAACTGCCCCTTGGCGAGAGTCGCACCACGCAGGCCCGCCTGGGCGCGATGGTCAAAAACCACTCAAAGGGCGTAAAGGTAGTGGGACTGATAAAGTCCAGCCCGGCAGAACAAGCCGGTCGGCTCAAGATCGGCGACGTGATAACCTCGCTGAATAATCACGAAACGTCGAATCTCGGGGAGTACCTCGGCGCCATACAGTCCGCCGCCGCCAACCAGACAATCACCATAGAGATCATCCGCAACGGGCGGAAAAAGACCATCCGTCAGCCGCTCGGACAGGGCGGGCGATAAGACTCCGTCAGGAATTGTGTCATGGATTTTCAGGAATCCGTGAGCGGGGGTCGGTGGTCTTCCCAGGCCACCGACTGCATTTTCGTCGTAAATCACGCGACGACGCGGGAACGCCGCCATGTCTGTGTGGAAGACGGCCACTAGAGTAGTTTGCAGAAAGATTGTCGTCATGTTCGTCGCCCAGGACGAGTCCGGCAAGGAC
>CAYZPY010000061.1:0-13974 GCA_964480425.1 uncultured Planctomycetaceae bacterium
GAGCCTGTGGGGAAAGGGAATGTGCGCTCCATTTCGGAATTATGCAACAAAGCCTTTCACCTCGGCAATGAAAACTTCCACTACATTATAAACCGTTTTGGGGCCTATTCGTAGCGGTGCATCATGAAGAAGGACAGGGCCATCACCTGCAGCACCACGGCGATGAGTCCCCAGATCTGCGCCTGGGGCAGGGCTTCCAGTAGCATTTTCCAGATGGTGACCACCAGCGCCAGCAAGGCCAGCACCTGCACAATGCCCGCGATCAGTCGCGTTACGGAGAAATCTTCTGCGTGCTGGCTGCGCGCCAGTTGCCTGACGTGGCGGAGAATTTCTCTGTGGACCTGTGCGTCTGAGAGTGTGTCAATCTGTGGCGAGGCCTCCAGCGCTGCCGGCATCGCGGTGGCGGATTCGTGCTCCGGGGCGGCGGGTGGTGAGGGTTTTTCGGCGGGCGAGCGTAGGATAATCCTGGCGGCGTTGACGAGGTTGCGGACGGTGTAGTCGGCCTGGAGGTCTTCGTCCTGCTCCTGGCCGGGGTGCTTGGTGGACTTGGAGCGGATACGGATGGTCCTGCATCCGGCTCGCTGTCCGGCCTCGATGTCGCGGGGGCTGTCGCCGACCATCCAACTGGACTGCAGGTCCAGGTCGAGGTCATTTGCGGCCTTGATGAGCATTCCGGGTTTGGGTTTTCTAAGGTCGGAGTCGACGGCGTATTTCTCGACTGTGCCTTCGGGGTGGAAGGGGCAGTAATAGATGGCGTCGAGGTGGGCGCCGCTGTCGGCCAGTTGGCGCCGCAGTTCGGCGTGAATTTCTTCGAGGGTTTCTTCGGTGAGCATGCCCCTTGCCACGCCTGACTGGTTGGTGACGACTACTATTTTGAGACCCGCCTGGGCTAGCGACTTGAGGGCAAGCTCCACCCCCGGAAGCAGGCGGACCGCGGAAGAGTCCGATAGGTATCCGGGGTCTTCCATCAACGTCCTGTCGCGGTCGAGAAAGACTGCTCTGTCTGACATGGCGTATATGCTCCTGGGACTATGCTATGCGCTGTTATCCTGGGATTTCGTGGCGTTCAAAATGCGGTTTATTATATTTGTCGTGCTTAGCCCTTCGACCTTGTCGAGTATGAGCACCTTCCCGCCGTACCCTTCCACGATGTCCCGTCCGGGGATAACGTCGGTAGTGCCGCCCTTGACCAGCACGTCGGGTTTGAGCAGCCCGATAAGTTCCACGGGCGTATCTTCGGGGAAGATGGTGACATAATCAACACATTCCAGCGACGCGATCATCTCTGCGCGTTCGTCCTGTCCTATTACCGGGCGGGAGGGTCCCTTGAGGCGCCGCACGCTGTGGTCGGAGTTGACGGCCACGATGAGGCAGTTGCCCAGTTGACGCGCCTGCTGGAGGTACCGCACGTGTCCCATGTGCAGCAGGTCGAAGCATCCGTTGGTGAATACCACCTTGTGTCCGCGCTGCCGTCGGCGGTCCAGTTCCCGGGCGAGTTTTTTGCGTGAGTGGATTTTCGCGTTTCGAAGTCCCGCGATTTGATTCAGTTCGTCGGCGATTTCCTGGCGGCTCACGGGCGACACGCCGAACCGTTCGACCTCCAGCCCGCCGGCGACGTTCGCCAGACGTGTGGCCTGGAGATAGTCCCATCCGTCGGCTATTGCCACTGCCAGGGCGGCGAGCACCTCGTCGCCGGCGCCGCTGACGTCGTAGATGGACCGCGGGCGAGTAGGCGCTTTTTTGGGGGGGTGGTCCTTCTGGAGCACAAAGGCGCCGTCCTTGTCGAGCGTGATTACCACCGCCTGTGCGGACGTGGTACGGAGGATTTCTTCGCCGGCCCGCAGCAGTGACTGGTCGTCGGTTATTTTCACGCCGCTGGCCAGGGCGGCCTCGTAGCGGTTGGGCGTCAGCACGGTGGCGCCGCGGTAGCGTGAGTAGTTTTCTATACAGGCCGGGTCGGCGATGACTTTCTTTGCGGCTTTGCGTGCGGCGGCGATTATCCGCCCGGACGTCTGCGGACACAGCACGCCCTTGTCGTAATCTTCCAGCGCGACAACGTCGCAGTCGCCCACCCGCTCGGTCACTGCCGACAGCAGCATCTCGGCGCCCCTGCCCCGAAGCGGTAGGGGGCATTCGGCGTCGGCGCGGAGCATCTGCTGGGGGTGGCGGTGCTGCGCGAGCCCGACGAAGCGCGTCTTTACGGTCGTGCGCCTCTCGGATAGCGTCAGCATGCCGGAAGTGTCGGCGCCGGCCTGGTCGAGCAGGCGGATTAGTTCCTTACCGTCGTCGTCGTCGCCGAGCAGGCCCACGCATGCGACCTTCGCGCCGAGCGCGGCGATGGCCGCCGCCGCCCCTGCGGCGCCGCCCAGGCGGTACTCGTGACGAACCACGTTGAGTACCGGCACCGGGGATTCGGGACAGATGCGATCGGCGAAACCGTAAACGTACTTGTCGAGCATGAAGTCGCCCACCAGCATCACCCTTGGGCTGCCGAGCCGTTCGAGACTTTTTATGAGGGTTTCCATTTCGGGCAGATTCTAATGTACGCAGGACTGCCAGGCAATCCCGACGTGTTCATATGCCGAGTTCTTCGGTGTTGAGTATTGCGCAGAATTCGTAACCGGCGTTTTGGACGTTTTCGGCGGCGCCTTCCATGCGGTCGATTGCGAATGCTATTCGCGCGACCTGGGCGCCGGCGTCGTTGAGGGTTTCAGCGGCCTGAAGCGCCGCCCCGGCGGTGGTGCCCACGTCCTCCACCAGCAGGACCCGCCGCCCCCGGACGCTCGCGCCTTCGATAAGGTTTGACGTGCCGTAATCCTTGCGCCGCTTGTGGACGATCGCCATGTGTTTTCCGGTGTTCAGCGAGGTCGCCGCCGCCAGTGTGACGGCGCCCAGCTCGGCGCCGGCGATTACTTCCACGTCGTCGGCCCATGAGGCGAAGCGCCGCCCCAGCTCGGACAGGATGACCGGGTCGGCCTCGAAACGGTACTTGTCGAGGTAGTAGCGGCTGCGCTTGCCCGAACGAAGCACGAAATCCCCTTCGAGGTATGCGGCTGACTTTATGCGTTCGGCGAGTTCGGATTTTTCCATGAGATTCTCCCGTCTGGCGGATGTGAATTTGTTAACACGAAACGGTATTCGGGTCAACGTATAACTACCCTTCTGCGAGGATCATTCGAGATTTTCGACGATATACACTTGGACTGGAGGGCGTGAGCGGCTATCTTGGGTGGCTCCATGAAGGAGAATTCAGGCGGATTAAACACGGTGCGCGACACGGTCGAGAGCATATGGGTTGCGATAGTGCTGGCGTTCGTGCTGCGCGCGTTCATAGCCGAGGCATTCGTGATTCCCACCGGCTCGATGGCGCCTGGGCTGATGGGCGAGCACTGGCGTCTTCGCTGCCCCGCCTGCGGGTACCGTTACGATTACGGCAGCCCTCACGGCGGCGATCTGTCGCGCTCGCGCAGGGAGACGCCGACCGGCGCGGAATGCCCCAGTTGCGGTTATTTGTTCCAATACACCAAAATGCCGGACTACATCAACAACGGCGACCGCGTGCTGGTGATGAAGTATTCTTACGCGTTTCGGCGTTTTCTGGGCATGCCAGGACCCAGGGCGTGGGACGTGATAGTGTTCAAGAATCCGCAGAACAACAGGGAAAATTACATTAAGCGCCTCGTGGGCCTGCCGGGCGAGACCATCGAGATCGTCCACGGCGATATATTTTACAGTCCGGTCGGAGATGCGCCGATGCGGGTGCGCCGAAAACCGCCCAAAGTGCAACAGGTTATGTGGCGTGTGGTGTTCGACAACGATTACCGCCCCAAACCCGATATGGTCGTCCCGCACGAGAGACCGCGATGGAAGGTGCTGGGTGACCAGGAGGCGTGGGAAAGAGATTCGTCGGGCAGGAATTTTGTCTTTAACGGCGGCGAAGTCCCGACCTCGATTGCCTTTATCGCCGCGCGAGACAAGTATCTGCCCGGCAACGGATACAACCCGCCCAACGGGCACAATAACGGCGTCAGCCCAGAGCGGGACGTGTGTTCGGACATTAAACTGTCTATGGTGCTTTTTCCCGACCGGGAGCCCGTCCGGCTTAATCTGAACATCTCGGCGCTGGAGCACGATTTCCAGGCCAGAATTTCCACCGACGGACGCGCGGGAATCTACTACAGGCGCGCCTCCGGCGGGACAGACCGGTGGAGGAAACTGGCCGATACGGAAATATCTCCCATGCAAGGCGGACGCGGGCACCGCATTGAATTTATGAACGTTGACATGGGGCTTGGCCTGGTCATCGACGGGCGGCGGGTGCTTAATGTTGACCGACAGTATCCCATGGATTACCGGTACATCAAGCGCCGGCTCGCCGAGACGGCAGCAAATCCCATCCCCCTCCCGTCGGTAAGCATAGACGCCTCCGGCGGCGCGTGCGAGATTAAACACCTTGGCGTCTATCGCGACATTTATTACACCTGCCCCGATGCAGTGGCCGGAATACCCGAAGGTCCGCTGGGACAGTACGCCCGTCGGCTGAAAATATTCGAGAAGACTCAGGCATGGGGAACCACGAATAACCCCATAAAATTGAAAAAATATCCCGACAATCCGGATTTGGACGAATTTTTCGTCCTTGGCGACAACAGCACCCGCAGCCTGGACGGACGCTCCTGGACGGCGGCGGCGCCGTCGTTGCGTCTGTGGCGAAAGGATGGGGAAATACTGCATCGTTGGCGCGACGGCGCCGCGCCCATATACCATCTGGGCACCGTCCCGCGATACAACATTATCGGCAAGGCGATGTTCGTTTACTGGCCGTCGGGTTATAGACTTCCGGCGCTGCCAGGTATGTCGATAATCCCCAACGTCGGCAGGATGCGACTGATTCGTTAGCTCACGAGGCGTATAAATTTGTGTTTTTGACCGCGTACATTGTGTTTATGAAATTCAAGGTGAAAAAAAGTTATACACAATACCGTACAATACCCTAATGTTGTGATGGAGCGCGACAAAGGGATAGTGCCCCTGAGGGACTGCGCGGCGAATTGAGTGGGGTAAATTGCCATAAACATTGGTGATGTGAAGATAATGTTTTGTAAATAATAGACTTAAGTCGGAAGGAGCATAATTTGCGTCGGTTTGGGCGCATGTTACTTCCCGTTAATACGAACTTTAACTATGATTAAAAGGGCGTTAATATAATCAGCGGGCGCGGTTATCCACACATTGTCCACAGCGTTCGGATGCTCGATATTTCGCCCCCGTGCGTCGGTAATAATTTGAAATGAAACTGTTGGAAGCGAAAAATCTTGTCAAACGCTACAGCGGACGCGCCGTGGTGGACCATATCTCGCTCGAGGTCAACCAGGGCGAGATAGTAGGCCTGCTGGGTCGCAACGGCGCAGGCAAGACAACCACTTTTCGCATGACAATCGGAATGATCGTGCCAAACGAAGGAATGGTGTTTTTCGAAGGTGTAGACGTTACAAAGATGCCGATGTACAAGCGGGCCCGAAGGGGCATAGGGTATCTTTCTCAGGAGCCAAGCATTTTTCAGCGCCTGACTGTCAGGGAGAATATCGTGGCCATTCTGGAGACCATGAAACTCACCAAAGACGCGCGCAATCGCCGCTGCCGGCGCCTGCTGGAGCAGTTCGGGCTGTCTCACCTGGAGAACCACCAGGCCAGGACACTCTCGGGCGGTGAGCGGCGGAAACTGGAAATCGCCCGCGCGATGGTCACCAATCCCATCATGGTGCTGCTTGACGAGCCGTTTTCCGGCGTGGACCCCATTGCGGTCGAGGAGCTTCAGCGCGAGATACGTCGTCTTCGCGACCACGGGATCAGCGTTCTTCTTACCGACCATAATGTCCGTGAGACGCTCAGCGTGACCGACCGCTCGTATATCATAGACAACGGAAAGGTGCTTCGCGAGGGACCGCCGCGCGAACTGGTCAACGACGAAATGGTCCGTAAAACCTACCTGGGACACACCTTCAAAGGCGACGAGTTCGATGCCTGAGGGGCGGCTCGGCGGTGTCCTTGGCTGATATTTATTGAATATCTTCGGGGAGACTTGTAACAATTCATCCAACAATGATATATAATTATGGAGAGTCTGGCTTACGCGGTTGAGGATTTGTATGGGTAATTCATCGAAGACAAAAGTTCGTTTCATAGAGCCGCACGGTCGTCTGGGCAGACCCTTCAACGCCTGGATAACGCGCTGGCCCTTGCTTGGCCCGGTAACGCTGGCGACGATCCTGCAGCGCGACGGATACGACGTGCAGGTTTACAACGAAAACATCTCCGGTCCTCTTGACGAGAATCCCGTCGCCTATGCCGACGTGCTGGAATCCGACGTGGTCGGCATAGGCATAATGACTTCGACCGCCTCGCGCGGATATCGCCTGGCCGAGCGAATCAAGAAAGATTCCCCCTCGACCAGGACGGTAGTCGGCGGCACTCACGCCACGTTCGTGCCGCACGAGGCGGCCCGGTACGCCGACATCGTCGTCTGCGGGGAAGGCGAAACCGTCATAGGGTCAATCGTTCACGGTGAGGTATCCGAGGGCATAGTGCGGGCCGAGCCGCTGATGGACATGGATTCGCTCCCGACGCCGGAATTTACGCTAATGCGCGATTTTCATCTCCTCCAGAAGGGGCGGAGCAAAAAATTGTACGAACTGCCCGTCATGGCCTCCCGTGGCTGTCCCTACGGATGCACGTACTGCTCGGTTACACGGATGTTCGGGCGGAAGGTGCGACGGCGGTCCGTTGAAAAGGTTCATCAGGATATCCGCCGGTATTGCGAACAGGGCTTCGAGCGGTTTTTCTTCTACGACGACAATTTCACTGCCGACCGGGCATGGACGCAGCGTCTGCTGGACCGCCTGCGTCCGATGGACGTCCAGTTCAACGCGCAGGTCCGCGTGGACTTCGCCTGGAAGGACAGACACAGGGGCGAACTAGACAAACAGTTGCTCAAGTCCATGGAGCACAGCGGCGGTGACGTGATGTACATCGGCTACGAGACAATCGACCAGAAAACCGCCAAGCAGTGGCACAAGGGATACAGCGGCAGCGGCGACCTGCGCCAGAACCTTCTGGAGGACAGTCGAATCCTTCACGATCACGGGTTCTGGATTCACGGCATGTTCGTTCTCGGTCCGCAGCACGGCGAGCGGACCGCCGGGCAGATAGTCGATTTCGCCCGCCAGAGCGACCTGGAAACACTACAGATAAGCATTCTAACGCCGCTGCCGGGCACGCCGCTGTATCAACAGATGCGCGACGACCTGATATTCACGGATTATCCCACGGACTGGGATTTCTACGACGGCACGCACTGCGTCTACCGCAACAGTCGGCTGGGCCTGGAGGCCATGCAGAAACTCGTGCTGGATGCGCACAAAAAATTCTACCGATGGGGCGGCTGGAGCATGCGGAGAATGCGTGCTTTGCTGGAGCAGAAAATTCCCGCGATGACAAAAATCAGGTCGCTGTGGCAGCACGCGCGTATCGCAAGGACCACCATGAAGGAGTGGCACAAGGAGACGAAATTATTTCTTGAAATGGCCCGGTCCAAGTGCGCAATATAGATAAACGGATTAACGGTTTTCAAAAGGCGGTACGGGTTAAAGACGCAGGGCATATGAAGGTGAACCGTTACAATTCAGTCGGGAGGTGGGAAAATGGCCCCGTACGAAAAAAATTTCACGCAACGTTGGAATGAGTTAACGATAACCGTAGCCATGAGAGGCGCAGACCTGGCGCTTCGCGTGCCTGTCATAAGAAACTTTTTCGTGGATAAGCTTCTCAAGCGGCTGGGCGATTCTTATGACACCACCGAAGAGGACGCCGAAATACTCCTCCACGCCCGCTGGTTCGGGCGGCACTTGAACGCATTTCTGCACCGGCTTATAAACGAGCGTCCGGCCGCGGCAAGGGCTATCCTGCGGTTCATCGGCACGTGGATTCACGACATGTACCGCCGCACCGACGCACAGATCGCCGGGCGGGCAACGCCATGCACCGTGGTCATTGAGCCAACCGACCGCTGCAACCTGAACTGTCCCGGCTGCTACGCACGCAGCAGCGCCGACGGAAACGACCTGCCTTTCGAGCGCATGGTGGAGGTCGTCGAGCAGGTCATCGACATGGGCGTGACGCTGGTTACCATCTCCGGCGGCGAGCCGTTCCTGCGCGAAAAGGCCGATCGCACCCTGACGCGCCTGGGCGAAAGGTTCCACGACCGGGGATTCCTGGTCTATACCAACGGCACGCTGATAGATGCAGAAATCGCCCAGCGTCTCGGGCAGGTGGGCAACATATTCCCGGCCATCAGCGTCGAGGGCAACGAGCACCAGACCGACGCGCGACGGGGGCGTGGAATATATGACCAGAACCGCCGGGCAAGGGCGCTGCTGGGCGAAAACGGCGTGATGACCGGCTTTTCCGCAACGGTCACCAGCGAGAACGCCCGGTCCATATGCAGCGACGATTTTATCGACCTGCGAATCGAGGAAGGCGACCTGTTCGGGTGGTTTTTCCTGATGCAGCCGATAGGGCGCTCGCCCCGGCCGGACCTTATGGTCAGCGCCGAGCAGCGCGCAATGCTTCGCGAGACGATTTATCGCTGGCGGCAAGAGGACAGGCCCATCTTCCTGGGTGATTTCTGGAACGACGGGCACCTGGTGGGCGGATGCATCGCAGGGGGAAGGTACTACTTTCACATTTACGCCAACGGCGACATCAGCCCGTGCGTGTTCTCGCCGGTCGCCTGCGGGAACATATTCGACATTATCCGGGGGCGAAGCGAGTATTCCTCGTTGGACGATTTCGTGCAGCGCAATCCGGTGTTCGTGGGCTTCCGACAGGAGCAGAAGAAGATAACCGATCGCGCCCGTCCGTGCCTGCTGATCGACCACCCCGAGGCATTTCGTCACGTGGCCAAGCACGCCTGCTGCAAACCCACCAAGAACATGACCGGGGGCTACCTCGACGGCGACATAGCGCGCCACATAGACAAGGTCGCCGACGAATGGGCACAACTGGTTCCCAACCTGCCGCCGCTCCCGGCCGAACGACAGCAGCAACAGGGTCAATATCAATCCGACCGCGCCGAGGTTAAAAGCCCGGTGGGATAATCAAATCCGCGAGTAATACGCTTTGAGGGCGCAAGGGTCGGCGGTCCGCCGACTGTATAACGCAAGACAGGTCCGAGTTCCACCCGGACTCCCCGACCGCACCGGGAGGGGGTCAACCGCAGGCAAGTCAACGAATCAGATTTCCTTTTGCACCTTTTCGTTTTTTCGTGCGACTTTTTCGGCCTGGTCGCGTTTGAACTGTTTGACCTCCTTGGCCAATTTTGAATCCGCGGTGGCCAGAATCTCCGTCGCCAGGATGGCGGCGTTGGTCGCGCCCGGCTCGCCGAGGGACATGCACGCCACGGGCACGCCGGGCGGCATCTGAAGGGTGCTCAAGACCGCGTCCACGCCACCCATCGCTCCCGACGCCATGGGCACCCCGATGACAGGCAGGTGCGTGGCGCCGGCAAGCACGCCGGACAGCGCGGCCGACATCCCCGCCGCCGCTATGATGACCTTGATGCCCCTGTCCGCTGCGCCTGCGGCGTATTCGATTGCCTCGTTCGGCGTGCGGTGGGCGGATATCACACGCACCTCGAAGGGCACGCCGAACTGCTCCAGCGTATCCAGGCAGCGGCGCATGGCGGCAAGATCGCTGTCGGAGCCCATTACCACGCCAATCACCGGTCGTTTTTCTTTGTTCATTTCATGCCTCGCGTTGTTTATTCCTGAAATCGAATGCGACTTTCACTGCTTTATTTGCGGATTTATGCAGGGCCGTCCCGTACGCCCTGCGGTATTGCCCGATGGGGAACCTGTGCGTCAACAACGGCTCGAGCGGCAATTTGCCCTGGACCATGAATTCGTGGACGAGTTTATACGTCGAGAGTTTCCGCCCGTCGTAATTTTCCACCTGCCGGCCGTACGCGCCGAAGACCTTCAGTTCGCTGAACCATATCGACGTCAGGTCCACGCCCCCGCCGTGCCCGGTGCCCACCAGCACCATCTGTCCCCGGCCTCGCGTCCACTTGAGGCACTCGTTGAGCGACTGCTTCGATCCCACGCAGTCGCAGGTCACGTCGTAGCCGCCGGTAAGGGTGCGGTTGCCGAACCGCACGCGGTGGACCTTCGCGCCGGTCATGCGGGCTATCTGTTCGAATCGCAGGCGCCTGGCGGGTGGAAGGATAAGGCACTCATCTGCGCCGAGACTTTCGGCCAGTTCGGTCTGGTAATCGTGCCTTGCGATTACGTCTATTCGCCCGTCGTACCCGACGGCCCGCAGCGACGCCACGGTGCACAGTCCGATTGTGCCGGCGCCGTAAACGAGGATTTTCTCGACCTGTGACAGGTCGGTGCGCAGCACGCCGTGCAGGGCGCAGGCGGCGGGGTCGGTCAGCAGCGCCAACTCGTCGCAGACACCATCGGGAACCGGGACGAGTTGGCTGACGTGCGCGACGAAATACTCCCCTTTGGACCCGCCGGTGCGGGCGTTGTAACCGATGCTCGTGCCCGGCGGCAGTTGGGACTTTCCTGCCCCGTCGGCGCCGAAATTCTCGCACACGCAGAAATTGCCCTGGCGGCAGTGTCGGCACAGCGGCGTTATGCCGCGCGCCTGGCAGGCAAGCGTCGGCTCGACGCATACGCGCCGACCTTTCCATATGTCGGGCACGTCCGGACCGAGCGCATCTACCACGGAGACGTTTTCGTGCCCGAACACGAACGGCATGGAACTGAACGCCTGGAGGATGGAATTGGGTGGCTGGCGCTGTGCGACCAGCGCCACGTCGCTTCCGCATATGCCGCCAAGCAGGGTTTTCACCCTGACCCAGTCGTCGGCGGGCAGCGGGTGCGGTTCTATTTCTCGCAGGGACAGGCCGTTGAGGCGCGATAAAACGCACCCCGGCCAAAGGTGTTTGAGCCATTTGCAAGTAGCCCATCCGACGGGATTAACGGTATAGAAGACGGCCTGCATGCCGATATATATAAACGACGCGATATAATTTTAAAAGCCCGAACCAGCGTAAATTATGCTCATGGGGTCCCTGTAATGGCGAGAAATGTTAAGGTATTGATGGTCATGATTGCGGCGGGGGTGTTTTGCGGATGCACAAAGCCGGTGTATTTTCCCCATGCGGCCGGGGCCCTCGCCGACGCCGACGCGGGCGATGCGGCGGTTTACGACATCGACGAGGACGGAAAGGCGGATTTTTTCATGATTCCCGACGATACGGGGCGGATTACCCACATCGGCTACGACACTGACACCGACGACGGCGCCGATGAGATTATCGACTTCGAGGCGATTCCCGTCGCCCAATGCCGACACCTGGTGATTATCCTCGACGGGTTCGGGTACGATCTCGTGCGGGAGTATTACGAAAAAGGAGGCCTGCGGCTGTTCCACCCGCCATCGCGTGTGATATCGCCTTATCCGTCAATGACGGATCTGTCGCTTGAGGATGCGTTTGGATACGTGCCGTGCAGGGCCTATGAGGCGAAGTATTTCGACCGCAAGACCAACCGGCTCCGCGGTGGTTCGGCGGCGTACCTGGCGGGCAAAAACGAGCCGTACAACCGCCTGCTGGATTACCGAGCGGACACCATCTGGGACGTTATCGGGTACGTCTATCCGTGGAAAGTGTTCGGCAAGGAAATCAACGACGTCAAGCGTGCGTTCGACCGCACCGACCGGCAGGAGATTCTGGCGTACCTGGTCAGTTCTGCCGGAGTGGGCACCAGGCGCGGCGCCGAAGGGCAGCGCATGTGTCTTCAGAAGGTCGAGCAGCTGGTCAACCAGGTCGTCTGGGAAACGCGCGGGCTGACGAAGGTGACGCTGTTTTCCGATCACGGGCACACTTACACCCGCGCCGAGCGGGCCGACCTGGAGAAGCATCTCAAGGGCGCCGGATGGAGACCGGCAAAACGATTGAAAAATCCCCATGACGTCGTGGCGGTGAAGTTCGGCCTGGTGACGTTCGCCAGTTTCGCCACGCAGCGGCCTGAGGCGCTGGCCGAGGAACTCTGCCGGTGCGCCGCGGTGGAAATCGCCAGTTTCGCGCGCGACCAGGACGTAATCGTACTGGGGCGAAACGGCGCCCGGGCCGTTGTCTCACGAAAAGACGGCCGATACAAATACGCGCCGACCTCCGGCGACCCGCTGAAACTGAAGGACATCCTTGCCGACCTGGAGGACCGCGACGGATATTACGACGCCGACGACCTGCTGGCCGCCACCGCCGAGCATTACTACCCCGCTCCGCTGCAGCGCCTGTGGCGGGCGCATTTCGCACTGGTGGAGAATCCGCCCGACGTCATCGCCTCGCTGGGAGATAAATACTACTTCGGCTCCAGGTCCATGGCCGGGGCGGTTACCATCGAATCAACCCATGGCGGGTTGAATTACACCAACAGTGCGACGTTCATAATGTCCACCATTGCCCCGCTGCCGAAAAACATGCGCTCGGGGGACATCGACGAGAATATCAGCAAACTCACCGGCCGCGACTTCCCCATGCGCAAATAAGAACCATCCCGTCCGGCGAGCCGTGGATAAGAGGACAAGCAGTTTCTATAATGCCCCCGGAAGGGATACATGCGCATGAAACAAGGAACAAGAATCGCGGACTTTTGCCTGCGTCACTACAGGTTCGTCACGATAGCGGCGGTGGTGGTGACATTAGGCGTAGGCGCGTTGGGCGGGCTGCCGAGCGTCATCCCAGGCGGGGGGGAGTATTTCAACCAGGTCAGGGTCGATACGGACCCGGAGAACATGCTGGACGAGCACGAGCCGGTCCGCGTCCGCCACGACCGCATGAAGGAGACGTTCGACCTGCACGACATGATCGTCGTGGGCGTGGTCAACGAGTCCGACCCGAATGGCGTGTTCAACCCCAAGTCGCTGGCGCGGATATACGAACTTACCGAGTTCGCGAAGTCTCTTCGGTGCGATGTAATAGGCGCAGAGGCCGGCGAAGGCGTCGTCCTAAGTGACATCATCGCGCCTTCGACGGTGGATTCCATAGAGCCGGGGGCAATGGGCGTGGTCAGGTTCGAATGGCTCATGCCACAACCGCCCGACACGCAGAAAGAGGCCCTGGAGATCCGCCGAAAGGCGATGCGGATCCCGTTCCTTGCCGACACGCTGGTCTCCCAGGACGGCAAGGCCATCGCCATCTACCTGCCTATTACGCGAAAGGATCTCAGTTACACGATATCTTCGCGCCTGAAGGAAAAAATCCCCGAATTCGAGGGTGAGGATGAATTTCACATCACCGGTCTGCCGGTGGCCGAGGACACCTTCGGGGTCGAGATGTTCAAGCAGATGGCCATATCCGCTCCGGCGGCGATGGCGGTCATATTTGTCCTGATGCTGGTGTTTTTCCGCAAAATAATAATAATCATCTCGCCGATGATAGTGGCGCTTCTGGCGGTGATATTCGCCATGGGCCTGCTTGTGATAAGCGGATTTCCCATACACATCATGTCCAGCATGATCCCGATATTCATCATGCCCATCGCCGTTCTGGACTCTATTCACATCATCAGCGAGTTTTTCGAACGGTATCCGCATACCAGGGACCGCGCGGCGGCGATGAAGGAGGTGATGTCGGCCCTGTTCGTGCCTATGCTGTACACCTCGCTGACATCGTCGGCGGGCTTCGCATCGCCGGCGCTGACGCCCATACCCCCGGTGCAGGTGTTCGGGATTTACGTGGCCGTCGGAATAATGATGGCGTGGGTGCTGACGATTACCTTCATACCGGCGTTCGTGATGTTCATATCGGAGCGGCGCCTTGAGAACTTCGGGGCCAGGGTGCATCAGCACGCCGGCGAGGCCCACGGCGGGTGGCTCGGCCGCTTCCTGCGATGGGTGGGCAAA
>CAYZPY010000062.1:0-13689 GCA_964480425.1 uncultured Planctomycetaceae bacterium
GCCGCGCCGGTTGTTTTGTAAGTGGCGAGCGTTTTTCCCGTGGCGGCGTCGAGTCTGGATATCGGCTCGCCCAAACCCAACGGGACGTAGAGGTTATTGCCGTCGGCGACCAGCAGGCGGGTGACCTGGGGCGGTCCTGAACGGAACCTGATGCCGTGATACACCCAGGAGTCGAGCGGTTTTTTCCACAACAGCACGCCGCTGAAGGCATCGCGTGCGACCACGCTCCACTTTCCCGGGACGGACGTGTTCGCGGCGGTGGCCTCGTCGATGATGTAGAACATCCGCCCGCCCGACGACACCATCGAACTGACGCTGTTGAGTTTGTGGTGGTTTCGCGTCCACGGCGGTCCGGCGCGCCACTGCATGTGGCGAGGCGGTCCCACCTGCCTGTCGGCCGAGACGGCGTTGTTGTCCGCGCGGTGGAGGTAATGCGTCCAGTCGTCTATTGTTCCGGGGCGTGGCTTGGTGATCTTCCTGTCGTCGATGATCGCCACGCCGCCCGGGGCGAGCACTCTCTGGATTTCGGCCATAAGCCCGGCCGTATGGGCGGAATCAACGACCAGCAGGTTGACCAGGTTATCCACGAAGGGCAGATTCCGCCCGTCGAACCGGGATATCGAAACCGTGCCCGACAGCCCCCTGGAGCGGGCGTAATTGCGGGCCTCTCGGACCTGGCGTGCGTCGGTGTCCAGGCCGTGAACAAGATACGAACCGCCCGCGCTCAAAGCGGCGGTAAGTTTGCCGTCGTTGCATCCGACATGGACCACAAGCCCGCCGGTGACGCCTGATTTTTCGAGAACCTGCTTTGCGTTTTGTCGCGCCGTTTGCGCGACGCAAATGCCTGCGACGAGTAATGTAAATACAAAACAAACCTTAGTTTTCATGTGTCGTTCTTCCCTGCGTTTTCAGGCCCACGGAAAGCGTGGGCTTCGGGAATTTTACTTTCCGTAACAAATCACCTCGCCGTTTTTGGTGGCCAGGTAAAGTCGCCCGTTCGCCGCGGCCATACCGTCCCACGCCGGAAGCGAGGATATTTTCCACTGGTTGATCTTCTTGCCGTTTTTTGCGCTGAAGACCTGGACGTAAGCGCCCATTTCGCCTTTAAGGGCCTGTTCCTGGCTGCGCATCTTGCGACGGAACAGTTCTTCGTTGGATTTTCCCCACATCTGTTTTTCGTCGACCACGTCGGGCGGACCGGCCACGAAGAGTTTGTCACCGGCCAGCACCATCGCCTTTACCATGATGTCCGGCTGGGGGTTTTCCCACTTGTATTTCAGCGCGGTGAGTTTTTTTCTGTCCATTTTGGAGAGTTTTTTCCAGTCGACACTCGACCTGGTCAGTTTATGGTCCGGTTTTTGGGGCTTTTTATTCGCGCAGTAGAGGCGATACTCGTTTATGGAGCAGTTGCACATCAGTTCCGGCTCGCGCCCGTAAGCGTAGGCGTTGTCTTCGTCCAGGCAGATGATCCTGCCGAAGGGGACTCGCCTGGGCGGTATCTGGTACTCGCCCCAGCCCTCGCCGCCGGCCCGGCCGTACATCCAGTACGTCCGGTGCTGCCAGGAGTCGTCCAGGAATCCCACGGGCGCAAAGAGGTGCACCTCATCGCCGTACTGTTCGTCGGGCCTTTGCGGTTTTATGCGCGTGCGCTTGCCGCTGGTGTCGAACACCTGCGACTTCATGTAAACGTACTTTCCGTCGCTGGTCAGGATGTCCGGAATCGCCACCGGCATGTGCTTGACGTCGATCAATTCCTGGAGATTCCTGTTGGTCCCGGGGATCTTGTCGTCCATGACGGTTTCGCCGATAAGTTCGCCGGTGTCGGGATTGAGGCGGACCATCCTGAGCCCGCCGTCGAGGAACATGGACCTGCCGGCGATGGCGTACAGGACGTCGTCCTGTATGAGCACCGCCCCGGGCAGAGGCCAGATTGATTCTGGCTGACCCTCGGACATCAGTTGCCTGTCCATGGGCGCTGCGCGGAAGCGCCATGCGAGTTGACCGTCGGCGGCGCGGAGGGCGTAGACGCACCCGTCGGCGCAGCCGAAGAAGACCAGACCCCTGTAAATCGTCGGTGGGGAGTCAACGCGCCCGTCGGCGGTGAACGACCACTCCACGCTGCCGTCGCCGGCGTCCAGTGCGTAAACGGTGTGGCGGTCAACGTCGGATACGAAAAGTTTGCCGTCGGCCACGGTGACAGGGCTGAGTTTGTCGCCGACGTTCGCCTTCCACGCCTCGTTCAACCTGTCCGGCAGGGAGGTTTTGATGTGCCCGCTGCGCTCGTTGTCGCAACGATAAGTAGGCCAACCCTCATCTGAAATTTGAGATCTCAAATTTGAGATTTCGGAATATGCCGGTCCTTTGTGGAGGCGGTCGCCCTCAACTTTTATTTTCCTTTCGCCTGACGCCAGGGCGTTAAATCCGTTGAGTTTCGACTGGTAGTAGCAGGCGCATGCGTGCGGGGTGGAGTAGAGCAGCCCGTTGGCGGGCATCATTCCGTACAGGCATCCCCCGCGGACCCAGTGGTGAATCTCCCATCGCCCGGACTCCAGGTCCACGAACTCGGTTCCTGTGGCCGAGGGTATCAGGTACCTGTCGGTCGCGCGGCCGGGGTAGCACCTCTGGTGCATGAAGAAGGTGTTCTTGTCGTACTCGTGTTTTTTGACCTGCTCTCCGTCTCTCAGGCGGTACCCGGTGAGGTACTCGCCGTCCTTGCGGTTTGCGGTTCCGCCCGCCCAGACGACGCCGTTGATGACGAACAGGTCTTCGGGGCTGAAGTGCCCCGAAAGCGGCTTGCCCTTTACGTTCCACAAAATCGTTCCGGTGTCCTTGGACAGTGCGAATATCCTCTTTTGGGGCGAGAAGATGACGTAATCGCCGTGGACGATGAGGCGGGGTGCGTACCCGGTGCGGATGGGGGGCTTGACGCCCCAGTCCATTTTTGTTTTCCATTTCACCCCCCCGTCGTGTCGGTCCATGCATACGAGCGATTCGCCGTCGAAGAAGTGCACGCCTTTTTCGTCCACAGCCAGCGTTATCGGGGTCACGGGCATCCGTTTGCTCCAGAGTGCTTTTCCGCTGTCCGCATCCATCGCGCGGATTAGGGAGGGTTTGGGCTTCCAGGACCACCTGGTGCTGGCGCGGTCGCGCTCCTTCCAGCAGTTTGGGTGCTGCTGGGAGTAGGTGACCTTTTTGAGGTCTGCGTCCACCACGGCGAACAGCACGCCGTCGGATACGATTATGTCCGTTGTGGTGGTAGTGTTGGGGTACTGGCGGAGCACCTCCCCGGTGGCGGCGTCCAGGGCCAGCATGTTGTGTCCGGTCCCGGGCGAGACGTAAACCTTGTCGCCCACGGCCACCAGGCGCCGCGGCATGTAGGCCGGACCGCTCTTGAGTGGATACATGTGGTTGAACCAGTCCGGCAGCGGCCGCTTCCACAGCACGGTCCCATTGAAGGCGTCCCTGGCCACGAGTTTATAGTGGGACGGCAACTGTATTGACGCCCGCGAACCCTCGTCCATGACGTAGAAGATTCTTCCCCCGCCCGAGACCATCGCCTGGAGCGAAGCGGTGTGCTCGTGGCTCCGCGCCCAGCGGGGCAGGCCCACCCACTGCACGCGACGGGGCGGGCCCACGAGTTTGTCGCGGCAGACCGAGCCGCCGGCGGCGTCGTACATGTAGTGCGTCCAGTCATCCATTTCTTCGGGGCGGTGCTTGCGGATAAGTTGGCCTGCGATGATCCCCGCCCCGCCCGGGGCCAGAACGCGCGTTAACTCATCCAGGGGCACCTGGCCGAGTTTTTCGACCACCACGAGGTTCACCAGGTTGTCGACGTAGGGCAGGTTCTTTCCGTCGAACCGTCGGACCGAGACGGGCCCGTAGATGTCTTTCGAGTGGATGTACCGTCGGGCCTCTGAGACGTCGTCGGCGTCGGTGTCCAGGCCCTGGACGACGTACTGCCCGCCGGCGCGCAGCGCTGCGGTCAACCTGCCGTCTCCGCATCCGACGTGGACCACAAATCCGCCCTTGGCGCCGGTTTTGGACAGTATGTCCTGCGCCTTTTGCTGCGCCGTCTGGGCGCCACAGATACCGGTTGCCGATAAGACCGCAAATGCGAGACAAACCTTGGTTTTCATCAGTAGCGCTCCTTTGTCATATTCATATTCGATCACACTTTATGAACATCCTGCCCGCTCGCACCTATGGCACAAGCCGGCGCCGGCGGCTCGTTTGCGGCGCCCGTCGGTTTCATCTTTACATACACGTATTTTTAACCGGCAAAACCGGTTTACGCGCCGGTAACTATTTTTACCGGGGCGGTTCGATCGTGTAGTTGTGTTTTTTGAAAAATTTTTTTGCGCGTGGCGAGGCGATAAAGTCGGCGAATTTTTCGGCCAACTCGCGGTTTTTCGTGAACTTCAGCACGCCCACGTCAACGGTGGAGATTATGTTTTTCTCGGGCGGGATGGGGATTTTCCGGCCGTGGTTGGCGTAGTAATCCGCCACGGCGTCCCAGACTATTACCGCGTCGAGCGCCTCGGCCCGGATCTGCATGCCCAGTTCGTTGACCGTCAGCGACTGGAAGGCGAGGTTCTTTTGCACATTTTGCCACGGTATTTCGTTCTTTTGGAATATTTTTCGAGACAACCTCCCGATGGCGCACGCCTTGGCGTTGCCCAGGCCCAGTTTGATGTCCATGTCGGACAAATCCTCCAGGCGCTTGATGCCCTTTGGATTGTCCTTGCGCACGAAGATTGTCGGCACGAAGTAGCATACGGTGCGCCTGGACAAGATCATTCCTTCTTCCGCGGCCTGGTCTACGTAATGCCTGTCGCCGGGCATGTAGAGGTCGCCGCGCAGGGCGCCCTTTAACCTCGCCAGCAGCACCTCCGAGCCGGCGTGATCGGTTACGATTCGCACGCCGTGTTCGCGCCGGAAGGCCTCGACGCACTGTGCCACGGGCGGGCGAAGACCCGCACCGCAGTACAGCAGCAGCTTCTCGGACTCGCCGTCACCGTCGTCGCGACAACCCGAACACGCCACCGCAAAAACCATAATTACCGATAATACATCAATTTTCATAATTTATTCCGTATGTAACTGCGGAAATTGTTTTGTTTAAGTTTTTCACGTCAAACGTGAGGGTCAATGTTTCAAAAACATAAAATACCCTACGGGGGTTTCTCATTTCACATGGTTTTCCAACGGTCGCGGCGTTACTTGACGTAGCCGTATTCCTTGAAAATCTCCCCCCCGCGTATTGCGGCGAATTCGCGGAATTTTTTTATCGCCCCGGGGTGTTTGGAGTGGGTCAGCGTCATGACGTGGACGCGGATTTCCTCGTCGTATTCGTATGGTGTCTCGACGATCTCCAGCGAGTCGGCGAAAGTGTGCGCCACGCCGTTCCACATTATCACGGCGTCCACGGTTTGAGTCTTCAGCAGCGTTCCCAGGCGGTGATGCCCCTTTGTCAGGCGGTTGCCGACGTTTTTCATTACTTCATCCTTGATGCCCTTTTTCTCAAGCAGGTCGAACACCAATCGCCCGCAGGTGGAGTATTGGGGGTTGCTCAGGGCGACCTTCAGTCCGGGTCTGGTCAGGTCTTCGATACTCCTGATGTTTTTCGGGTTTCCGGGCCGGACCGCCAGCACCGGCGCGACGTATCCGACGTGGACGGAATCGACCAGGGCGCCGGCGTCTTTTACGTAATCCAGGTAAGGGTCGTGCGTCACGAAGATGTCGCCCTTTTCGCCCGCCTTGACCAGCGGAAGGAGGTCTTCGCTCTCGCCCTGAGTGGTGACGATCTCGATGCCGGTTTTCTCGGTGAACTCGGTGCAGAGTTTATTTGCCGGTTCGACAAAAGAACTGCCCGTCAGAAGGACCAGTTCGGCTTTTTCATCCTCGGCGGGCTTCTGCTCTTTTTTACAGCCGGATGTCAGGGCGGTAACCATTATCGATGCGCAGATAATCGCCGTCAGTCTTTTCATTATTAATTTTCCTTTACGTCCTTGTTCTAATGACTGTCGCCGCGCTCCGTTTCGTCGGGGGGGCTTATCACCCGGCCGTATTCCAGCCGTATTATCCTGTCGCTGTCGTCTTCCCATCGCGGGTCATGTGTGACCATTATCACCGCCGCCCCGGTGCGGGCGTAGTGTTTCAGTGCGTCGACGACGATGCGCGCGTTTTGCTCGTCGAGGTTGCCGGTGGGTTCGTCTGCCAACATGCACCCGGGGCTCTTGAGCATTGCCCTGGCCATCGCCACTCGCTGCTTCTCGCCGGTCGAAAGTTCTGCGGGGTAATGGTTCTGTCGGTCTTCGAGGTTGAACTGGCGAATTAAATCCTCCCCGCGGCTGAGGGAATTTTCCACTTGCCCGGCCACCAGCGGAGCGAGCACGTTGTCGCGGACGTTCAGGTAGCCCACCAGGTAAAACTGCTGGAAGACGAAGCCCACGTTCGCCGCCCGGAAGGCGTCGCGGTCGGTGGCAGGCATGTTATACGGGTCGCGCCCGTCCAGTTGCACCGTTCCGTCATCCGGCGCCAGCAGACCGCCGAGCGTCAGCAGCAGCGTGGTTTTTCCGCAGCCGCTGGGCCCGCGGACCACCACGAACTCGCCCGGGCCAACCTGCAGCGAGACGCCGTCGATGGCCATGACGCGCTTGTCGCCCCGGCCGTAGGCCTTGCGTATATCCTGCGCCAGAATCACTTATCCGCCTTCCTGAAGCAGCACCACCGCCGGGTCGGTCGCCGCGGCCAGTTGCGCGGGGATCCAACTGGCCGCCAGCGCAAGCGAGGCCGCGCCGCCGGCGCAGACGCCCAGCAGCAACGAGTCGAAACCGGTCATACCCCATCCGATAAGCCCGGAATGCATCGCCAGTCCTGTCCGCGCGGCGGCGTATCCGATCACCGCGCCGATAAGTCCTATTATCACCGCCTTGCCCAGGAACAGCGCCTGTATCTTTCCGCCGGTCACGCCCAGGGCGCGGAGGATGCCGATTTCGATCCTGCGGCGACTTACGTTCTCCCACATCATCATTCCCAGCCCGAACGCCGCCACCAGTATCACCAGCGGGATGAGTATCGCGGCGTAGGTGGCGCGCCTGGCGCGGAGGTCGGCGCGGAGGTTCTTCATCTGCGCCAAATCGGCGTCCGCCTGTCGGGCGGTCTTGGAGCGGACCCTGGCGCGCATGATGAGCGAATTTTTCTGAGTCACCACTTTGGTTCCGGGAAGGTAGTCTTCGAGTTTGTCGCAAAGTTGCACCACCACATTCGTTAGATTGCGGATGTATTCGTCGTTGTCGCCCTCGGTGAAGAGGCAGACGCAGTTGATGGCCTTCATCCCGGTTATCCTCCCTTTCTTGTCGAACATGTCCTGCGCATCGCGGAGGGGGATGTAGACGTTCTGGTCCTGGTTCACACCCATTTGTTCCAGTCGCCGCACGACCTGGAACTCCTTACCGCCCAGCGTGATTTTGTCGCCGACGGACAGGTTCAGCCCCTCGGCGATGGCGTAGCCGATTATGGCGCGTCCCGGGGGGACCTTCTGAAGCATGGGGGTCTGCTTTTTGGGATTCTTTATGTAAACCTCGCCCATGGTGCCGATCAACGTCACCCACAACTTGTGCTCGTCCCAGAAGTATTTCCGCTGGAGAAAAGGAAGGACGTGGTTGATTTCGACGAATTTGGCCGAGGCGAGTTTTTCCGCGTATTCCTCCGGGAGGTCCTGGTCGGGATTGGGGTCGGAGACGTTGTAATCGGCCGGGAGGATCGTGAGGTTAAAGCCCTCCTCGAGCATTTCCTTTCGCATCTCGTTTTCGAACTTCGCCCACTCCCGTTCGCTTATGCGCTGCTTTTCGCTCAGGACGTTTTCGGTCTCGCGGTCGAACGACTCCAGAAGCAGCATAGCCCCGGCGCCGCAGCCCGCTGCCACCGCCACGGCCAGCACGCCCGCTATGAAAGTCAGTTTGCGATGAAATATTTCCTTTAGCAGCAGGTGAGTCAGTTTCATGTCAGATACTTCTTTTTCGTCGAGCCGATTTTAACATAAATCCGCCCGTCGCCACAGCAACCAGCACCACGCCCCCCGTCGCGAGGATGCTTATGAGAATCATGTTCGAGCCCTTGTCCTGTGATGCAGTCTCCGGACCGGCCTCGGCGGATGTGGTTTCGGCTTCTATCACCGCGGCGGGACGGGTCGCCGCCTGTTCGCCCTCGGCGGCGATCGGCGCGCCGCCCAGCGACTCGAACGTCGAATAATCTTCCATCCAACTGTCCCAGTTTGCGGTGAAAAGCATGTCAACGCCCGGATTCTGGTACTTCACCGGGCAGGCGCACGGACCGGTCAGCAGGGCGCAGGCCTGAAGGACGTTGTCCCTGTTAATCCCCTCGCCAATCAGGGCGAACAGCGACCGCCCCCGCCCGAATACCGGAAACGCCATTGGGTAGGACCCGGCCTCTTCGTCGTTGAGTCCCTTTTCGGTGGTCAAAAGGGTTTTTATGAAAATTTCCTCCGCCGCGTCGTCGCGCGATATGCGGATTACGGAAAAACTGATTTTCGGCACCGGGGGTATGGCTTCGGCGTCCTGGTCCTGGGGCTGAGTGGACGGCTGGGTCTGGGGTTCCGGCCAGTATCCGCGCATGTGCTGGCGGAGGAGTTCCTCGGCCTCGGCGACGTGTTTTGTCAGCGCCTTTTCGGCGTCGTCGTCGGCCTGTTTGTCCCCGCTTTCCAGAAGCGTCCAGACCGCCACCACCTTGTCGTCGAGTATTTTTCGCGCGATTTTCGCCCGCGTGGGCGAGTCGACCAGCGCCTTTGCGTTTTTAACGCTGGGCGGACCCGTCCAGAGCGTCTCGGGGCCGTAGGAATACCTGGTGTGAAGGGCCACCATGTGTGGCAGCGTGTCGCTCTCGTGTTTGGACCAGATGTCGCGTATCACCTCGCCGTTGTCCTCTTCGAGGTCCACTGCCATGAACTGAATATTCGCCGTGTAATCTTCCGAGAGTTTTTGCAGGTAATCGGCGGTTTTTTTTGCCTGTCCGCCCAGCGGTTCGCGGTGGAATATCAATACCGGATATGCCTCTGCCGTCCACCGCTCCAGGGCGTACTTGTACACCGGCACGTCGCACGCCCGCGCCGACGGCGTGATTAAAACCATTGTCGACGCCGAAACGAACAGCGCCGCAAGCGCTTTGCTGATTTTACGATGCATATACGTACTCCCTTGAGGATTTAT
This sequence comes from uncultured Planctomycetaceae bacterium, assembly GCA_964480425.1. GTDB lineage: Bacteria > Planctomycetota > Phycisphaerae > SM23-33 > SM23-33 > CAYYMD01. The sequence continues at coordinate 9,228 of CAYZPY010000062.1, forward strand.
CAATTATAGCAGTAATAATCCCGTTTTCATAATATATCATCCGCGCCGGGACGCATGTGCAGAGGCGGTTTTTTTCAATGTTGAACATTGCCGGCGCGCGGCGGTTTGGGTAGGATTCCTCCAACACTTGATACGGTCGGTAAAACGACTTAACGATGGGAGAAGTGCCATGAACCAGGATACGGGCGATGAAATCCGGTCGCCGTTGGCGGGCGTGAACTCGCAGCGTTTGTTCGTGGGCAGTTGTTTCGCCCTTATCGCCACCTCCGTGGCGTTCGCGATGGTGGGCGACATAATGGGCGCATTGAAGGTTCAGTTCGCCCTGAACAACGAGGCCGTCGGGTGGATAGGCGGCGCGGCGCTGTGGGGTTTCACGCTTTCGATAATCGGCGTAGGTCCGCTGTGCGACGCCATAGGCATGCGGGCGTTGTTGCGATTTGCGGCGATGTGCCACCTTGCGGGCGTGCTTTTGATGATATCCACTCCGTGGACAGGCGCTGCGCCGTTCTGGTCCCTGTTTATCGGGGCACTTGTCATCGCGCTTGGCAACGGTACTGTCGAGGCGGTGTGCAATCCGCTGGTGGCCACCATCTACCCCCAAAAAAAGACCGAAAAACTAAATCAGTTCCACGTGTGGTTCCCGGGGGGAATCGTCATAGGGGGGCTTATCGCCTTTGCACTTACAAAGGTTAAACTGGATTACTGGCAGTTGAAAATCGGCGTGGTGCTGCTTGCGACCCTTATTTACGCGGGTCTGTTCACCGCGCAGAAGTTTCCCGCCACGGAGCGTGTGCAGTCGGGCGTGTCGTTTGCCGGAATGTTCAAGGAAACCCTGCTTCGCCCGTTGTTTCTGCTGCTGCTGTTCTGCATGATGATAACCGCATCCCTGGAACTGGGGCCCAACCGTTGGATACCCGCCGTTCTCAAGTCAGGCGGCATTCCGGGCATACTCGTGCTGGTGTGGATATCCGGTCTGATGGCGGTGCTGAGATATTACGCCGGTCCGGTGATCGGCAAATTGTCGAACAGCGGCACGCTGGTGCTCTCGGCTATACTGGGCGGGGCGGGACTGTTCTGGCTGAGTTATACCGAATCGACCGTCATGGCGTTCGTCGCCGCTACCGTGTTCGCCGTGGGCGTTTGTTACTTCTGGCCGACTATACTGGGCACCGCCGCCGAGCGCGTTCCAAAGGGCGGCGCGCTTGCCCTGGCGCTTCTGGGCGGGATAGGTATGGCCATTGTCGGTCTGGTCGCCTCGCCCATGATGGGTAAAATCGCCGACTCCTACGCGCATAAGAGACTGGTCAAATCCGAGCAGAAGGTCGTCGCTACTCTGGAAACCGTCAGCACGACATACTCGCAGTTGAGAGACAATCTCCCCGCGGCGGTGCAGCAAAAGGACATGAACGCCGCTCTAAACGGAATTAACGACGTTCTGGAGGAATATAAGCAAACCGGCGAACTTCCCGCCGGCGGAAAGACCGCCGAGGCGCTGCGATCGGCCGAAAAAGTCGGTCCGACCGAGCAGGACGTGGAGTCGTCAAACGGCGAGGAAGCCAGGGAGTTCATCCAGGCCAAGGAGGCCAAGGAAGACGCTGCCGAGATAGTCAATCCCGCCGATAATTACGGCGGGCTGATGTCATTCAGGTGGGTGGCGCCGTTTTCAATAATAATAATCGTCATCTTCGGCGCGCTGTACGTACACGACCGCGCACGGAAGCAGAAAACCGGCGCCGAGCCGCCTGCGGAATCCGCTACAGACGAACCCGTCCCGATCGAATAGAACGATAACGACGAAAAAATTGCCCGGGGGATAAACCGAAGGGCTCAAACGCCTTAAGAGGTGATGTGTCGCGCCGGAACGTCGGCGTTTACAAATCCTCTATTGACTAACCTTCCGATGGAAAATACCGATAATATAAGTTGAACCATAACCAATGGAGTGTGTCATGGCCGAGAAAATCGAAGAATTCGTCGATAAGCTTCAAAAAGAAGGCGTCCAGGCCGGTAAAGACCAGGCCGAAAAAATCAAAAAAGACGCCGAAAAACAGGCCTCCCAGACCATAGAGCAGGCCGAACAACAGGCCGAAAAAATCAAAAAAGATGCCCAGGCGCAGGCGGATAAAATTCTCAAAAAAGGCAAAACCGACCTCCAACTGGCCGCGAGAGACGTCGTGATGAACCTGCGTCGGACACTGGGCGACCTGCTGGAGGCGGTTCTTTGCGACAAGGTCAGGCGGACGATGAGCGACGAGGATTTTCTCGAAAAACTCATCCGCGACCTTGTCGGGCAGTACGTAAAGGCGGACCTGGGCGACGAATCGCCGCTTCAAATCAACCTCTCGTCGGACGTGCGGAAGGAATTTATCGAGCGCCTCATGGGCGAGTTGAAGAAGCAGGCCTCCGACGGCGAAGGCGGCATAGACGTAAAGGCCGAGTTGTCCGACGCGGGCCTGGAATACAAAGTCTCCGGACCCACCGTGGAGGTCACCACCGACTCGGTGGTCCAGGCGCTCTGCGGGCTGGTCAGCGCCGACATGAGGGAGATGCTCGAAGAGGTCGCGCATCCTTCGCAAGACCCAAACACCCCCCCAGGCGAACAAAAAGAAGAATCTCCAGGGAAATGACGGGCGAAAATTATTACCTGCTGACATTTCTACCGGCTCTTGGCAAGCCCGGCGACGATGTTCCGATCTCGCCGGGTAGTCTGCTGGAGCACCTCCGGGCGGCGCCGGCGCCGAGGCGACTGGCGGAGACCATATTCCTGGGCGACGACCTGCTCCAGCGTTTCAGTTACATGTCGGGCGAGACCAAAGAGGTCGCCCCCGTGGTGCTCACCGTCCAGCAGGTCCGCAACGACCAGCCGCTTCCCGCGCACCTGTCCGGGCCCGGGGAAATCCCTTCCGGGCGCCTCGAGGCGGACCTCACGTGGGAGGCGTACTACCGACACGCACACTCCATCGCCCAAAGAACCAACAGCAGTTTCCTTGCCGCCTGGGTCGGATACGAACTTGCCCTGCGCAACGCCCTTGTCCGCGCCCGAGCCGACGCGCTGGACCTTGAGCCGCAAAAGTACCTTGTCCTGCCCGAACTTGCCGCCGAGGTTGACGTCTCCGACGCGGTGTCGCAGTGGACCTTCGCCGCCGACCCGCTGGCGGGGCAGAAGGTGCTCGATTCTGCCAGGTGGGACTGGATTATGCAGCACGAGAACTGGTTTACGTTCGCCGACGACGAAATCGCGGTCTACGCCGCAAAACTCATCCTGCTGGTCAGGTGGCAGCGAATATCGTCTGGCGAGAATGATTACGTCGAAACCTCCGGCGGAGGAAAATACAGTGAGTGAATCGTTGACCAAAGGCAAGATAACGGCGGTTTTCGGGAACATGGTGACCGCCCGTACCGACCAGAGGGTCGTGCAGAACTCCGTGGGCTACTGCAAGCGCGGCGACGGGGTCGACCTGCTCAGCGAGGTCATCCGCGTCCGCGGCGACGAGGTCGATTTACAGGTCTTCGAGGAGACGGTGGGGCTAAAGATCGGCGACCGGGTCGACTTCCAGGATCAGATGCTCTCGGTCGTGCTTGGACCGGGCCTGCTCGGACAGATATACGACGGATTGCAGAACCCGCTTTCGCAACTGGCCGAGCAGACAGGGTACTTCCTCAATGCCGGCGTCTACATCCACGGGCTGGACACCGAAAAAAAATGGGATTTCACCCCTCTGGTCGATAAGGGCTTCACTATCCGTCCCGGCGACGCGCTGGGCAAGGTGCCCGAAGGCATATTCGACCATCGCATCATGGCCCCGTTCGACGTGCAGGGGCGAATGGACGTAAAAGAAGTGGCCTGCGGCGGCCGGTATTCCATTACAGACAGGATAGCCGTGGTTACCGATCAGCAGGGTCGGGACCACGAGGTCACCATGCAGCAGACCTGGCCGGTCAAGGTCCCCCTTGGCATATACCGCCGACGCCTCATGCCCAAAGAGCCGCTGGTCACACGCGTGCGGATTATCGACTCGATGTTCCCCATCGTCCGCGGCGGGACCTACTGCATACCCGGGCCTTTCGGTGCCGGCAAGACCGTCCTCCAGCAGATAACCTCGCGACACGCCGAGATAGACGTGGTGATAATCGTCGCCTGCGGGGAGCGCGCCGGCGAGGTCGTCGAGACCATCCGCGAGTTCCCCCAACTGACCGACCCGCGCACCGGGAAATCGCTGATGGACCGCACCATCATCGTGTGCAACACCTCGGCCATGCCGGTCTCGGCCCGCGACGCCTCTGTGTACACCGGTGCGACCCTCGGCGAGTACTACCGCCAGATGGGGCTCAATGTGCTCCTTCTGGCCGACTCCACCAGCCGATGGGCCCAGGCGATGCGGGAGATATCGGGCCGGTTGGAGGAGATACCCGGCGAGGAGGCGTACCCGGCGTACCTGGAGAGCCGCATCGCCGATTTCTA
>CAYZPY010000063.1:0-13622 GCA_964480425.1 uncultured Planctomycetaceae bacterium
ACGAGGCGCTCGGCGAGGAACCTCCACCCGGGGGCGAAGAACCCCAGGCGCTTCGGGAGGAAGAACAGCAGCCCGAAGCCCCCCCACCGACCGCACCGGTGCCCTCCAAGGCGCTGTCCAGACGCACCCGGCTGGTATTGCTCGGCGTCATCGTGCTGAGCATAATAGGCATCGGCGTGGCGTGGGGCGTCAAGCAGCACATGCGGGCCAAACGCCTGAGCAGAACGGCCTCCCAGGTGTTCCAGGACGCCAGGAACGACTTTGACCAGGCACTTGAGGCGCGCGACAACGGAGAGATTGATAAGGCCATCGAAAAGATGCGCCGGGCCATCTCGGGCTTCGAGGATCTGACCAAAAAGGAGCGCTTCAGCGGCACCACCCATTCGGCCAAGGCGTCGGTATGGATCCACTTGTGCAGGGGACACATAAACGTAATGCGCGGAAACTGGAGCGTAGCCGCGCAGGAGGAGACCAACGCCTCCGACAGACTCCAGGAACTCCAGGCCCGCAGCGAGAACAAGCAGTTCGTCGACTGGACCACCCGCATGAACAAAGTGGTAAGCGACTTCAAGGAATACCTCCTGACCACCCGTGATTTCGAGGACAAGATGGAGGCGGCCGAAACCGCCCTGGCCGAGGACCGGTTCGGGACGGTCCGGGACAACCTGGAATACCTCGGCGACCTGGTCATGATGCTCACGCCCCGCCAGCGCAGGCGCCTTGAGGAATTGAAATCCAGTGCCGTGCAAAAAGAATTCGAAATGCAGTTCAACCAGCACATCGCGCAGGGCGACAAGGCGCTTGGGGAGGGCGACTTCGTATCGGCGCGCAGCGCCTACCAGGACGCCCTTTCCATGCTCCAGGGCGAATCGGCGCAGGCGCTGCCCCCGTCGCGTCGCAACCGCCTGCAAAAGGAAGTGGAAGATAAAATCGAAAAGTTGAACGTCGAGAGCCGCTACGTCTCGGCGATGGCCGAGGCCCTACAGGCCAAGCAGCAGGGCGACCTGCCGGCGCAGATTCGGGCACTGGAAAAGGCCAACAGCATCAAGCCCTCGGATGAGCTGACCGGGCGAATCAACGAACTCAAGGGCGAACAGGCGCTGACACTTGCGCGCCGGCTTTACGACGAAAAAAAGTACGACCAAGCCTTAAAGGAACTGGAGAAGATCCTCTCCGGCGACCCGAAAAACTCCGCCGCCAGGAACCTCCGCAACAAAATAATACGCGAACAGGATTTCGGCGCCCTGATCGCCCGCGCCGACAAACTTCACAACGACGGGAAATGGGAATCCGCCCTGAAGTTGTACGAACAGGCCGACAAAATCAAAAGGGAAAAAACCGTCAGGGAAAAAATAAGAGACTGCCGCAGTCGTATAAAAATCAACGAAGCCAGGAAACTCCGCGCAGCAGGCAATTACGCGGACGCCATCGCGGCGCTGGAAGTGGCCTCCCGCATCGACCCGTCCAAGAGCGAACTGGTCGCTGCGGAACTTGCCAGAACGGTGCGCGAGCGAAAGTACAACTCCTACCTGTCCCAGGCCCGCGAGGCGCAGGAGAACCGCGAGTTCTCCAAGGCCAAGGAATACGTCCGCCAGGCCCGGGACGTTAACGACACCAAGGAAGCCCGGACGCTGTCTAACGATATCAACTACGAAGAAAACGTCTACAAGGGCCGGGCGGCCATGAACAACAACGATTACAAGGGCGCCGTCGCCTACTTCAACATCGCCAGGGGATACAAGGACACCGAGGAAGTGAAATCCCTGATAGCCCAGGCCCGCCAGAAACTTAATGAATGACCCAACCGAGGTCGGACGCGATGCCTATAATGTATCGTAACATGATGACCGGCAGGACAATATCCGCACCCGACACGCGGTTGCACGGTGCCGCTCGGCGCGGCAAAAGAGGCGACCCGGCGCGGGGGCAGATACTGATTGTGCTTCTGCTGGCGATGACGCTCCTGGTGGGTTTGATTTTCTACGTTTTGAACATGGGCGTGCAGGCCAATCGCCGCCTGGACACCCAGGACACCGCCGACGCGGTGGCGGTAAGCGGTGGCGGATGGATCGCCCGTACTCTGAACCTGGTGGCGATGAACAACGTGGCCTCGTCGCGCCTGCTGGCGATGGTGCCCATCATGGACGCCCTGCCGCTTTCGGTTCAGATGTCGGCCGAGGAACTTGCCGCCTGGAAAGAGGCCATCAACGCGCAACTCGCGCGGGGCGTGCCGGAAGAGTACCTCAAAAGAGGACTGGAATCCCTGTCCGAAAGGATGGGCCGCCAGAGCGACATTCTTGCGGCCATGAACAACTCTCTGAACCAGAGCGGTTTCGAGATGGACCAGACGACTCACTGGGCGTATCGCGGGGGGGGCGGCGCGCCGCCGAACGGAAAATTATGGAAGGCGGTCACCACGCTGGACGAATTTTCGCAGTCCGCCATCGAGTCGGCCGGAATACTCGCCCAGGCCGACGCCGTGCGATTCGGTAAATCAAACCTGACCGACATGGCGTTCCTGGTTCCGATTGTGCCGCGCCCGCCCGCCAGGCGCGGCGAGTTCAGAGACTACCAGCCGACCCTGCAGGGAAGGGAGCATGTTTACAGCAACCGCGCGACCCTCAGATACACCGGCGGAAGGGGCGGGGCGATACCCGACATGCAGTGGCCCCACCGCCTGGGACCCTGGGCGCGCCTGTACCGCTGGCGATATCCGATTTACAGGACCATAGTTACCGGAAGGGAATGGGTGCCGGGTCAACCCGGACCACAGGTTCGGGGCAATCGAGGCAACGTGAACGTCGGCGGGCGGAGAGTCGGGGCGTCGGCCAAGCAGAGAGGCGGGGGGCGCCCGGGACACTGGCGAACCGTAACCGATCGCAAACACATCGGGTACGGCACCGAGGGCCCGTACCACTGGGCGATGGAGCGGATCGACTGGTGGGCCCAGGATCACGGTCAGCATCACCGCGGAAAACTGCCCGACACGTACTTTTACAATTACATGCACGAGATTTCCGGCATCAAGCTCGGATACATGTTCGGCTCGCAGAGTCTTCGAAGCATCCACTATCCCCAATGGATCGGGGACTACCCCACCGCGCTCCAGATGGCGCAGCGCGACGACGTGCGTATCGACCGGACCATGTTTTACCTCGTGGAGATAGTTTCCTCGGTGCCGGAGAGTTCGCCCGACTGGCTCAGCCACGGCACGTATTACACCAACGGCGAATACCCCATTTCCATCTGGACCTCAAACTGGAACGATCCGGCCAAGTGGGGCATCCCGAAGGTATCGGACTACGTCTGGAAAGACAGTTACACATACCAGACCACCTACGATCATCGCATCGGGCTCCGCAAGCAGATTGACCCCATGACGGGCGAGCCCCTCTTCCAGGACGTCTACGTGGTGGCGTGGTACGTTTTCGGCGGCGTGGACATAGGCGCCGAGGTAGAGATCGACAATCCCTGCAACTGGGACAGTTACGACGCGCTTCCTGCCCCCACGCTGCTGGACACGTCGGTCGGCGATTACGATCCGGGCCCGGCGCCCGAATACCGCTCAGACCCCGACGAGGGATACAGAAGGGAATATTTCACCTACCTCGGCGTCGGCGGGGCGGGCGACCAGGCAATGGTGTGGTCCAGTCAGTTCACAAATCCGAATCCCTCCGAACAGATCGTGGCGGTGGCGCAATCGAAGGTGTTCAACCATTCCAGTTTCGACCTGTGGACGCAGGATTGGCAGGTCACACTGATGCCCGTGAGCAAGTGGCGCGACTGGGCATGGCGACTGGACGAGGGCTCCGGGAACATACACGAGGTGGGGTACCTGGTGACCTACGATGAACTGCGCAGAGTTTACGATTACATGTCGGCCATGAACGAAGACCTAGCCGAGACCTACCTGAAACACTGATGCAAAAAGTAAACACAAACAACGACGTGCACGGATTAAGCAATGCGGCTTCGCCCCGCTCGCCCAATCGGCGCCGATGCGCCCGTTCGGGAACCGCAATACTCGAAACGCTGATGAGCATTCCGTTTCTGGTGACGATTATCAGCATGATTTTCTTTTTCGGATGGGTCAACAGGAACAATCAGAAGGTCAAGATCGCCAGCAGATACGCCTCCTGGAATCGCGTCAACGAGGGGTCATGGGAATCCAACGAGCGGCTCAACGACATATTCCTTTCGCCCGGGGCCGAAATAGTCAAAAGAAGACACAGTCGCGGACCCGAAGACACACTCTATGACCTGACCGCCGAGGCGGGACGGGATTACAGCCCCTCGCAGGAACTGTCGCGGCGGACCGTCAATGAAAAATACCCCCGGGGGCGAGGTGTGAAGTTAACCGTGGATTTCGCCCCGCCCCAGAGTTATTGGCGGCACTTCATTACCGATTCGTTGAAAAGTCACCACCTCCGCGACGGAAGGCAGTGGCGCCGCAGGGAGGCAAAATGCTGGAAGGAGCTCTCAGAGGTCTTCTACGGCGAACTCGACGAGGTGCTTAATAGCGTTCCCTACCCGGGCGAGGACATGGGGCGCACATTCCGCAAATTATACCTGGTGGACTGGTAGAGATTGATCACGCCATGAATTCACCCGACAACGCCGACAGCTCCCGTCAGGAGGAATCGACCAGACGAAAAACATTCTGGAAGGCGATTTTGTATTTCTTCCTGCTGGTGGCGACGGTATTCGCCGCCTGGCAGGCGTACGTGTTTTACCGGACCGGGCGCGGCGGCTCATATCAGCCGCAGGCGGTGTCGCCCTCGTCATTGCGACCGGATGCGTTTTTTGATAACGGTTCCGACTGGTTGCCGGCGAACCCCTCAGAGATAATCGGCAAATGGTCCTTCGAGATGGAAGGCGACCCTGCCGACGTCGCGCCGCCGCCGGGCGCAAAAAAGTTGTTCGCCGGGCGGCGAACGGTGAAAGGATACCTTTATCAACACGCAAGTTATCACTATCCCGGAAGCGCCGAAGCGGCGCGCGAGCATTACCGCCGGCTCGCCGGCGAGAAGGGGTTCTTATCCCATCCGGACCAGGGCGCGAAATCTACGCGGAAAAATGATATTTTCCTTAGAAACGACCAGCGAGGGACCGTATTGATGATCCTACGGTTGCGAAATCACCCAACTGCGGAGAAAATAATACGTATAGAACTAATGGCGGCGCAACCCGCCGAAAATTGAATTCAGGAGACATCCATGACCAACGGACACGACACCGGTGAAGAAAAACCGGGAATACAAAACAAGGGACTACTAATCACCGCGCTGGTGCTGGCGGGCATAGTGGTAGTTATATACAACGTGCACATCGCCCACGTGCGAAGCGCCGCAAAAGGCAAAACCCGCGATGTGCTGAAATACAACAAGTATCTCACCGTGGGACACGACGTCGATTCCGAAAAAGACATCGAGATTGTCACCGTGCCTCAGGCCGTCTACGACGTGCTGCCTAACCCCATACTCGCCGACGAAATAAAAATCGTAAACGGCGAAACGCTCAAAAAAAACGTCAACAAGGGGCAGTACGTGTTGTGGGGGCACTTCACCGGCGGCGAAAAGACTCGCCCCAGTTACAGTCTTCCCGATGACATGCAGGCGGTAACCATCGAGGTCAACCCGGATTTGTCGCCCGGGACGGTGCTTCGCTGGGGCGACAATGTGGACGTGCTGGCGGTGCTTCCGGTGGGCGATAAATATACTACCTGCCGAGTCATCGAAAACGTGCAGGTCGTGGCCATAGGCGGACAGTATCCCCAGGAGGAATATCAGCCGCGCGGAACAAGGTCGTCCTCCAGCGTTCCACGCACGTACAAATCCATAACCCTCCAGATGAAACCCGAACTGGCGGTGCAACTTCATAACGTTCTCAGCTACAAAAAAGGCGACGCGTGGATTCACGTGAACAGTTCAAAGGGCTACTCCAAGTCCGAACCGAGAATAAATCCGAAACTCAAACCGCTCACCGAGCGGGCGCTTATCGGCGATACTTACCGGGAATAAAATTTATCAGGCGAGATAAAACGTGGAAATCTGGATATACAATCAATACACCGACCAGAGGCAGGTGACCCAGGTTGACGGAGAGGAAATTTCCATAGGCAGGGACGACTCCAACAACGTGGTTCTCAAAAGCCCGTTCGTCTCCCGCAAACACGCCCGGATAACCTGGAAGGGCGGGAGTTACCACATAGAGTCGCTGGGGCTGAACGACACGATAGTGGCCAACAAGTCGCTCGGTCCCAAGCAGCGCCGCAAGGTGGGATATGGCGACGAAATACGGATAGGCGAATACAGTCTGTACATGATGGCCCCCACCGCCAAGCGCGTCCGGGCGGGCAAGCGGGAAATCTCGCCGCGAAAAAAAATCGTCGAGCTCGAACAGCGTATGCACGCCGAACTGCTGGACAGACTCAATCTCCGTGTGGCGTCTCACCTGGCCTCCGCACAGGACTCCAAGCACGTGGCGCTTATCAAGCGGAACCTCTCGAACATAATCGAGGAGCACTACGACAAGGTCGACCAGGGCATGGGCGAGCACCTAATGCGCGAGTTCCTGTGGCGCAGCATCGTCACGGAGATATCCCGGCGCGCCACCGGAAAACTGATGTACAGTTACGGGTTCGACGAATCCGACACCATCCAGAGCAAGCACGAGGAGACCATCTCGCGCTTCGTGGGCGACGCGATAGGGCGATTCCCTCTGCAACTGGCCCCGCACACCGTCAAGAAAGACATCGGCATGGTCGAGGCGGGATGGGACGAGCAGATCAAGCGCATCTCCAAACAGGCCTCCCCGGAATTGCGCGAATACATAGTCCGACGAATGCTCTCCAAGGAAATAGAAGACGTCGTGCTGGGCTACGGACCCCTCCAGGACCTGCTGGAAATGCCGAACGTCAACGAGATCATGGTAATCGGGAAGGACAAAATCTACATCGAAAAGGACGGTATGGTCCAGAACACCGGGCGGAGTTTCTTTTCCGACGAAATCGTCCAGAGCATCATAGAGCGGATAATCACCCCCGTGGGCAGGCGGGTGGACCGCTCCCAGCCACTGGTTGACGCAAGACTGCCCGACGGCTCGCGAGTAAACGCCGTGATAAATCCCATCTCTCTGTCGGGCCCGACGCTGACCATACGAAAATTCGCCCAGATCCCATTCACCATAGACGACCTCATCGAGCGCGATACGCTGACCGAGGCGACGGCAAACTTCCTCCGCGCATGCGTGCTGGGGCGAAAGAACCTGATAATCTCCGGGGGGACTGGAAGCGGAAAAACCACCACGCTCAACGTTCTTAGCCATTTCATCCCCCCCGAGGAGCGCATAGTGACCATAGAAGACTCGGCCGAACTCCAACTGCCCCAGGAGCACCTGGTGAGCATGGAGACCCGTCCGGCCAACATCGAGGGCAAGGGTCAGTACACCATACGCGATCTTGTCCGCAACGCGCTGCGCATGCGTCCCGACCGGCTCATCGTGGGCGAGTGCCGGGGACCCGAGGCGCTGGACATGCTTCAGGCAATGAATACCGGACACGACGGCTCGCTGACGACCATCCACGCCAACAATCCCGAAGACATGCTGATGCGCCTGGAGACGATGGTGCTCATGGCGGTGGAGATGCCCGTCAGGGCGATACGCGAGCAGATAGTGGCGGCGCTGGACATAATCGTGCAGATAGCCCGCTTCCCCGACGGGCGCCGGCGCGTAACGCACATTTCCGAGATACTCACCATGGACCCCGAGACTACCCAGATCATCACCGAAGACATTTACGTCCTTCGCGCCGCCAAGGGGCAGGACCCCGCCGAGGCGCGCCTCCGGCACACCGGATACATCCCCCGATTCGCCGAAGAACTCATCAAAAACGAGTATCTGGAAGTGGGAGCGTTCACGTAATGACCTGTATGCAGGGAAGTATAATCGCCTACGGCTTGGGCTCAATTATTAGTTCGATTGTTATTTTCATAGCGTCGGGCGTGGCGATCTACCTGGGAGGACCGCCGCTTATGCAGCTGATCCACCGCAGGGAGGAGAAATATTACCGCGTCCTCCGCGCCGGGCTGCTGCTGAACGTAAGCCCGCGATCAGTGACCATATACACCGCGGTTGTTTTCGTGGCGCTCACGCTGCTGGGCTATCTCTTAGCCGGTTCGTTTGTCGGGGCGGTGCTCGGGGCGGCGGCGGGCTTCATGCTGCCGCGAATGGTCCTTCGTTACCTCCAGCGAAAACGCCTGCAACGACTCGACGAGCAGCTAATCAGCGGCGTGCAGACGCTCGCCTCGGGCGTGCGCGCGGGACTGAACCTCGTCCAGGCAATGGAGCTTCTGTCGCGCGACGGTCCCAGACCGCTGAGGCAGGAATTCACTCACCTCCTGAGGGAATACGAGTTCGGGATGTCGCTGGACGAGGCGATGGACAACGCCGCCGAGCGAATAGGGTCGGGTAATTTCCGGCTGTTGTTCTCCGCGCTTCAGACGCACCGCCAGCGCGGCGGCGACCTCGGCGAGACGCTGGACCGCATAGCCAGAAGCATCAGGGAAATTCAGCGCCTCGAAAGCCGCGTCCAGACTCTCACCGCACAGGGACGCGCCACGGCGCGGTGGCTGGGCGCCATGCCGGCGGTCGTGCTGGCGATACTCTACGTCCTGGTCGCGCCGGAAGACGTCAAAATGCTTTTTGTCGACGACATCGGAAAATTAATACTGCTGTTCATAATCCTGCTCAACGTGCTTGGATTCCTGTGGATCAAAAAGATAATATCGGTGGACATCTGAATGACCTTCAACGCGGAAATGCTGACGACGGCGGCGAGTTACGGTCCCGGTACGATTCTGTGGGACCTGATTATCTCGGTGTGCATATTCGCCGCAATCGCCATGCTCATACTGGCGGTCTTCAGCCAGATGGGAAAAATCCAGGTATTCGCCCAGCGCGAGGCGGCGCTGGCGACCGGGCACACCGACCGCACCACCGTCTTCGAACAGCCGATCCTCCAGCCGATAATGTGGCTGATGCTTGCGATCAGTCACAGACTGGCGATACCACGCGCAAAACAATGGTTGCGCCAAAGGATCACGGCGGCGGGAAGCCCCAATTATTACACTGCGGAGGAATACCTCGCCGTGGCGATACTTACCGGCATCGTGCTGGGGCTGGTGCTGGAAGCGCTGTACCTGCTCTCGTTCGGGCAGTTCAGCATACTGGTGATATTTGTCGCACTGGCGGGCGGAATTTTCCTGCGCCTGTACAAACTGCACGACACCGCCTCCAAGAGGGTTCGCGATATTTCCAAGCGCCTGCCGTACACGCTGGACCTTATAGCGATGGCAATGGCCGCCGGCGCGACATTCACCGAGGCGGTCAAGTCCGTCGTCAGAGATGACACGACCGACCCCCTGAACGTCGAGCTGCGCAGCGTCATCGCAGAAATAGAACTGGGCTCAACGCGGCGAAAGGCGCTGAGGAACCTCTCGGACAGAATACCGCTGGAGCTGCTGCGGAGCATCGTCGCCAGCGTAATCCAGGCTGAAGACCTCGGAACGCCCCTGCACGACGTGCTGCACTCCGAGGCCAATCTCCTGCGACTCAGGCGCAGCGTCCGAGCCGAGAACGCCGCCGCCGTGGCGTCAGTGAGGATCTTAATACCGAGTCTGCTGATCCTGATGAGCGTGGTGCTGGCGGTGTTCGCCCCGGCTATTATCAGGATGATCCGCGGAGGGATGTTCTGATGGCCCGGGCGACGCCCGTGCTTGCTTTCGTGGCGGGACCCCAGCAGGATCTGCGGGTGAGCATCCCGGGCAACTCCGCACTGATGGGAAGGTCGCCCCAGGCGGACATTACCATCGAGGACCAGCACGCCTCGCGCGAACAACTGCAGTTCGAGTTGACCACCGACGGATGGACCGTCAGGAACCTCTCGTCCTTCGGCACCAGGATAAACGGCAAAAAATACAAAAAGCCCCAAAAGCGAATACTGCTGGAAACCGGCGACGTCTTGGAGATAGGCGACGAAACGAAGATACTCTTCGTGGCGCCCGGCGACGGCGTCGAAGAGGCCGTCGATAAATACCTCGCCGAGCACGCGCCACCCCCGCCTGAAAAAGGGGAAGCACAAAAAGAACAACAGCAACCGCCAACACCCCAAAAACCGCCCGCGACGGAAAAACCCTCCCCCCCGCCCGACCGCACCGATACGCTCGATGAAGACGTGGAACAACTGAACGAAGAGGAAAAACGGAAAAAGGACGAAAAGAAAAAGAAACTCAAAAGGTACCTTGTCATCTTCGGGGTCTACATGGGCGTGGTGATTATCGTCATCGCGATCCTGGCGCAGCTCGGGGACACAGGGAAAATTCAAACCAACGCGCCACCCGCCCTGGAAGACAACCGAATACGCAGCATCCTCCAGGAGCCCATCGAAGGCAAGCACCGTAATCCTGTAAAGGCGCAGGAAGCCATAAAAAAAGCCCGAATGCTCTACCAGGACCGAAACGTCGAGCAGGAGCCGGACAACCTGTACAGGTCCGTGAAGTATTTCAAACTATACCTGGCCTATACGCACCGTTCGGATTTCCAGGAAATATCCGACCAGTGGGCCTACAACCGCGCCGAAACACAACTGATAACGCGGGTAATCGATCAATACCGAAAGGCGTACAAACTGGAGCAGAACCACCAGTGGCAAGACGCCAAGAGAGAGTTCGAGAAACTCCTGAAAATGATCCCCGCTACCAGCGAACCCGAACCGGAAAACGACAATCAGTTGTGGAAAAACGCGATCAACCATCTGAACTACGTCAAGGAACAGTTGCCGAAAAAGAGAAGGTACTTCTGACCCGCATCCGCCTACGCCGGCGCCGGGTGGCATTTAGACTTGCATCGGGGCGATTAACGTGTACAATACCTCATCGCTCGCTTCGGAGGCGCGGGTGAATTGACCTTGTTTACGGAGTAACTACAAGTGGCGGTTAGACTTAGATTGAAAAAATTCGGACGCAGGCACAGGAGCTTTTTCCGGCTGGCGGCAATGGACTCGCGCAGTCCGCGCGACGGACGGGTGATAGAAGAACTGGGATGGTACGATCCCGCCGCCGAGGCGGACAATAAAGTCGCGCTTAAGCGCGACCGGATCGAACACTGGTTGAGCGTCGGGGCAAAACCGTCCCCGACGGTGCGGCGGTTGCTGGTTCGACAGGGAATCATGCCCGGTAAATGAGCCGCACGCGGACCCGCCGAGGCGAGCAGAGGCGAACTGCCCACCGGTGAAAGGATGACTTTACGCATAGACATCCTGACGCTCTTTGAGGGCATGTTCGACGGATTCCGCCGCCTGGGACTCATCGGGCGGGCCGTCCGGAGCGGCATACTCGAAGTCCACCTGACCGACATACGCCGGTTCGCCAAGGATTCTTACGGCTCGGTGGACGATGCGCCGTTCGGAGGCGGTCCGGGAATGGTGCTGATGTGCCAGCCGGTCTTCGACGCCGTCGAATTCGTCAGACCGCAGTTGGAATATCCCGGAAAAGTGATCCTGCTCAGCCCGCAGGGCAGGAGACTTAACCAGGAAATCGTCACGGAACTGGCCGGTGAAAAACGATTGATTCTCTTGGCCGGGCACTACGAGGGCTTCGACGAGCGGATACGAACCGCACTGGCGGACGATGAAATATCCGTGGGCGACTTTGTAATGTCCGGCGGGGAATTCGCGGCAATGGCGCTGAGCGACGCGGTGGCAAGACTGCTGCCCGGCGCCACCGGAAAAGCCCAGTCCGTAAAGGACGAATCCTTTACGCAGGGCCTGCTGGAGTATCCGCAGTACACCCGCCCGCGGGTCTTCCGCGGGATGAGCGTTCCGGACGTGCTGCTGAGCGGAAACCACGCGGAAATAGAAAAATGGCGAAAGGAACAGGCCGAAATGCGAACCAAAAACCGCAGGGGCGACCTGTGGAAAAAATACACCAGAAAAACCGCCTCGAACAACACCGCGGGCGAATCCGCGGGTAAAATATCAAACGGAGAACAGCCGTGAGCCAGGAACTATTGAAAAAAGCCGTCCAGAAGGACCTCAAGGACAACGTGCCCGACTTCGGCATCGGCGACACAGTCAGCGTGGGCGTGCGGATCGTCGAAGGAGACAAGGAACGCATACAGAATTTCGTCGGGACGGTTATCGCACGCAGGGGTTCGGGCATATCCGAAACCTTCACGGTCAGGCGGATAGTCAACAACGAAGGACTGGAGCGCGTATTCCCGATCCACAGCCCCAGCGTGACGGAAATAAAAGTCCTGCGACAGGGCAGGGTGCGCCGGGCGAAACTTTACTACCTCCGAGGCCGGCTCGGCAAGGCCACTCGAATCAAAGAGGCGACCTCCGGGCCCAAGGTCCGCGACAAAAAGGCCGCCCGACAGCCCCCCGCCAAAACGTCCGCCCCACAGGAACCACCCGCCAAACAGCAACCCCAAGCCGAACAGCAACCGCCCGCCGAACAACAACAGGATGAAGCCGAACAGCAACCTCCCCGTCAGGAGACTTCGCAAGAGCAATAAAGGCACATGTGGCCGTTCGGACAGTCACGGCGTAAGGACGACCTCGGCGACCGAGGCGAAAAACTCGCCCGTCGGCTGGTGCGTCGAAGGGGCATGAAGATACTCGCCCGCAACTACCGCTGCCCCGCCGGCGAGGCCGACATCATCGCGCTTGACCACTCCACCCGCAGGACCGTCGGGGCCGAAACGATCGCCATCGTCGAGGTAAAAACGCGGTCCTCGAACCAATATACTGAACCGGAATCCGCCGTGGACGCCGAAAAACGCCGCCGGCTTAGAAAAATTGCGGATTACTATCTGACAGGGCGCGACGCCGACGGGTACAACGTCCGCTTCGACATTGTTTCGATCGTCGCGCCGACGGGGCGAAAGCCCCACGCGAATTACATCGAAAACGTATTCTGAAACAAGGAGCAAAACCATGGCAGAACTCGCGAATCAACTGATGATAAAGGCCCGGGACAAGGTGGGACGCCTTGCAGAGATTACCGACGCCGTCAAGGACGCCGGGATAAACATCCTGGCCGTCTGCGCCTGGGTCGAGGGCGACGTCGGAAAGATGCTCATGCTCACCGATAACAACTCCCAGGCCGCGGCGCTTATCGAATCGGTGGCCGACTCCTGCGAATCCCAGCAGGTGGTTACCGCTAAGGTCGCCAACCGGGCCGGGGCACTTAACGAACTGGCCTCCAAGCTCGCCGAGGCGCAAATCGGCATCGAAATAATCTATGCCGCACCCGGCGACGCCGACCAGGCACTTATCGTCCTGTCCACCACCGACAACGAAAAAGCCGCAGGTTTGATCTAAAAGAGTGTCGCGGGCTTCCAGCCCGCGCGGTGGCGTTCCTGCGCCGCCGCGCTTATTTTCTCTTGGTCGAGGCGGCGCGTTCCATGCCGCGGTGGTCGGTGAGGATGTGCACGTCGGTGAATTGTTCGTTTTCTTCGAACATTTGACGGATCACCTCGCACTGGCCGGCGCCGAATTCCATCACGAGCCGGCCGCCGGGCGCCAGGTGCGCCGGCGCCTCGGCGACGATGCGGCGAATGTA
>CAYZPY010000064.1:0-1901 GCA_964480425.1 uncultured Planctomycetaceae bacterium
CATCCTGCTCCCGAGTGTTACTTGTATACCGACCGGCGGATGTCTGCGGCGAAGTCTTTGGCGGCGGCGGCGACGGCGTCGCGCCAGTTGAGTTTGGAATACTCATCGCGCTCGAAGGCGTATATCACCGAGCGCGAGGCGTTGACTATCGCGCCTTGACCATTGGAAGCGAACGCGGCCTGGCAATCCGCAGCCGAGGCGCCCTGCGCGCCGTATCCGGGTACGAGGAATATCTGGCGCGGCATGAGCCGGCGCAGGCGGCGCGCCTCGTCGGGATAAGTCGCGCCCACCACCGCGCCGACGCAACTGTATCCGCATTGGCCCAAAAATTCCTCGCCCAGTTTTGCGATCTGTGCGGCCAGATGCTCGTAAAAACGCCGTCCGTCGGCGTCGGCGAAGTCCTGAACCTGCCCGGCCGACGGATTCGACGTCCGCACCAGCACGAACACGCCCTTGCCCGCGCCTGCGGCGGCGGCGACAAACGGCGCAAGCCCGTCGGCGCCGAAGTAGGGATTGACCGTAATCGCGTCCGATGAATTTTCGTCCATAATATGCCCCTCGGCGTACGCCTGGGCGGTCGAGCCGATGTCGCCGCGCTTCACGTCGCCGATGACGATGAGCCCCGCATCGCGGCAGCATGCCACCATGCGCTCGTAGAGGGCCACGCCCGCCGAACCGTAACGCTCGAAATACGCGGATTGAATCTTCACCGCCGGGACGACTCCCGCCACGGCCTGAATGACGCCCAGGCAGAACGTCTCGATTGCTATGATTTGCTCGTCCCTGTCCGCGGCGCCGGCGAGATCATCCGGCAGGCGGTCCGGTCGAGGGTCCAGGCCCACGCAAACCGGCGAACCGGCGTGGGACACGGCGGCGGCCAGTGTGTCTGCAAAGTGTTCGCCCATCGTTTGTTTCCTTTCGACGCCGACATTTATACAATAACTGTCGCGTTTTGATAAAACCTATTTGACAAAGGAAAATGCAATGCAACAGAGCATCACCGGCAGGGCGTTCGTCCTGGGCGACAACATAGACACCGATCAGATAATCCCTGCCCGGTATCTAAGTTACGATCCATCCGACCCCCACGAGCGAAAGTTCTTCGGCGTTTACGCCCTTAGCGGCGTACCGTCGAAGCAGTCAGGTCTGCCTGGCGGCGACGTGCCGTTCGTGCCCCAGGGAAGAGAAAAGAGCGAATTCGCCGTGATAATCGCAGGGCGCAACTTCGGGTGCGGCTCGTCGCGCGAGCACGCGCCGCTGGCGATTGCCCAGGCGGGCTGCCGAGTTGTGGCGGCCGAGAGCTTCGCACGAATATTTTTCCGAAACAGCATAAACGGCGGGTACCTTGCCCCGATGGTGACTCTGCAGCGGATGATTGACGTTATATCAACCGGGCAGGAAGTCGAGGTTGAGCTGCGCCGGGGCGTTCTGCGGAATCTCGCCGACGGCGGCGAGTACGAACTCCAGTCGCTCGGCTCGGCGGGGGAAATCCTCCGGGCCGGCGGAATCTTTCAATACGCGCGCAAAACGGGAATGCTCCAGGGCGATGGATAACGTTCACCAACTCGATATTCGCGCCCATAGCGGCGGGGCGGTAATATCGGTCAAGGTAGTCCCCGGCGGGTCGCGCGACAAAATTGCCGGCGCCCTTGGCGACTGTCTCAAGGTCGCCACCTCCGCGCCCGCCGAGAAGGGCCGGGCAAACAAGGCCGTCGCCGAAATCCTCGCCGACGCACTCGGTGTTGACAAGCGCGACGTGGAAATAATCTCCGGACGCACCGGACCTCGCAAGGAATTCCGCCTCAATAAAATTTCCGCACGAGCGGTGCGGCGACGACTGGAGGACCTGTAGTCAACTACCGGCGGGAGTGTTTTCGTTAATGGCGCGGCGGTGTTCCATT
>CAYZPY010000064.1:1911-13205 GCA_964480425.1 uncultured Planctomycetaceae bacterium
CGCCGCCGCGTATAATATCGACGAATACGTCGGCGGCCTGGAAGGCCGCCGCAAGGCCGCCGACCCATACGTAACAAACTGTAAGCGCGGGCGTTTGAAGGTTCTGTTGCTACTTTTCGGCGGATCTGATTTTGTATAGGTGCACGTCGTAGCCGTCGAACTTGTCGGTGAAGCGTCCGTCGGCGAGTTTGACGGTTCGATTCTCGCCCAACACGGTGACAGTCGCGCCGGGGCCTAACTTCTGAACGTCAAACACGCCGGTGGTCTTTCGGTCACGAAAGATTTGTTATCATGCATTCGGGATTTTTGTCGAGGCGTCATCCGGTTGGTCTACTTTCTACTCTCTACCGATCTGGTCCTTCGGACCACGCCCGCCAGGACTCGAACCTGGAACCTGCGGTTTAGAAGACCGCTGCTCTGTCCGGTTGAGCTACGGGCGTAGGTTGCTTAAGGTGATTTTATCGCCTTTTCGCACCGCCGCAACGGCTTATCCACGGATGTGCGACTGTGCGACGGGGGTAAATTGCCGCAGGCGGTATTTGCGCTTCAGGATCTCAGTTCGGGCGGGCGGACCTGCCAGAGGATGTCGCGTGCGGTGCTCGAATCGGCGTTGTCGAAGGTGTCTCGTTCGTCCGGGGCGCTGAGGCAGAAGTCGCCGGAGGCCTCGAAACCGCCAACCAGCCCCTTGCCACTGGCGGTGGAATATCGCGAGTCGCGCGGGAAGATAAACGCCGCAGCGCCCGCGCCTTCGATAGTGGCAATCAGCAGGTTGATGGTGTGGTTGTCGCGGTCGACCTCTACCCATTTGACGGCGTAATCGTGCGCATCTTCGACGCCGGCGTCAAGCTCGAATCGCCGCACGACGGTGGGGTAGTCGCCCTGACGCCCGAGCGACAACCGCTCGATGGGCATCGCCTCGGTGGTTATCTGGAAGTGCATGTGCCAGGGAATCGACGCGCCGGCGCCCGGT
Source organism: uncultured Planctomycetaceae bacterium (assembly GCA_964480425.1). GTDB lineage: Bacteria > Planctomycetota > Phycisphaerae > SM23-33 > SM23-33 > CAYYMD01. Next base: position 2,882 of record CAYZPY010000064.1, read on the forward strand.
CCGTTGAACAGCACGCGGTAGGCGCCGCCGGTGCGACGGTGAAGATCCACTGCCGCATCCAGCGCATGGCGCGAATACGCCTGGTCAACGTGCTCGGCATCGAGGACGGTGAAGTGGTTCGGCTCGATCCAGGCGAAGTTCGCCCCGGCGAAGTATCGCCTCCCTGCCAGGGTCATCTCGACCAGCCGCTCCATGGGATGGCACTCGGCGATGTTCTGCGGGCACAAAAAACAATGCCGCCCTTTCGAGTCGCGCGGATCGCGGTAGAGTTTGGACTCGTCGCGTTCGGGATTGAGTATTCCCCGCCTTTGGAGTTCCTGCACATCGCCCCGGATTTCGCGGTGCGGCATCCACCTGAAGCGCCACAGCATGCCGGAGGATTCGTCCTGGACAAGGCGGGTTTCGATCTCGCCCGATGTCGGGGAGCTCAAAAGAAACCCGTCGCGCTGCTGTTGCCGCCACGTGCCGGTGAGTATATCCGCCAGATCATTACCGCCCCGGCGCGGGGTAGAATTCATGCCTGTCCTTCCTGGGAGAGTTCGCCGACGGTGTGCCGGCCGCGAGGCTTGGGCTGGGAGGGTACCCGGCGAATGTGCTTTTCCATTCGCGCTACGACGTCTTTGTCCACCTCGAAGCCGAGGTCCCTCACCAGCGAGGCGGCCATGCGTATCCACGTGAAGTAGGGCACGGTGATTTCGTTGGCGCGGCGCCCCATCTTTCCGCGGAGGTCGTCGTCCTTGAGCAATACGGTGATCGCCTCGGCGAAACCGGCGACATTGTCGGCGGGAACCACCACCGACGCCTCGCCGAATTCCAGCGTGACCCGGTTATGGTCGGCGCCTATGGTCCGCCTGTGGGGATTTGGCCCCAGCAGGTACTCCAACGCGAACGGCACGAGGTCCGAAGCGACTACCGCCTTTCCGGTGGCGGCGGCCTCCTGGGCGGCCATGCCGAATCCCTCCATCACCGAGGGCGTGCAGTACATGTCCGCGGCGTTGTAGATCATCGGGAGCTGCTCCCAGACGGACCCGAGGATTATCACCTCGTTGGAAATCTCCAGTTCGGCGATGAGTTGGACCAGTTCCGCGTGGAGGTTTTCGGCGCGGGGATCGACCGCGACAAGCAAAAGCGCCTCGGGCACACGCTGGAGAACCCCCGCGAATGCCTTGATCAGCACGTCTTTGCGCTTGGTCTTGTCGGTGCGGCTGATTTCGGCCACGATTTTACGCCGCTTAAGTTGCTCGACGGAGAATTTCGAGCCCGAGGCAAGGAAAGACCAAATCGGCTCGATTTCTTCGGCCGTCATTGGGTGGATGCGTGCGGTGTCGATGCAGGGCGGCATGAAATATTTCGCCTTGTGCCCGTAATCCTCGTCGAAAGTGTTTTTGATGGTGGTGGAGGTCGAGACGCACCCGTCCAGATTGTGGAGGGCGTTTTTCTCGTGGTGGATGCGCTCGTCTATCCGCAAATCGCCCCAGGTGGACGGGGGCATGTTCTTTTTCTTCAGAGCGCCCAGCGAGTGGGGAATCCACACGTGCGGGACGTGCCGCCCGTTGGTCACGCCGTTGGTGTTGATCATATTGCCCAGCACGGCGGCGTCCCAGTAGTTGCTGATAATCAGGTCGATGCTGTTGCGGTCGCTCGTGAGTTTGTTGATAAGGTCTTTGGCAAGGGCGGGGATTTGTTCGGCCATGTCTTCTTTGCGGACGAACCGCTCCATTCCGTCTTCTATGTACATAATCCGCGCAAAGCCGTTGGGGTGATAATCAATGCCGCGTATCACGTGTCCGTTGGCCGGATGCGGATATCCGCCGCGGTTGACTATCGTGACGCGAAAGCCAAGCTCGGCCAGCGCCTCGGCGAGATAATTCACGTATACGTTCTGCCCGCCGGTGTCGGGAAGACCCGGCACAACCCGCCACTGGTGAACGCCGTGGTTGGTTATCATCAGCACGTGCTTGCGGTCGCTGCGGACAAAGTTATCGTGCATTTCCTGGCTGGATATGTATAGTTCCCGAATCACATTACACCTCGTTACTTATTTATCGTGATTCTCGATTTTTACCGTGGCCATTTCGCTGCCTGTTCGTTTCCAAGCCTCCGGCGTGCCCATAGGCCGACCTTTTGAGACCATTGGCTGTTATCGGCACATTACTCCATACGGTTAAACTATTTGCGGGGATGACTTCAGGTTGGCTTGGTCTTCGGCGGCCTGCATCGTTTACTTCCGGTCCTCCATGCCTTTGTGGCTTTATTCCCGCCTGCCAAAGCGGGAAAGTGCTGCAGGCCGTTTTAAGAGCATCAATTATATCCGTTAATTTATACTGTCAAACCTAAAATCCGGTACTGACGAAATTTTTTTAATAGTTTGACACTTTTTTTAATTATATAGCATCCGGGGGTTTAAATCACGTTCTCAGGGGGTATTTTTACCGACGCCTGCGTCGCCGATGTGGCTTGGGTGTGTATGACGAACTTCTCAGTGCCGGTGTAGGTCCGTCACATCGAGAACACCTCGGTGCATCGCCCGCCGCAGTCGGCGACCAGGTCGCAGGAGCGACATGACAACCGGCGCCGCTGCAAAGTAAAATAACTTCTTGCTTTTCATATCAACTTTCTTTGCACGGCTTGCTTTTGTTGCGGCAGGTGTGTGCGCCACGACTTATTTAATTTTTCTCACGTAGACGTAGTAAGCCCCGCGGGATTCGCCGGCCTGTTTGTCCTCGAACCACGTGTGTATATTGGTCGGACCGGCCTTGAGATCGACCCTGAAGGACACGGCCCGGTCGCCGGGCGCGATGTGCTTTTTCATCTCGGCGCCTGCGACCTTCATCCGGGCCGTATCTGCCTTTATCGCCTCGCCGGGTTCCATTTTGACGGGTTTCAGCCCGTCCTTTGTCGGTTCGTGGATGTCGCCGGTTTGCTGCGCGTCCAGAGGAGCGGTTATGGGCATGTCCACTTCCCTGGGCCAGCGCCGCAGTTCGAACTCGTACCTCCCGTCGCGGGCTACCTGGATGCCCCAGTACCCGTTCCAGGCCGGACCCTTGAGTATGTGCTTCCGCTGGTCCCACGGATTCCACCCGACGGTGGGAATCCAGTTGTCGCCGGTCAGCCAGGTCTCTTTCTGCCTGTCCGTCCCGACCACCGGTCGGTTCAGTTCGTCGTCGCCGGCGGAGACATCGGCCCAGATTTTCTCGTATTCGGCGCGAAGTTTCTTGACCACGCTCGGGTGCTCGTCGGCCACATCGTGCTTCTGGGCGTGGTCCTTCTTTATGTCGTAAAGTTCCTTGCCGTTGACCAGTCGCCATCGTTCGGTCATCATGGCCGAATTGCTCCATTTTTTCGGCTCGAACGGCTGCTGCGATTCGACGAACATCGTCCTGCTCGGCCAGTTGTGCCTGGGATTCTTCAGGAGCGGTTTTAGCGACATTCCGTCGAATTCGGCATCCGGCGGCTCCAGCCCGCACAGGTCAATCAGCGTCGGAAGCAGGTCCACGTGAGCCGAAAGGTGCGGAATTTCGACCCCGCCTCTCAGCCCGCCGCCGGGCCAATGGATGAAGCACGGTACGCGGTGCCCGCCTTCGTATATCCGCGCCTTTCGCCCCCGCAGACCGGCGTTGTAGCCCTCGATTACGAATTCATTCTCGTCAGTGCGGGCCCCTCCGGCCGTGCCGTTGTCGGTCAGGAACACTATCACGGTGTTTTCGGCCAGTCCGTGCGTGTCCAGAAAGTTTCTCAGACGTCCGATGTTGCGGTCCACGTGCGTGATGGAGGCGTAGAAGCACGAGCGGTGCGGATTGATACCCGCCTCCATGTAGCCACTTGCCCACTGCGGCAAGACGTGCCAGGGTGAGTGCGGAAGGTTGGTGGAAAGGAACGCGAAGAACGGGCGGTCCTTGTTTTTCTCGATAAAACTTATCGTCTCGTCGGTGTAGATGTCGTTACAGAAGCCGGCGAACTTCTCCCACCTTCCGTTGCGCAGGTAGGTGTCGTTCATCTTGTCGTTGCCCCAGTAGTCCGAGGTGGTGCCGGTTCCGGCGTCGCCGTGTCCCACCCACGCCTCGAACCCGCGGTCGATGGGGCGGAAGGGGTAGTTGCCGCCCAGGTGCCACTTGCCGAAGATGCCCGTGGCGTATCCGTTGGACCTGAACACATCCGCCATGGTCGTTTCGCCGGCGGCCAGGAAACTGCGCGACATTATCGTGTTCCACACGCCCACGCGGTGGGCGTATTTGCCGCTGAGAAGAGCCGCACGAGTCGGCGCGCAGGTGGGATTCACGTGAAAATCCGTCAGGCGGACGCTGTTGCGCCCCAGGCGGTCCAGGTGCGGCGTGTTGATTTTGTCGTTGCCGTGCAGGCCGAGGTCGCCGTAGCCCTGATCGTCGGTCATTATCAGGATGACGTTGGGATGTTTTGCGCGTGCGCCTTTTACGTCCCGATTTTGAAATCCGTTTTTACAGCCGCCAAGCGCCATCGCCGCCGCGCCCAATCCCGTCTTTCTGATGAAGTCCCTTCGGGTTGAGTTTGAATTATTCATTCCGTTTAATCCTTTCTCTCGACGTACACGTAATACGCGCCTCGGTCGGCGCCGTCGGCGTCCGTCATGTGTGTCTGGAACGTCGTCCTTCCGGCAGGAAGTTTGAATTTGAACGTAACGCACTTTTTATCGCCGTCCACTTCGGCGGACTGCTCATGGTCGCCGACCTTTATGCTCACCTTTTGAATCGCAAGGGCGTTTCCGCCGGTGTACCAGTCCTTTATCTCGCCCTGGATTCCGGCGCCCATGGGCAGGTCCGCCTCGCGGGGCCAGCGGCGAAGTTCGAACGAATACTCGCCGTCCCGGGCCAACTCTATCGCCCAGAAGCCGTTGCACACCTTGCCTTCGCGGATGTGCTGCTGGTTCCACGCATGGTCCTCGCCGTGCCAGTCCTGGCTGGTGATGGGCGAAACCGTCTCGTGTTCTGTTCCGATTATGGTGTAGCAGTATTCATCGAAGCGTTCCGAGACGATCCGCCACCACGTTTCGTACTCGCCGCGGAGTTTTTCGACCAGGTCCGGATGCTCGCCGGACACGTCGTTTTGCTGTCCCGGGTCGGCTCCCATGTCGTAAAGTTCCTTTCCGTTGACCAGCCGCCAGCGGTCGGTCATCACGGCGCTTTTTCGCCACTTGATGGGATTTTCCACCCGCTGGGAGTCGGTCACCAGCACGCGATCAGGCCAGTCCTCGTTTTTCCCGACCAGCAGCGGTGCAATGCTCTGCCCGTGGAACCTCATCACCTCCGGCGCCCTCAGGTCGCACAGTTCCATCAGCGTGGGCAGGATGTCGATGTTGGCGGTCACCCGCCACACCTGGCGCCCGCCGACCAGACCGCCGCCGGGCCAGTATATGAACGCCGGCACGCGGTGACCGCCGTCGTACTCGGAGTTCTTCTTGCCGCGCATGTGCGCGTTGTAACCATCGGTCACGAAGTGATTCTCGTCGACGTCGCATCCGCCGGAGGTGCCGTTGTCGGTCATAAAGATGAATATGGTGTTTTCGGCCAGACCCAACTCATTGAGTTTTGCCCGCAGGCGACCGACGTTTTCGTCTATGCAGGTTATCATTCCGTAGAAGTTGGCGCGCTTATCGGGCACCTTGCCCCTGTAAGGTTCGCTGTAACTGTCCGGCACGTTGTAAGGGCTGTGCGGGGCGTTGGTCGGCAGGTAGCAGAAGAAGGGCCTGCCTTCTTTTGCGTTTTGCTCGATGAACTTTAAGGCCTGGTCGAACCACACGTCGGTGCAGTAGCCCTCGAACTGGCGGTGTTCGCCCCTGTCGAAATAGACGTCGTCGAAATAGTCGTTTCCCCAGTAGTCCGGCGTGGTTCCGATGGCGCCGTCGGCGTGGTAAAGGGCGGTGGCGAATCCGCGATCGTGCGGGCGGAAGGGGTAATTGTCGCCCAGGTGCCACTTGCCGAAGATGCCCGTGGCGTAACCGTTTGCGCCGAAGACGTCGGCCATGGTCATCTCGTCCTTGCGCAGCTGCGAGCGTCCGCCCAGCGTGTGCCACACGCCCGTGGCGTTGCAGTATCGCCCGGTCATCAGGCCGGCGCGCGTTGGCGAGCAGGTCGGACCCACGTGATAATTCTCCAGGCGCACGCACTGGTCGTGAAGTTCGTCCAGGTTCGGCGTGCTGATGACGGGGTTGCCGTGGCAGGCGAGATCGCCGTAGCCCTGGTCGTCGGTTATTACGAATACGAAGTTCGGCTTTTTGTTCTGTTGTTTTGTCATTGTGTCTCCGATGCGATTCTAATCCATTACGTTGGCGTTGTCGCCGGTGTTTCGTTGCCATTGCTCAAGCCGGCAGCGCATCTCGTCGACCAGCCCGCCGTCGGCCTTGTCTATCAGGTTGTCCATTTCGTACGGGTCGTCCTGAAGGTCGTAGAGTTCGTCCGTCTGTCCCTTGTTGGCGATGTACTTGTGCCGCCGGGTGACCACGCCGCGGCCGAGGTGATCCTGGCAATGCCCGTGCGTCTCGAACATAAGGTCCTCGCGCCTCTCGGCGGTTCCGTCGAAAAGCCCGAGCAATGATCGTCCGTGGACCTCGCCGCCGAAGTCCAGCCACGCCGCGGCGAGTATCGTGGGGGCTATGTCCAGGTTGCTTACCAGTTCGTCCCGGTCGCCGTGGGGCGGTATTCGTCCCGGCATGCGGACCGCAAGCGGCACACGCACCATCTCCTCGGGCATGTACGAGGCCTTGTCGAAGTGCCCCCCGTGGCAGGCGACCGCGTCGCCGTGATCGCTCGCCCATATCACAAGGGTGTTCTCGACCAGGCCGAGATCCTCAAGAGCGTCGAGGATTATGCCGCCGGCGGCGTCGATGAGGGTAATCTGCGCGTAGCAGCGGGCAAGGACCTTTTGCCAGACTTCCCACGGCAGGGGGTTGGGTTGAATCAGTCGCTTGTTTTCGTCGCGCAGCGCCTGGTTCATCTCGAAACGATATATTTCAGGCTTGTTGTCGAGCGTGTCGCGGAAACTGCCGTATTGGGGAATCTCGGACGGGTCGTACATTTCGGCGAACCGTCGCGTGGGGAAGTACGGCTGGTGTGGGCCCCAGAAGTCCACTCGCAGGTGAAACGGTCTCTCGCCGCCCTCGTCCGCCAGTTCGACCAGTTTGTCGCGCGCCATGTTGGCAAGGAAAAACGCCTCGTGCGTATCATCCGGCGTGGTCATCACGCCGCTGGCGTGCTCGTTGCACCATCTGCGCCTCTGCCTGTAGGTTTGGCCCTCGACGATGCGCTCCGAACCGTGGAACTTCCGCTCGATGAGGATTTCCGGTTCGCCCAGCCCGCGCGACTCGAGGTATTCCTTATATTCCGGCTTGGTGTAGGGGTTGTTGTAACTGGGGTAACTGAAACCCTCGCAGTGATGCTCGTGCGCCGTGCCGGCGCCGGCGTGCCACTTGCCGTAATAGAAATTCCGATACCCGTTCTCGCCCAGAATGTCCAGGTAGAGCGGGTGTCGGTAGGGGCTGTTGACGTCGTTTTTGATCTCGCCGTGGGTGTGGGGATACAGCCCGGTGAGCATTGTCCGCCTGGCCGGTCCGCAAAGCGGGCAGGCGGTGTACGCCCGTCGGAAAGATGCGCCCCCGCCCGCCAGGCGGTCAAAATTAGGCCTCTGTATCCGGGGTCCGCCGTCCCACCCGTGACGGTAGTACGCCTGATGGTCGTTAAGGAGAAAAACAATGTTCCATCGCCGGTACATCAATGGTAATTAAATTAACTGTGTATTGGCGGAAAATTCAAATCAATTCTCCGCGCATAGCGACCTTTGTGGCCTCCGTTGTGTCCCCGCGATGACTTTCAGCCACCGGCGCCGGTCTCGTTACCGTCGTTTTTTGCCGATAAGCGCCAGCCCCGCCATCGCCAACAATGCGCCGGATGCGGGTTCGGGAATGTTCGTGGCGCCTGTGGAGACCTCGCCGGTCAGTCCCCAGTTCTGGAGCACCGCAGCAAGGTCATCGGTGGTTACGACGTCGTCGTCGACCAGGTCGCCCATTTCCCACTGTGAGGCCAACTGGCCGTAGTTCTGGAGAATAACAGCGAGGTCTTTGGTGCCCACCGTTCCATCTATATCCACGTCTCCCGGCATCATGAGGATAATGGACGCCCCCGACGCGCGGTCGAACGACACGTTCAGCGCATCGCCGCTTAATAGCGTCCCGGTCAGCGTGCCGCTGGTGTCGGATACGTGCCCGATGGGGTAGTTGTATCCGCCACCCAGGATTCTTATCTCGCTTGTGTCCTGAGCGTCGATCGCGTCGGTGGTTCCACCCTCGATAAAAACCGTGGTCCTGTCGCAGGCAATCAGCTTGTCGCCAATCTGCCCGCCGTACAACTTCGCGCCGGAGTCTTCGCACAGCACCAGTTCGGCGCTGTCGCCGGCAAACGCCCTGATTACGTCGCAGCCGTCGACGATGTTCACCGTGGTTCCCGTCCCGGCGCTGCCGTAGTCTATCCGGACGCCCCCGAAAATCATGCAGTCAAGCACGTGGGCGCCGCCGTCGGCGATATCCCAGTGGGGAATCTCCATCAGGGGGTAGTTGTCGTAGTTGCCGCCGATGTTGTACGGCGTGTCGCCGATGCCGTCGCTACCGGGTATGTCCTGGTCAGGCCCGCTGTAATTGTCGACTCCGGAGTAATCGCTCCAGTAATTTCCGCCGGTGGGGTAGCCGTCGTCCCAGTCGTTCAGGCCGTTGGCGGTCGCCTGATTGCTGTTGTTTATAAAAACGTTGTTATATATGGTGCTGTTTGTGCCCGACGTGTCGCCGCTACCGCCCACGCACAGTCCGTGGGATTCGTTTTCCACGATCAGATTCCTGAAAAACACGTTGCTGTCGGAGTGATTGTTGCCGTTGGCAGACATCGTGATCCCCCCGCTTCCGCCTCCACCGGAGTTGTAACGCGTTATGTTGTGCGAAAAAGTGTTGTTACTTACGTTTTCCCACAGCCATATGCCCGCCGAGGACGATACGTTGACCCCCGTATTGTTATCCGTAACGTTGTGGGTGATGGTGTTGTCGTGGGGACCGTTGGCCAGCAGTATCCCCGCCCTGGTGTTGTTCGAGCAGTTGTTTTTCGTCACCATGTTGTAATGCGACGCATATCGAAGATACAGACCCTGGTGGTTGCCCTCGCAGGAGTTCTTCGAAATGGTGTTGTATTCGGAGGAATTCCACAGAAAAATGCCGTAATGAGAATTGTCGTGACAGGTGTTGCCGGTAACGAGATTATTGTCCGAACCCTCCAGCCACAGGCCTATCGAATTGCTGTGGTTGTTGCTGTATGTGCCGTTGGAAATCACGTTGTTGTTCGAATCTTTCAGGAAAATGCCGGCCCGGCTGTTTTTCCGGGAGGTGGTGTTGTCCACCGTGCCGTTGGTTACGTTGTCCAGAATGATGCCCTTGTTGCCGTTCTCCACCAGGCAGTTGCGAAGCACAAAGTGTTTGGACGTGTTTTTTATTTCTATACCCGTGCCGCCGCCGGCGTCTATCGACCAGTTCTCGATAATGTACGGGTTCTCTGCCGTGCCCGCCGCGCCCGGATTGGACACGCCGTTGCCCGACGTGAAGCCGCCGTTGCCCGATATGGTGATCGGCGAGTGCGTTTCCAGACCATACGACGGCAGCGCCGGAATTAATATAAACGCCGATAAAACGCCGAACGCCGAAAAAATTTTGCAGGTATGCATTATGATTGCCTCCTTGTTAATCGCTGTTCCGTGCTTAATATCATGCGAAAGGATACCTTGTTTCCCCCGATATATTGAAATCTCCATACAGGCGTATTGTTCTGAATAATGGGTTAACAATTATAAATTCATGGCGAGTGTATGTCAAATTTATTTTAATCCCGCCGGGGCGGGGATGGGTTTTGCCCGAAAAGACCGGGCCGTTCACGCAAATATAGAACTATGGAGCGAGGCGGAATCGCCTCGGTTGCGGCCGTAGAGGACAAACACCGCACATGCGGAGGTCTGGCCGGGCTAAGTCCTGGTGGGGAGCCGCCGCGCTGTTAGTCGGTAACGCCGCCGAGCCACTCTACGGAATGTTACCGCCCGTATGGCGAGCGGAATTCCCTACGCGCCGGGATCGAAGGACGAACTTAGAACTCTACACACTATACGCCACACACCAAATAACGTTGTAAGCAAAAGCGCCTGGGGGAATTATGGTAAGCAGTAACCGTAAAACCTGAATCTTTTTCCGCCTGCAATTTCACAAGTTTACATTTTTTGAGCCAATTGCTTTGTCTGTAAATGATTGTCGTAAGTAGACGTGAAAAAACTT
>CAYZPY010000065.1:0-13102 GCA_964480425.1 uncultured Planctomycetaceae bacterium
GTGTCCTTCAACCACCACAGCCCCGCAAAAATCCTTACAAAGCAAATAGCTCCATAATGCTTGACAAATACGCGTTATAGAATATGATATATAATTGACGTTAGGCAAAGGTCTTTACATGGAGGTAAATTACCCGGTCATGACATCCTGTCGAATTGTGTCATATTGTATGGATTCGCCCCATATAAAGTCCGTCCTTGGCGGTAATGACAAGGTTGACGTCATTTATGCCCGGAGTGGATACGAGGCGGCGGCAGAAATTTTAGCTGCGCCTGCGGCTGCGATCGTGCTGAAGCTGGAGATATTGTCCAAACGTCACGTCGGGCTGCTGAACATCGCCAGGCGGATGGGTCTGGAAATTATCGGCGTCGGCGCATCGTCAGGAGAAATTTCCCTGGGGGCCGAGGAACTTAGCCGGGTTCGCCTGATATCGATTTCGGATTTGGGCGAAGAAATCGAACGCATAGTGTCCCAGCAGGATCAAACATCGGACACCGGCAAGGAAGAATATATTCCGAGGCGCCAAACGTCGCCTCAGCCGCGGCAGGAGTCCTCGCCGGGTGAGGAAGCACCTGCCGCAGAGCAAACCGAGCCCGAACTCCCCCCTGCCGCCGTGGACGAGCCCCCTCAAAAAACGCCAAGGGGCGAACCCGGGCATAACGAACAACGGCGTTCGGCCCACGGAATTCTAACGTCGGAGGAAATATCCGCCCTGCTGAAGGACCGGGAAAAATGATGGTCGAGAACGAACAAATACTGGTTCTGGCAGAACCCGGGATCGAGGAAGAACTCCTTAAAAGCTTCGGCGGCGGGCCTCTGATCGTCAACGAGCCCTACGAGGCACTCCTGAAGATGTCCCGTCGTCGGTGGAAGGCGGTTTTGCTCTGTCAAGGCGCCGCGGATGACGATTTTGCGGGAATGTGCCGCGCCACCCGCCGCCTTTGCGGCGACGACGGCGTTTACGCGATATGCACGCCCCGTGGCGAACCCGACGTGGCGCCGCTGGTGGGCGAACTGATAGACGATTATTTCATTCACCCGCCGACCACCCTGGACGTTCGCAGCGTTTTGGAGTCGGCCGGGACGCCCTCCGAAGTCCGCGGCACCTATCGCCCGAGCCCGGCCACGCCCGTCGTCACCAGCGCGGGCAAACTATCGGCGCTTATTGATTCCACCCAGAACGTGGCGTCTCTTGAAAACCGCCTGGTGGAGATTATCGGCGCACACATCGGGCGTCGCGTGTGGTGGGACGACGCCGACAAGATCAGCGGCGGAGACGAACCGATTCTGCTTTCCGCCGGCGACGTTCCGCGCGTGCTGCTGGCGGACAAATCCGATTACGACGCGAGGGGCGATACTTTTGTCGAAACCATCCAGCAGTGTCTTCCGGCGCTGACGGCCGCGGCAAGGCGGGCCGAATCGCTGCATCGCCTGGCGGTGACCGACCATCTGACCGGCGCCTACAATCGCAGGTACTTTTACCACCTGACCGACCAGATACTCTCCCAGGGGCGCTGCGGGAGTTACCGCGTGACGCTGCTGCTTTACGACATTGACGATTTCAAGCGATACAACGACACGTACGGTCACGCCGCCGGCGACGAGATACTCAAATCCACCGCCGCCATAATGAAGCGCATAACGCGTTCGCACGACGTAGTGTCCAGGATAGGCGGCGACGAGTTCGCCGTGCTTTTCTGGGACCCCAAGCCCCGCACGCCCGACAGCAGCCCGCCCAGGGACGCCTACGTATTGGCGCACCGCTTCCGCCAGGCGGTGACGAATCACAGTTTCCCGTCGCTCGGCCCGGAGGGCAAAGGCGTGCTGACTATTTCGGGCGGACTGGCAAACCATCCCTCCGACGGGACCACCTGCCGACAACTGCTAAAGTCGGCCGACGGGGCGCTTCGAAAAGCCAAGGAATCGGGCAAGAACAACATCTTCCTGGTCGGGAACGAATAGCAATCATTCCCCGGCCAGTTGCCGGAGGCGATTGTGAATCTGTTCTTTCTTTTGGGGCGGCATATCCTCTTCGTCCAGCAGCGCCTGGCATCCCTCGATGAACAATTCCCTGGCGAATTCACTGTCGTAAACCCTTTGTTGGAACGTCCTGTCATCGAGACTCCTTAAAAAGCCCTCGAACTCGCCAAAGTAACTGCCGTAAATGTGGAACGAATCGACCACGTGTATGTATTCGCCGGGGGTCACGCCGAGTCTGGCGGCGATTTCGCTCTGGATCTCAGTGAAGGCGTACATGTTCATGAAAGCGGCCTTGAACGCGTCATTAGATCGCATGTGCGCGGTAATGTGCAGGCGGTCCTGCGATATGCGGAACCACATTCGTTGCAGGCATGCGGGGTCGGCGATGTTGGTGTCGTTCCAGACCTGCCAGGTCACCGCCTGCGCCCTGCGGGTGTATGGAACCTGTCGGAGTTTTTCCACGACGGCGTCGATCTGGTTAAAAACGCCCTTTTGCGGAACCTCGTATTCGAAGAGGCGCTGATGATAGGTGTATTCCCACTTTCCCGCCTCGGGATCGACCCAGTGGTCGTGCACGCCGTAGAGCACCTCGGCGCGATATTTTTCCAGGTCGTCCAGTCCACCGGGGAACGCCCTGTGTATGCGCGGCTCGAGGAACGGTTTTGTAACGTGAATAAGCGCCACGACGTCGCGGCTGTTGGGGTCGTCGGGCCTGTCGTACTCGGTGGGGAATCTGTCGCCCTGCTCCCAGCATGCCAGCAGCGCCTGCTCCCACGCCAGGGGGAGCGACTCGGCCGTTACGTGGATTGATTTCATTGCAATATCCCGGATCAAGCTGCTGCGGTGAAACCCCGCCAAGGCAGGGTCGCAAAACTTCATAAATACGCCGCGAGGCGCGAATAATCAAGGACGCGCCGGCGAATGGCGCAACGGCGATTATGCCCGTGGCGGCATAAGTGATTGAAATGGCTGCGGGAATGCCTTATTTATCGATCCTGCCTGCCGGCAGGCAGGTCTCGTAATAGTTTACGGACCATGCGTGATGATAAAGAGCGGACTGGTATCCATAACGTTTCGAAAGTTGTCGCCCCGGAAGATTATCGATCTGGCCTCAAAGGCGCGCCTCGACGGCGTGGAATGGGGCGGCGACGTTCACGTTCCGCACGGACGGACGGAAACGGCCGGGAACGTGCGCAAAATGACCGCAGACGCCGGACTTGCGGTGGCGTCGTACGGCTCCTATTACCGCGCCGCCCAGAGCGAACAGGACGACTTGCCCTTCGGCGACGTCCTGGACACCGCCGCGGCGCTAGGCGCCGATAATATTCGCGTGTGGGCGGGCACAAAGGGCTCGTCCGACAGCGACGACGACTATCGCCGCCGAGTGTGCGACGATTTACGGCGAATCGCCGAGGCGGCGGCCAACGCCTCGGTGCGCGTCTCGCTGGAATGTCATGCAAACACGCTGACCGACACCACCGAATCCGCCCTGGACGTGATTAACCGCACTGAACACGATAATCTTTCGATATACTGGCAGCCGCTGACCGGCATGGGCTTTTCCGAAAGGATCGATAACCTCACCACCCTGCTGCCCTACCTGAGCAACATCCACGTGTTCCACTGGGAATTTCCCGACGGAAAGAAGGACAAGCGTCCGCTTCAAGACGGCGCTGAGCACTGGCGGGAATATCTGCAACTGGCCGGCCGCGCCGCCGGCGACCGCTTTGCGATGCTGGAATTCGTCAGGGACGATTCGATCGGGCAGTTTCTCGACGATGCGGCGACGCTGAACGAACTTCTGAAGAACCCCCTTAGGGGCCTGAACCGAGAGGGACAATGAGACGACCAAAGACCATCTATCTGCTTAAGTCAGAGGTATTTGACAGGATTTACGGCCCCGCCGAACAGCAGGATATCGGCGAACTGACCGACATATACGCCCCGCCGCAGACCGCCCGGAGCATCCGCGAGAATATGAGCATCCTCAATGAGGCCGAGGCGATATTTTCCGGCTGGGGGGCGCCGAGGTTAGACAGGGAGTTTCTGGACGCCGCGCCGCGTCTGGAAATCGTCTTCTACGGCGCGGGCGCCGTGGGCGGTGTCGTCACGGAGGAATTTTTCGACAGGGGCGTTCGTATAACCAGCGCCTACGCCGCCAACGCCGTGCCTGTGGCGGAGTTTACGGTCTCGGCCATCGTTCTGTCGCTCAAACACGCGTGGCATTATATCTCGGCGATAAAGTCCCACAAGCGGTATCCGCAGCGATGGAGCGTCCCCGGATGTTACGGCAGCACGGTCGGCCTGGTTTCCCTGGGCACGATAGGCAGGACCGTTTTGAGGATGCTCGAATCCTACGACCTGAACGTAATAGCGTATGACCCGTGCGTCTGGAAGCAACAGGCCGATGACTCCGCGGGGGCGGGTATGAACGTGGAACTTGTCGGGCTGGAAGAACTGTTTCGGCGCAGCGACGTGGTGTCCGTTCACGCCCCCCTGCTGGACAAGACCCGGGGCATGATAACCGGCGAGCACATCGCCTCGATGAAGCGCGGCGCGTCGCTGATAAACACCGCCCGCGGCGCGGTGATCCGCCAGGATGAACTGACCCGCGCGGCGCAGCGCCGCAGCGATTTGCAGTTCGTGCTGGACGTTACGAGCCCCGAACCGCCGCGGGAGGGCTCGGCCCTTTATGAACTGCCCAATGTGATTCTCACACCGCACATCGCCGGCTCGCAGTTCGCCGAGTGCAGGCGCATGGGGCGATACATGGTGGATGAACTCAAGAGGTATCTCGCCGACGAAGATCTCAAGTGGGAGATAACCCGTAGCGGCGCGCAGAACACCACCCACCAGCCACGGGACTGATTCGGTCGAATTTGTGAGAAGCCGTGTTAACCGCATATAATATAGCAAATTCCGCCCGGACGGACGGCCGTATGGCCGCAAACGTCGCGGCCGGATAGCCCGCTTACGCCCACCTGCCTACCTGCGGTAAGCATGCAGGCGGTAACGCAATGAAACATAAAACATCAATCAGCCCGGCAATCACGGCATTCATTGTGATTTTGGCGCTTGCGGCGCATCAATCGGCCACTGGCGGCGGAGCAAAGCCGTCCGCGGAAAAAATCCCGTCGTCGAAACATCCCACCCCCGGCGCGGCGATGAAGGCGTATCCCAGCAGGTATTACGTCATACACACCTCCCTGGGGATAGAGACGGTTCGCGAGGCGTCGCTGAGGATGACCGTAGTGGCGCGGGAATATCACCGCCGCACACGCAGTTTTGCCGGCGTGATACGCAAAAAAATGCCGTTTTACATCTTCAGCGATCGTGCCCAATACAAAGCCGGCGGCGGCCCGAAAGGCAGCGCCGGAGCGTTCACCGGAAGCAAGTTGATGGCGCTGGCGGACAATAAGACCCGCAGGCATCTCTGGCACGTGGTTCAGCACGAGGCGTTTCACCAGTTCGCGCATTACGTGATAACGCCGCGCCTGCCCATCTGGGCGAATGAGGGCATGGCGGAATATTTCGGCCTGGGCGAATGGACCGGCGACGATTTTGTCACGGGAGTGATTCCGCCCGCCCGGCTCAAGCGCCTCAAGGGATTAATCAACGGCAACGAGCTGGCGCCGTTTAAAGAGATGCTCACCATGACCGCGGCCCAGTGGAACCGCCAGTCGAACCTGCGGAACTACGACCAGGCGTGGTCTATGGTGCATTTCCTGGTCCACGGCAACGGGGGCAAATACAAGGGCGCGTTCTCGGCGTACATAAACGACATCGCCCGGGGTCGCACCAGCGTACAGGCGTTCGAGGCGAGGTTCGGCAAATTCGACTCTTCGACCATAAAGGCGTTCGAGCAGCGTTACCGCAAGTGGTGGCTCGATCAGCCCGACAGGGGCACGACGCAGTTGTACGTCGAGGCGCTGATGAAGACGCTGACGAGTTTCCTAGCCAGGGCGCACGCGTCGGGCATGGAGTTCGGGACAGCGGAGGAATATTTCAACGCGGCCGGCAACGGTGAGATAAAAATCGACATCGCCAAGCGACCCCATCTCTGGCTGCCGCAGTCGCTGCTGGAAAAATCGCTCAAACAGGCCGACAACATCGAAAAATGGTCGCTGCGGACCGACACGCCCGCGCCGCGCCTGGTGCTCACACTTGAGAATGGCGTGGAATTCACCGGCGGATTCCGCCTGAGGCCGGGCAACAGGCCCATCGTCGCCGTTTCGCCAGGCAAGTCTGAAAAAGCCAAAAATAGGTCAAAGAACCGCAAATAACATCGCCGCCTCGAGGCGGCGGCGCGCGGGCGGCGCTTTACGTCGGCGTGCGCCTTTGACCGAGGTGCTCAAGCACGGCGTCGGTGATTATTTGCGTGGCCGGTCTGTACAGTTTTGCGGCGTTCTGCGAAAGGATGCGGCGTTCGCGCGGGGAGTTTAGCAACTGCCCCACCGTTTTGACGGTGTCCTGCCAGTTGTGGGCCACCACCGCCGCGCCGTTTGAGGCGAGGTAGGCGGCGTTGCCTTCCTCGTGTCCGGGTACCGGCTTTAAAATCACCATCGGCACCCCCCCTGCTATGCACTCTGCCAGCGTCACCCCGCCCGCCTTGGTGACCATTAGCGTGCAGGCCGATACCAGTTCGCCAAGGCGCCTGGTGAACACAATCGGGCGCAGACGCGGGTATGACCTGCCCGTCCGGCAGGCGGATTTGGCCAGCCGACTGAGGCGCCAGTAGAGTTTTTTGTTCGCGCCGGTGATGACCACGAGATTCGCGTTTTGGTTGGTTTTTACAATACCCCGCGCGATTTTGTAGATAGGCCCGCAGGTGAACTGCGTTCCTCCGGTCAGTATCACCAGCGGCTTGTTCTCGTCAAGGTTCCATCTGTTCAGTATTTTCGACCTGTCTGTGCGGCGCGTCCACTGCTGGCGCACCGGAATGCCGCTTACGGTTATCCGCCGGCGCCGGATGCCCCATCGCCACAGCGTGTGGGCCGAGTAGTCCGAGGGGACAAACCACCTGCTGACGCCCTTGGAATACCAGAATCGGTGAACCTCAAAATCCGTAACGAGCACCATCTGCGGGATGTTAATCATCCTGCGTCGATTCATGTGCTCGATGATCGGCGTGGAGATAAAATGGGTATTAATAATCAGCGACGGGGGTCTGCGCATCAGCCGGCGCGTGAACCGACGCAGCATCTGTCGCTCGGTCCACAATCGCCGCTGCTCGAAGAGGTTGCGCCGGGAGTTATGCGGATGATTACTCAGGTGATAAAGAAGCCCGTAAAAATAAGGCATCTTGCTCATGGTGTAGGCGAATCCGCCCCTGTAATACGCCCGGAACCACGCCGTGGCGTATGACAGCACGTCACAGGTGCGAACCCTGATATCCGGCGCGCGTCTGTTGAGTGAGTCTTTTAGGGTCTGGGCGACGGTTTTGTGCCCTGCGCCGACCGAGGCCGACGCTATGAGTATGCTCGGCGAGTTTTTTATGCGCTTGGCGTCGTGATTCATAAGTTCGTCACACAGTTAATGTCTCCGCCGGCGGTTGCCGGTCAACTGCACGGCGGGAGATCAGTCCTGTCGGCGTTGCGTTTGCGTCCGCGACTGCAACCATGCCAGTCGCTCCGCCGCCCGCTTCTGCCAGGGATTGTCCGGGGCGGCGATAACAACCTTGAAATACTCCTGGGGCGATTTTAATTCGCTGGCAAGGCGCAATACGGAGTTTCGCGTGGACCGAATGGCCAATTGACCCAGTTCGTAGTTGGCCTCTATGGAGGCATCCGTTGGCGGGCGCGCCTCGGCCAGCATCATCAGAGAACCGACCCTTACGTACAGGTCTGAAGTGGCCAGCGCCGCGGCGAGCTTGAGATTATCGCCCATTTGGGAAGATTCGTAACTGCTGACGTGTTTTTCGAGTTCCGAAACGTATCCCGGCTTATAAGGATTCGTGTCCAGATACGCCTCCATCGCCCTGGCCGATCTCTCGTCATTCAGCACGTCGTTGTTTTCAATCAGCCACACCAGGCGCTTGACCTCGAACAGCGCGTGTTCGTAATAGGCCGGACCGGGAAGCGACTCGGCCGGCACGAATACCTCCGACCTGTTCCTGGACCGCGGCGTCACGAAATCGAAAGGCGCCAGATCCTGCAAATGCTCCATGGCGCGGCACAGGCGTTCATAAGCCCTTTTCACGGCGGTCATTCTATCGGCGATCTCATCGTCCTTTCCGCGGAGGGTAAGTTCGCCCAATCGCCACAGCGCCAGCGCCGCTTGCGGCGTGCCTTTATAGTTCCGCTGTAGGTCTCGCCAGTAACCGAAGGAATCTTTTAGGGGGTAACTGGCCACATATTTGACCAGCCCGCCGCTATAAACCTGGTGGTCCAGTTGCAGCGATGAGCACTGCGCCTGAAGCCAGAGCACCTGCGAGGCCCTGTCGCTGTCGGGATGCTTGCGGAGAAAACGCCGGCATTTTTCCATCAGGTTTTTTCTTCGCTCGTTCAGACTGTCCTCGATGCGGTTCAACAATGTTTCGTCGATCAGGCCCTCGGCGTCGTGATTTTTAATCCATGTTTTCTTTGAGACCTCCTTGAAAAACGCCTCGTCCCAGAAAGCGGCCCGGTCGCCCGCCGCTTTTGAAGGGGCATGTCCCAGCGACCCGGTGACAAGAGCGTAGTCCAACTCGTCGGGACCGACCTTCAGGTAGAATACAGCCAATGACGCGCCCAGCATCACCACGACGCAGGGCCAGGCGACACCCGGAGAATACCTGGTGATTCTCACAAGCGACAGGGTCGCGGCGGCGGCGAGGATCGCCGAGACGACGGCAATAAACAGCGGCGCGTGCTTTACCCATCGCTGCAACGGCAGCACCACGCCGGCGGCGGGCGCCATGTATCCGCACAGGTACAGATACCCCCCCACCGGTATTACCCCCAGCATGATCGCCAGAAAAGGCGCCTCGCGGCGCAGCCCGGTGCGCGCTGCGAAAATGCACCCGATCGCCAGTACGAGCGACAGCACAATGGCGTGCCCGAACAACGCGACGAATAACACCGACACGGCGGCGATTACACCCCTGTACAGCACTGACATCGTCAACGGCACCCAGATCATCGTCCCCAGCAGCAGGCCGTTAATGATTATCACCCACGGATGCGAATAGATATTCAGCGGCTGGGCGGTAATTCTGCTCATCGGCGCCGTCAGGTCAGGCGTGTACGCCTCGGGGTGGAAGTCGAACCACCGTCCGACGGACATGTAATACCAGAACGCGTTGGTCGCCACGAACAATGCAAGCTCGATAACGACGAACAGGATCGTTCGTCGCCTGCTTTTCGGTCTGAGCAGCGGTCCGTCCTGGCCGCGGGCTTCGCCTGCTGTGTTGTTCGCCGCCGATGTTGTGCCGCTCGTTTCTACCATGCGCTGCGCGATTTACTTCACAATACCCGGCGCCTCCGCGCCATGGGCGGGTCCATTTTTACACCATTTGCCGCCCGCGAGCATGCGGAATTTAATTCGTCAGTTCCTTCTGTTTGCGCGTATTAAGCCATATGCGGTAGAAAAAGTTGTTCTTTATGGCGATTTCGCCGATGGTTTCGGTAGGCCAGGGATACGCCACGTCCAGGTAGTGCATTTTCCCGTCTTCGATGCGGGCCTTTATTTTGAGGATGGGTATGCGCCCCTGTTTCCAGTCGTGGTTCCACTGCGGCGACTGGGGGCTGCTCAACAGAATCAGCCCGATCATGTACCGGCCGATGTTGTCGGCGTCGGTGGTACCCTCCATGTACAAATCGTAAATGTGCCCGTTGAATATCATATCGTTAACGGCTGTTCCGTCGGGTTTCAGTTCGGTGAAGGCGGTCATTTTTTCGTAGCGATACCTCGCCAGGTTCAGCCCCGGGAACAGCGCCGTGACAAAACTCGGTGCCGCCCGCCCCTGGACCATGCCCTCTATGGCAATCGTTTTGGCCGAGCCCTTGGGCCTGAGGGGATATTTGGGATTCATGGCGTTGCAGATCAGATCGCGCAGCAGGATCGTCACGTCCTCGGTGCGGTTGAAATACTTATAAATGGTGTTACCCGGGAAATGCTCCTCTATTTGCCGCTGGATTTCGTCGGTCACCACGACGTCGTGCATTTCGGTTTCGGCGGCGAGCGATGGGGTGTTGTCCCACAGGTGAACTTCGTAATGATTCCTGAGGCAGCCGCCGTTCAGACCTGCCACGTAAGACGCCCTTCCGTCGCCGCCGTTGATCGAGATTTGCGACTTCATGTTCCGCACGCGGTAAAACTTCTCGATGGCGGGATTGTAATATTTCAGGCGCGATATGTTTATCCGCCCGGCGATGCTCGCCTCCTTTGTGTACTTGCGAACAGCGGCGATGATTTTGTCGCACTTTTCGTTGAGTTCCTTCAGACGGGTCGAAGTAAGTTCCCCGTGCGGTTTGGACTTCGGGCGCGTCGCGCGGTCCCCTGGCGGGGTCGGCGCAGATATTTCCCCCAGCCAGTCCAGAAGATCCTTGCTGTCTATGTATTGGCACAGCAGGTCAAACTCCCCGGCCGGTTCATGCGGTAATCCGGCAAGGTCGGCAATTATCCAGCCGTGATTGCGACCGATTTTGAATTCCAGAGCGTCCGTGCGGACCTTGGAAACCGCCACGTCCCCGCCGCGCGAATATTGCACTTTGCCTGCCTTCACCCGCCCGTTAAGCGATACGTCTTTGCCCCCGTAACGTGCTTCGAGATTTTCGGCGTCGATAAGGATATTATCCAGTCGCAACGCTTTGGAGTCGCATTGCCCATGTACCTCGGCGAACAGCCCGCCCGAGAGATTGTACCGCCCGGCGGCGGGATATATCTTCGGTATCGACTCCATCCTGTCGCACTGCAACCCCAGATGGAATTTCGCGCTTTGCGGGGACATCGATTTTTCACCGTTCTCTCCACGCGCAAGGGCGACGCTGCCCTCGCCCATAAACTGCAACTCTCCGAGCGACCCGCTGATGTCCCTGACAATGATTCCCGAATCATCCCACGGCATTTCGATAACGAGATTGCACCGCGCTTTCAAGCCGTCTGGCTTGGCCAGACCCTCCGCGGCGGTGAAGGCGATCTCATCGGCGTTCAGCGCCGTATCGAGCGCGAGTTTGTTTTTATCGGCCGAAATGCGTCCCGAAACGCCGAGATGACCTTTCATTTTGAACCTGTCGGACAAATCCTTCAATTCCGGAAACGCCGCGTAGGCGCCGGGGCCCGTTTTCAAATGCGTTTTGAAGTCCATTTCAAGCCGCCCAAGAGCAACCCCGCCGCCCGCTTCGCCGCGTACGCCGCGATGGTACTTGTTCGAACCTTCGCCACCGTCCAACGCTGGCACATCCACCTCGGCGATTCCGGAAAATTCAATCTTACTGTCGGCCAGTCTTATACCGGCCGAATCCACGTTTATGCTCAAACATTTTTTGTCTTCGGAGCCGTTTTTCCACCGGTATGTGCGAAGTTTGCCTCGGATTTCCGCTGACGCGTCCAGACCGGCCGGCTTGTGCCTGCGCCGCGGCCGGTTTGCGGTAAATTCGGTGTTTTGAGCGTCGCCGGAGAGATTGAACTCGATGGCATCCTCTTTGGCCCGATAACTGCCGGCGACATCCATTGCTCCCCAAAGCCGACACAGCGTACTGTCCGAATCTTTCGCGTCATTTCCGGGAAGCATGCGGCGGATATCCATTTGGCGGCACGCCATTTTAAAATCGCCCCGACGCTTTTTGGAATCGAACCGGAACGACAGTTCGCCCGCCATCTGCCCTTCCAATCCGGGAATGGTCTCGCCCCAGGTGGGCAGAAGTCGAATAATGTCCCGGATTTTCGCTACTCGTATCATCCCTGTTCCCCGCAAAACCGACCCGTCACGGGAGGGTCGGATAACCGCGTTCTCGAATTTCAGTTGCCCGTCGTCGAAAATCAGATTTGCGTCGAGATTCTTCAGCCCTCCGGACGCATCGACGCCGGCGACCAGGTCTGCGTTGAGCATCCCGCCGGCGGGCTTGTGGAAAAATTCGCCCATCCGCAGCCCCGTTTCTTTCCCCGCAGCAAGCCGCAAATATATCTCCGTATCGTCGTCGCTTTGTGCGCCTCGGCGCGCCAACGAACCGTTGATAAGCCATTCCAATTCGACCACTGGCGCCCCGGCGGGCTGGTCGTCCCGCGACGACTCGCCATAGAGACTGACATCCGCCAGCAGTTTCTCCAGCGGCCAGCCCAGTTGACCTAACGCCTCGACGTCTTTCACCAGGCACACTCCCGAAAGGTTCGTGCGCGCCAGCAGCATGCTGAGAATTTCGCGGCCTTGCCGTTCGGCGCTTCCGCCTTCGCCGTTGGCTTTGTCGGAGCGGTGTTCCCGGCGGTGTTTTAGACCCTCGTCCCTGCCCGTCCGGAAGGTGAGTATACGGTTCAACTGCGCCACCGAGCCGGCGGCGGAAATCTCGTTTCCGCCCAGAACGATTGCGATGTCTTCGGCCGCCAGCCGCCAGTTCCGCCGGTCCAGTCGTCCGCGCATCGATATTTTCGTTTTTCGTCCGACTGGTTTGATAATTCTGTTTCGCCTGCTGACGGCCATGTCGGACAGGTCGGCGTTGAACATGAATTGATGAATTGGCAGCCCGTCGGCGTCCCGACGCACGTCGAGTTCTATCGGCACGGGTCCCGCCGGGCGAATGCCGGGCCCCAGCGACTGCTTACCGGTAAACAGCGAGATAATCTGCCTTGGCCTGATCGTCCCGCGGAATTTCAGCGATTTTACCGTGTCCCAGTGGATTGTCCGCAGGTCGCTTATGACGGCGCTGCCCGCCAGTTGGGCCCCGGGCATGTGCATGTTGAGCGACGACAGATCGACCTCGCCGCTCACCGGGTCATACGACGCCGACAGATGCAGACCGGCCTCGTCTATGACGGGGATGCTCGGCGCCTCCAGCGGCTGGACGTCGAGTTTGCGTATAGAGAGTGCGGACTTTATGTGCTCGACGTATCCCTTGCTGGTCAACTCGATGTTCAGGAAACCGCTGCATGTGCCGGACAATTTCCGCAGCGGCATGCCTACGGCCCGGCTTATGGGCAGCTTTTGGAG
>CAYZPY010000066.1:0-12976 GCA_964480425.1 uncultured Planctomycetaceae bacterium
TGGCAGGCGGCCTGCTTTATAAATTCCGGTGTGTCGAAATCCGGCTCGCCCGCCCCGAAACTCACCACGTCCCGACCCTCGTCCAGCATCCGCCTGGCGCGAGAGGTGACCGCTATAGTGGCGCTGGGGCTGACGTTTTGAATACGCTCGGAAAGCATCATTGGACCGACTATCAGTCCGATTTAACGGCGATTAACTCTCCTATTCGGGAATGTAACCGACAAGGGACAGGAACCTGCTGGTGTTCAACACCGGTATGGACATCTTCTGCGCCTGGCTCAGGACATCCTGGTAATGCTTCCAGACGTTCTGCTGCTTGTGGTATGCATCCCACACCTGGGCGGGCGCGCTTTCGTCGGGCTGGGGCGGACGCGTGGGTTCGGCGCCCATGACCAGGAAGTCGGTCTCCACGCCTATCTCGTCCATGATCTTGCCGCCGAAGCGCTTTATAAGCGCCTTGACTTCTTCGGCGCCCGCCTCGCTCGCTCGGCCCTTACCCGAAAGGTCAAACATGCCCTCGACGACGAAATGATAAGTTCGCGTGGAGCTGAACGCCACGTTGCCGATCACGTCACCGGTAATTACGGGATCGTCCTTCTGCCGCTCGAGAATCCTGCATTCGCTGGTGCGCTCGTGAACGCTTTTGACGACGATCTTCGCCTTACCCTTGCCGTCGGGGGGTATGGGTCCGGCCGGATAAACCGAGAACGGAAGACCCGCCTTGATGCGATCTTTGTGGCCCTTGTTGATATAGCAGATGTCCGCTTCCTGAACCACCCTGACTATCTCGCCGTCGGGCTGGTTCTCCAGACCCGGACTCGGTCCCAGTTCCTTCTTAATCTTCAGGGACAGACTGTAATGCTTGTTCTGCCACTCCTGAACCGACTCCTGGAGATTACGAATCTGAGCGTTCTTCGACTCAATCACGTTGTTGAGTTCCGTGCGCTGCTGCTGCCATTCCTGCTTGGCCTGCTCGAGCTTCGTGTCAAGCAGCGTCTGGTATTTTTTAAAGCTCTCGGTCAACTCGGTGATTTTCCGGTCCTTTTCGCTCAGGGCTGCTTCGAGTTTGTTGACCAGTTCGTTGTTGCTTTTCCGGAGACTCTCCAGTTGCGAACGCACGGTCGCCAGGTGCCCTTCCTGCTGTTGGAGCTCCTGCTTCTTGGCTTCCAGTTGTCGGCGCAGCAGCTTGATCTCTTCGACCAGTCCGCGCCTGGTCTCCATCTGCGGATACACCTGTTCTTCCACCAGCGAGACAGCCTCGTCGGGCTGGGCGGGAACGTTGAGAATTATTTTCGTCAACTCGTCGATGTCGTGGTCCATCTGCCCCACCACCGTAAGCGCCTCGGCGCCGCCCTGATTGTACTTCCTGATCATTCCGCTGATTTGCGGATTCTGGCGCTCGCGCGGACTGGCAAGCGCGTTGAGGGTATCCTCAACGGCGGCAAGGCGTTGCTCGACCTCGTCGGCCCGCATAAGCTGAAGAATCATAATAGTAGAGGCCACTAAAAACAGGAATACAAAGATTATCAATGCGTAAGGGGGGCCTTTTCGCTGTATTACTCGCGCCATTTCCTGCACTCCTCAATAAATCGCACGCTAACCCGTGCGGGCAAACCATATACGTCCATTATAACAGGCAGTATGCCCGCACCCGGCGCGCCCGTCAATATATTTTTGCCGACCGGGCGGTTGCTACTTGAGTTTATCCTGCAGCACGCGTCGGACCTCCTGCGGCTGGGCCGCTCCGCCCGAGTGCTGCATGACCTGTCCCATCAGAAATCCGAACGCCTTCTTCTGCTTCTTGCCGCCGGATTTCACCTGCTCGACCGCCTGGGGATTGTCGGCGATGGCCTGGTCAACCCACGCCTCTATCTGCGAACCGTCGCGTATCGCCAGCAGACCCTCGCTTCGGGCGATGTCGCGCGGCGACCCGCCGCTGCGGACCATCATGTCGAATATTTTCGCCGCCGCCGTGGCGTTCACCTCGCCTTGGGACTGCATGCCGGCCAACCGCTCCAGATGCTCCGCCGTTACACCGATTCCGGCGATAGTGCAGCCGCGCTCGTTGGCGATGGCGGCCCCGGGCCCGAGAAGCAGGTTAACGCATTTTTTCGCCTCGGCACCCGCCGAGACAGCGCCGTCAAGGATGTCGCCCGTGGCGGCGTCCTGTGTGAGCGCGTCCGACTCGGCAAACGACAGGCCGTAATCACGTACGTACCGCTCCCGCCGGTCCAGCGGAAGTTCGCCGATTTCCGCCGCGATCTCCCCCACGATCCGTCCGCCGCAGGTCACCGGCGCCAAGTCCGGCTCGGGGAAATAGCGGTAATCGTGGGCCTCTTCCTTCCCGCGCTGAAAAACCGTCTTGCCCAGCGAATCGTCGTATCCGCGGTTCTGCTTGCCCAGTTTTTCCAGTGTGAAACCGTCCGGGTCGCTTTGCCACCGGGCGTACTGGCGCTTTATCTCGAAATCCACCGTCCGCTCCAGCGCGCGAAAACTGTTGAGGTTCTTGACCTCCACGATGGGGGTCTTGTAAGTCCGCCCGCCTCGCTCGATAACCAGGTTGATGTTCGGCTCGAAGCGCATCTGGCCCATCTGCATGTTCGCCTGCGATACGCCCAGCCAGCGCACCAGGCGGTGCATCGCCCGAGCGTAGGACATGACCTCGGCGGTGGAGTTCATGTCCGGCTGGGATACTATTTCCAGAAGCGGCACGCCCGCACGGTTCAGGTCCACGCCCGTGCCGCCGGGAAGGTCGTGCACGTTCTTTCCGGCGTCTTCCTCAAGGTGGGCGCGCAGCACGCGGATTTTCTTGGTCGACCCGTCGTCCAGCGGCACTTCGAGGTAGCCGTCGGCGCTGAGCGGAAGGTCGTACTGGCTTATCTGGTAGTTCTTGGGCAGGTCGGGATAATAATAGTTCTTGCGGTCCCACTTGGTGAATTCGGCGATGGTGCACTTCAGCGCCACGCCGACCTTTATGGCGTACTCCACCGCCCGGCGGTTCATCACCGGAAGAACGCCCGGCATGCCGATGCAAACAGGGCACACGTTGGTGTTCGGCTCGTCGCCGAAACTGTTCCGGCAGCGGCAGAACATCTTGGTCGCCGTCGCCAGTTCCACGTGTATCTCAAGCCCGATTACGGGCGTCACTTTGTCGTTATTCTCCGGCATATCTTTTGCTTAATTCTCTCTGTGAATATTCTTCAGGTCCGCTTTCGCCCCTTCGGGGCTAAATTTTTATCTGCGCTCCTGTCCGGGGGCTTGCGCCCCCGGCTATGCTCTCCCCGCCCCGTTGGGGCGATTAGAACTAATCAGGATAATTCACCTAATCAAAGGCGGTTTTGATTCTATTGGTCCGCGGGCGCGTTCGAACATGGCCGCGGCGCGTAGTAGTTCCTCCTCGCCGAAGACCGGACCGAGCAGTTGCACGCCGATGGGCAGACCGTCGGTGGACAGACCCGCCGGGACGGAAATTCCCGGAAGCCCGGCAAGGTTGGCCGATATGGTGTACACGTCGGCCAGATACATCGTCAGCGGGTCGCCGGACTTCTCGCCTATCTTAAATGCCGCCGTCGGCGCCACCGGCGCCAGTATCACGTCGCAATCGGCGAATGCGGCGTCGAAGTCGTTTTTAATCAGCCGTCGTACCTTCAGCGCCTTGTTGTAGTAGGCGTCGTAGTAGCCGGCCGAGAGCGTGTACGCACCGAGCATGACGCGTCGCTTGACTTCGTCGCCGAAGCCCTCTGCCCGCGTTTTGGAATACAACTCCACGATGTCGCCAACCTTCTGCTTCGTGCGGTGGCCGTAGTGCACGCCGTCGTACCGCGCCAGGTTGCTGGACGCCTCTGCCATGGCGACTATGTAGTAGCACGCCACTGCGTAAGACGACATGGAGCCCGAATCGTCGTTGTCGATCCTGCTGTGCGGAAGCGATACGCGGACCACCTCGGCTCCGGCGGATTCGAACGCCTCGCCCGCCGAGCGCACCGTCCTGGCGACCTGGTCATCCGGAATGCTGAAGATGAATTCATCCGCCATACCCACGCGGAGATTCTCGATGGGCCTGTTCAGTTGCGCGGCGTAATCCGGCACGTCCCGGGGCACGGAGGTGGAGTCCCGCCGGTCGCCCCCGGCGATGACGCGCGTAATCAGCGCGCAGTCGGCCACGTCGCGCGTGATCGGGCCTATCTGGTCGAGCGACGAGCCGTAGGCGACAAGACCGTACCTGCTGACGCGCCCGTACGTGGGCTTGAAGCCCACCACCCCGCAGAACGCAGCCGGCTGGCGTATCGAGCCGCCCGTATCGCTGCCCAGCGCCGCGGCGCAAAGCCGGGCCGACACCGCCGCCGCAGAACCGCCCGAAGAGCCGCCCGGAACGCGAGAAACATCCCACGGATTGTGCGTGGGCCCAAATCCGCTGTTCTCCGTCGAGGAGCCCATGGCGAACTCGTCCATGTTCGCCTTGCCCAGCACCACCGCGCCGGCGTCGAGGAGTTTGTCGACCACGGCGGCGTTGTAAGGCGCGCGGAAATTCTCAAGTATCTTCGAGGAGCACGTCGTGCGACCGAAGGTGGTGCAAAGGTTGTCCTTCAGCGCCATGGGCACCCCGGCAAGGGCGCCCGGCGCCTCGCCGGCGTCGCGCCGGGAGTCGATGTCAGCGGCGCGCCGCATTGCCTCCTCGGCCAGGACCTCGTTATAGGCGCGAACCTGCCGGTCGTTCTTTTCGATGGCGTCGAGATACGCGCGCGTCGCCTCGACGGCAGCAAGTTCGCCGGACTTCACCGCTTCGGCCAGTTCTCGCGCCGACATGTCCAATATTTCACTCACGCACCTATCCTTTGGGAAATTTCAATTTTCCGACGCCGACTTTACCACCGGTAGAGTTCATGACTGCTCGCCCAGCACCCTGGGCGCCTTGAAGAACTTACCGTCGGTGTCGGGCGCGTTGTCCAGGGCGCGGTCCCTGGGCAGCGACTCGACCGGCTCGTCGTCGGCCAGAACGTCCTGCAACTCGACCGCGTGCGGCATGGGCGCCACGCCCTCGGTGTCCAGCTCCCGGAGCTTGTCGAAGTAACTGATGATGTCCGCCAACTGGGCGCAGAACGTATCCACCTCCGGTCCGGACAGTTCAATCCGACTGAGGTGTCCTATGTGTCTGACCAGTTGCGGGTCGATTTTCTCGGCCATGGTTTCGCCTACGCCCGCGCGCGGCGGCGCCCGCGCGACAGGCCCCTTAATAATTGA
Source organism: uncultured Planctomycetaceae bacterium (assembly GCA_964480425.1). Taxonomy (GTDB): domain Bacteria; phylum Planctomycetota; class Phycisphaerae; order SM23-33; family SM23-33; genus CAYYMD01. The sequence continues at coordinate 5,242 of CAYZPY010000066.1, forward strand.
ATATATCCGACTCGCTGTCAATGCGCGGGACAAATTACCTTCCCGTCCGGATTGACGCGCAGCGCCCGACATGTTACTGTTGTGACGCGCGTTAGAACTTACGCTAACGCTGAGAGGGAATTTTCGCCGATTTAACCTGCGCGATATTATGGCCAAAGGCGACGCAATAGAAGTTGACGCCACCGTAACGGCGGCGCTGCCGAATGCGATGTTCCGGCTGGAGATCGAACTGGGCGGACAGACCCACAAGATCACCGGGCACATCTCGGGCAAGATGCGCCGCAACTACATCCGCATCACGCCGGGCGACAAGGTCCTGGTGCAACTGTCGCCCTACGACCTGACAAAGGGCAGAATCGTTTACCGCTACCGCTAAGCGCGCGTCCGGTCCCCCCCGTCGGCTTCGGCGAACCTTGGAATCTTCGCGCCCGTTTTCTTAAGCCAGGCCGTCAGCTGCTCATCCAACTGCTTCGCCTTTGACGGCATCTTTTTCGACAGGTCGTTCTCTTCGCCGACGTCTTCGGCGAGGTTGTAAAGTTCGATCCGCCTGTGCTGGTGCCACCTGATGAGCTTCCAATCGCCCGCTCGCACGGCGCTGTACGGCGTGGCCTTCTGGTAGTGAGGGAAGTGCCAGTACAGCGCATCGCGCTTGAGACTTCCCCCCCCGCCAAGAAGCGGCGCCAGGTCAAGGCCGTCAATCGTCACCCCCTTCGGCGGGCGCGCCCCCGCCGCGGAGCATATCGTGGGGAAATAATCCATGCTTATAATCGGTTCGTCGCACGCGGCGCCCGGCTTCGCAACGCCGGGCCAGCGGATAATCGCCGGGACGCGAATTCCGCCCTCGTAAGGCCAGCACTTGCCCGCCCGAAGCGGCGCGTTGCTCGTGGTGCCCCTGCTGGTCACGCCGCCGTTGTCGGATGTGAATATGACGATGGTGTTGTCCGCAACGCCCGCATCTTCCAGGGCGCCCATGATCGTACCGGTCGCGCGATCCACGCTCTCCACCATCGCCGCGTATACCGGATGACGGTGTCGTCCGGCGGGCTTCAGCGATTTGTACTTGTCCACCAGGTCGGCCCTGCCCTGCAGGGGCCAGTGAACCGCGTAATGCGCCACGTAAAGGAAAAAAGGCCTGTCCTTGTGCCTTCGGATGAAGTCGGCGGCCTCGCTCGCCTCGCGATCGGTGAGATATTCGCCGCGCTTGCGGCTTTCCAGCGTCGGTATGGCGTTGCGGTAGGGGTCGAAGTAACTCGTGGGGTTCCCCAGTTCGCAGCCGCCGATGTTGTAATCGAAGCCCTGTTTGTCGGGGTAGCGATTCTTCGGGCCCAGGTGCCACTTGCCCACGTGGCATGTGGCGTAACCGACCTGCTTGAGGACCTCGGCGACGGTCACCTCCTCGAGTTCCAGCCAGGGCGAGTTCAGCGGGCACAACATGTCGCCCTCGACTTCGCGCCCGTAGCCCTGCGGTGCGCGTTTGCGGTCCATGTGCTTCCTGGCCCGCACCGGGCGTATCCACGTTGTCACGCCAGTGCGCACGGGGTATCGCCCGGTCATCACGGCAGCCCGCGTCGGCGAGCAGACCGCGCAGGCGGCGTAGGCGTCGGTGAACTTCATGCCACCGGCGCAGAGGCGGTCGATGTTGTCCGTGCGATAATATTCGCCGGCGAAACAGCCCAGGTCCGTCCAGCCCAAATCGTCCACCAGTATCAGCACGACGTTGGGCTTCTTCGAGGCGCTACGCGCCTCGGCGGCCAGGCCCCCCGTCGCCCCCAGCGCGCCAAGCGCCCCGGCGCGCCTTAGAAACTCCCGTCTGCTGGAAATATCACACATCGCCATTAATCCTTTCGCTGATGCAATAACGTAAGAATACTCTACCAGCCCGACCCGCCCGGTAAAAGTTTTACCACGCAGTCCTCGCGAGGATGTTGCTTGATATTTTCACGCGCGGGGCATACGATTCCGCAAGGCGCGCGGGAAAACAGATGGCCTGGAAAAACTCACAACTCGGCGTGGCGCTGGTCGGCTGCGGAACCGTCGGCGGGGCGGTCGCACAGATACTCACCGGCGAGGCGGACATTCTGTCCGGGCGGCTTGGCGGGCCCGTCGAACTGCGGCACATAGTCGACGTGGACTTCGCCAACGCCCGTCGGCTCGGTCTGGACGAAAATCTCTTCCACAGCGACTTCAACCAGGTTCTTGACGACCCCGACGTCGGCGTCGTCGTCGAGTTGATAGGCGGCACGGACCACGCGGCGAAAATCATCGAACAGGCGATTCGGGGCGGAAGGCACGTCGTCACCGCAAACAAGGCGCTGCTGGCCCGCCAGGGCGCGCGGTTGTGCAGACTCGCACGCGACAACGGCGTCAGCATCGGCTTCGAGGCCAGTTGCGCCGGCGGAATCCCCGTGGTCCGGGCGATTAGCGAGGGTCTGGTGGCCAACCGCATAGACGCCATCTACGGCATCGTCAACGGCACGTGCAATTACATACTCACCGCCATGAGCCGGCGCGGCGCCGACTACGCACAGGCCCTGACCGAGGCGCAGAACGCCGGACTCGCCGAGGCCGACCCCACCCTGGACGTGTCGGGCGGTGACTCGGCCCACAAACTCGCCATTCTGGCGTCGCTGGCGTTCGGGCAGGAAATAGACTTCGAGGCGATATCCGTACAGGGCATCGACTCGCTGGACCGCAGCGACGTGGCTTTCGGACAGGACCTGGGATACGTAATCAAACTTCTCGCCGTCGCACAGCGCCAGCCCGAAGGCATATCGCTGCGCGTGCGTCCTGCGTTCATCACCAAGGGGCATCCGCTGGCGTGGGTGTCGGGCCCGTTCAACGCCGTGAGCATCTACGGTCACTGCACGGGTCATACAATGTACTACGGCCGGGGCGCAGGCGGCATGCCGACCGCCTCGGCGGTGGTGGCCGACGTTGCCGCCGTCGCCACAGGCGCCGCAGAGGCGCTGTTTCGCCGGCTGAACGTCTGGCCGGGATGCAATCCTCCCGGCGAGCAGGTGCCGATCGGGTCGGTGCGCAGCAGGTATTACCTGCGCATCACCGCCGAAGACCGCCCGGGCGTGCTGGCAAGGTTCGCCGACGTGCTGGGCAGGCACCAGATAAGCATAAAATCCGTCCTCCAGCGCGAGCCGCTGGAGCAGGAGGGAAATTCCCCGCCCGGCGTGCCAGTGGTGATCACCACTCACCGCGCCGTGGAGGGGAACGTGCGGAACGCCATTGAGGAAATCGACGCACTGGACGAGATAAAGGCAAAGACCGTGTGCATCGGGATAGTGGACGAGCATCCGGAAGAAATTTAGATTATTTATACTAATTAGTTTTTACTCGCCGCTGCGGGGCGATGATCGCATAACCGGGGGCGCAAGCCCCCCGATAGGAGCGCAGATGGAAATTCAGCCCCAACGGGGCGAAAGCGAATCTTGGATAAATCTGAAGCAAAACATGAACAGAAACTACGCTGTCGCCCCTTCGGGACTATATAGTGTAATTGCATGCTTACTTTCGTCCCTTCGGGACTAAAAACAGGTCGAATTGAGTAAAGTATAAACTATAATCATCCCGCCGATTATGTTAAGGGCGGGGTTAAACGAGAATTCACGATGAAATACGCGATAATAATACCCGACGGTGCCGCCGACGAGCCCATCGCCGAACTGGGCGGAAAGACGCCCCTTGCCGCCGCCGACATCCCCAACATCGACTCCATCGCCGCCGAGGGCAAACTCGGAGAGGTCTGCAACGTGCCGGCGGGCATGCACCCGGGCTCGGACGTGGCCATCATGTCCGTTCTGGGCTACAGCCCGAAAAAATTCTACACCGGACGTGCGCCACTCGAGGCCGCCGCACAGGGTCTGCAAATCGCCCCCGACCAGTGGGTCTTCCGCTGCAACCTGGTGACCATTATCGACGGCGTCATGCAGGACCATTCCTCCGGGCACATATCCACCGAAGAGGCCGGGGCGCTGATAGACGAATTGAACCGCATACTGTCCGGGCCTAAGATCCGCTTCCACCGCGGCGTCAGCTACCGCCACCTGATGACGTACAACGGGCAGGTCGACATGAAGACCACCCCGCCCCACGACATCATCGGCAAGGAAGCGACCGACTACCTGCCAACCGGGCAGGGCGCCGAACTGCTGCGGACGCTGATAGAACGCAGCCGCGAAATCCTCGCCGATCACGAGGTCAATACCGTGCGGCGCGACCTCGACGAGAACCCCGCCACGAGCATCTGGCTGTGGGGGCAGGGACAGATGCCTCAGCTTCCGCCGTTCATCGAGCGGCACCACGTGCGCGGCGCGGCGATAACGGCCGTGGACCTCGTCCGCGGACTGGCGAAGCTCATCGGGTGGGACACCATCGAGGTGCCCGGCGCCACCGGGTACATAGACACCAACTTCGCCGGAAAGGGCGCCGCGGCCGTGGAGGCGCTGGACGAGTACGACCTGGTGTTCGTGCACGTCGAGGCGCCCGACGAGGCGGGGCACGGCGCCGACCCTCACGCCAAGGTCAAGGCCATCGAGCAGATCGACCGCCACATCGTCGCACCGGTGCTGGCGCGCCTACGCAAAGAGGGCGACGACTGGCGCATACTGGTCCTTCCGGACCACCCCACGCCCTGCGCGCTGCGGACGCACACGGCCGATTTCGTCCCGTTCGCCATCGCCGGAAAGCGTATCGAGAAGGTCCTCCAGCTTCCGTTCACCGAGGCCGACGCCGAACGATCCGACCTGCGCATAGACCACGGGTGGGAACTGATGGAATTCCTCCTGACCGTGCGGTAGCAAGTTCCGCGAGCAATTTCGTTCCCGGCGCCGCCGCCAACGGTCTCGCTCGCCCTACCGTTTACAGACCCCAGGCCTTTGCGAAGGCGCGGAAGCTGCGGTCGTAGGTCTTTTCGACCTCATCGGGGAAGCAGCAGGCCGGCAACTCCCTGCTGCGAAGGTGGCTGGCAATGCAATCGCAGCACACACCCTTCTTGCCGCAAGGATACGTGCAGTTACAACGCTCCATGTTAGTTTCCTTTTTGCACTCCATCGTTCACTCCATAATTAACAAAAACTTCACTTATCAGGCATAACTTTCGCCGACGGCGTCCTGCGAACCCCGCCGGACTGTGCGGGCTTACTCGGACGGAATCAACTCGGCGACAACGGCATCGGCCTGGCTTGTCCAGTACGCGTCGGGCCAGTTCTGTTTCATCTGCACAACGGCGGCCCGCAGTTTGCGTATCGCCCCGGCGTACTTGCGATTCCACCTCAGGCGGTCGTTTTTCTTTTTGGGATACCGCGGGACAAGAATGGCCGCGTCCTTCACTTTCTTGTAGGCCCGGTAGGATTTCAACTGGACCTGGAAATCCTCGTCCTTATCCAGTTCGGCTAACTCCTTTTTAACCTTCTCCGCGCAGGGCGTGCCTTTCGTTTCGGCCTTGAGGCGACGGAGAAGGTTGACGGACCGCAGCGGATTCTCCAGGCGGATTTCCCTGGAATATTTCATCACCTCATCCACATGGGCCCGGATCTTGTCGAGGATGTATTTCGCCTCGGCGGCGATTTCGGAATTTTCGTCGTCCTTCCTGAAATCGCAGATTCTCCACGCCCCGGCGAGGTCGCCCGCTTTTACGCGCCCGGCGGCAGCGGTGAGATGCTCGAACTCCCTCTCGCCCAAGATGGGGTCGGGACGCTGCCGGAGCGCCTTGTTGAGGGTCTTTAGCATCTCGGCGTTGGGCTCGCCCTTGTATGCTATTTTCCCGGTGTGGTCGAACACCACGACGTAGGGCAGGTCCGGGAACTTCGGCCTGACCTCCCACACGACAGCGTGCGAGACAATGGTGAACTTAACGCCTTTTGACCTGACCAGGCGCACGGCGTCGGACGGGTCGGGGTTCCCGTGGACCACCGCGCCGATGACAAACAGTCCATCGTCGCTATGCCTGGCGTGGAGCCCGGCAAGGGCGGGAAGGTACTTAATGGCCTGGGGAACCTGCATGGACCAGTGATACACCAGAACCACGTTGCCCTTGAGGTTGCGCTTGTCGATAGACGGACCCGTCCAGAGGGTGTCGAAACGCGCCTTTGCAAGCGGGGAACTGTCCCACGGGTCGGCGGGCTGTTTCTCGTCCTCCGCCGTCAACGGCAGAAGCGCCCCTGCGACCAGTATAATTAAAGCGATTTTGACAATACGACTCATACGACGCCTCGTGCTTGTGTATTCAATTATATTTAAAGCCGTCGGCGGGAACAATTACGCGTCGTGAACTTTCAGTCCCCCCGCACCACAGGCGCAAAGCAAAAGGCCGACCTGCAAGGTCGGCCTTGTTTGATAAAAGGCGGCGTTCACCTACTCTCCCGCATACGCAGTACCATCGGCCGCTACGGCTTAACTACCGTGTTCGGAATGGGAACGGGTGTGGCCCGCAGCGTAAGGACACCGCCAATGCGCCCGCGGGCCTGTCGGTCCGCGGGAGCGGTCGTACGGTTCGTCACAATGCGGCGCTCGGCCGCACTGGTGATATCAATGCACAGAGACGACGGGTTCAACATTTAGCGCCGTTGCGGCTTTTCGGGCCCGCAGGCCCGCGACGAATGTGACCAAGCAATCGCCCGTTAGTACCGGTCAGCTCAAGACATTTCTGCCCTTACACATCCGGCCTATCAACCTCCTGGTCTGGGAGGGGGCTCTCTCCCGATCAAATCGGGAATGGAATCCTAATCTTGGGGTTGGCTTCCCGCTTAGATGCCTTCAGCGGTTATCCTTTCCCAACATAGCTACCCGGCGGTGCCACTAGCGTGACAACCGGTGCACCAGAGGTTGGTCCTTCCAGGTCCTCTCGTACTGAGGAAGGAGCCCTTCAAGATTCCTACGCCCACGACAGATAGGGACCGACCTGGCTCACGCCGGTCTGAACCCAGCTCGCGTACCGCTTTAATCGGCGAACAGCCGAACCCTTGGGACCGCCTTCAGCCCCAGGATGCGATGAGCCGACATCGAGGTGCCAAACCTCCCCGCCGCTATGGACGCTCGGGGGAGATCAGCCTGTTATCCCCGGAGTACCTTTTATCTGTTGATCGATGGCCCTTCCACACGGGACCACCGGGTCACTAAGCCCTGCTTTCGCATCTGCTCGACTTATGTGTCTCGCAGTCAAGCACCCTTATGCCTTTACACTCTGCGCACGATTGCCAACCGTGCTGAGGGTACCTTTGGACTCCTCCGTTACCTTTTAGGAGGAGACCGCCCCAGTCAAACTGCCCACCTAACACTGTCCGATGCCCGGATTCACGGGACATCGTTAGATCCCTGGTGACGCAAGGGTGGTATTTCAAGGATGGCTCCGCCCCGGCCGAAACCGAGGCTTCATCGCCTCCCACCTATCCTACGCATGCGGCATCAGACACCAATATCAGGCTACAGTAAAGGTTCACGGGGTCTTTCCGTCTTGTCGCGGGAACGCGGCATCTTTACCGCGTCTGTAATTTCACCGAGTCCGTCCTCGAGACAGTGCTCCGATCGTTACGCCATTGATGCAGGTCGGAAGTTACCCGACAAGGAATTTCGCTACCATAGGACCCTCATAGTTAGGGCCGCCGTTTACCGGGGCTTAGCTCGCAAGCTTCTCACCCTAAGGCAATAACCTGCTTACTTGACCTTCCGGCACCGGGCAGGCGTCAGTCTCTATACGTCCTCTTACGAGTTAGCAGAGACCTGTGTT
>CAYZPY010000067.1:0-663 GCA_964480425.1 uncultured Planctomycetaceae bacterium
AGCGTGCGCGGGCCGCTGGCCGAGGGCATCGCAAACGCCGAGGTCGCATGGTACGACTCGGCACAGGACCGTGGCGGCGACGACGCGTACGTCAACAACAGCGAATTTCGCCTGCTGCTGGGATACGAGCGGGATTTGTCCGGTCTGTCGCGCAACCTGACCGCCGGCGTGCAGTATTACCTGGAATGGATGGCCCAGTACGACGATTATCTGCGCAACCTGCCGACCGGCTCGAACGCGGCCGACGAACGCCGCCACGTGGTGACGCTGCGGCTGACCAAACTGCTGATGAATCAGAACCTGAAGCTGTCGCTTTTCGGTTTCTACAGCCCGTCGGACAATGACGCGTACCTTCGCCCGCGGGCGTCGTACAAAATCGACGACCACTGGACCGTGGACGTCGGCGGCAACGTCTTTTTCGGAAAATACGACCACACCTTCTTGAACCAGTTCCACGAGAACACGAACGTCTACTCCGCCCTGCGATGCTCGTTTTGAATAAACGCGGCGGCGACATCGGTAGGGCGTGCAATTCATTGCACGCGGAATGCGCAAAAAACCGCGTGCATTAGGCAAGAGATGCACGCCATGCAGTTATCTTAATCGCCATTGCCTGTTGTCGGCGAGCATGAGAGCGTCGGCGGCGCGGGGGCCCCAGGAGCC
>CAYZPY010000067.1:673-12852 GCA_964480425.1 uncultured Planctomycetaceae bacterium
GAGCCGGCCCGGTAGAAGGCCAGTTGTCTGGCGTCCTTCATACGGCAGCCGCGGATGATTGGGGAGATGAATTCCCACGCGGCCTCGACCTCGTCGGCGCGGGCGAACAGCGTGGCGTCACCGGCGGCGGCGTCCAGCAGGAGGCGCTGGTAGGCCTCGGGCGGCGCGGCGCCGAACGCCTCGGCGTATGAAAAATCCAGTTCCGTCGTGCGGATGTCCACGGCCGGTCCTGGCGCCTTTGCCTGGAACTGCATTGAGATTCCCTCGTCCGGCTGGATACGAAGGACCAGCACGTTCGGCGGCAGCGGGCCGTCGGGCGAAAGGTTGAACAGCACGCGGGGCACCTGCCTGAAGTGGATGGAGATTTCGGTGCGTTTTTCGGTCAGTCGCTTGCCTGTGCGAAGGTAGAACGGCACGGAGGCCCATCGCCAGTTGTCCATGTTGACCTGCATTGCGGCGAAGGTCTCGGTCTGTGAGTTTTCGTCCACGCCGTGCTCCCGTCGGTACGAGTTGACGTTTTGTCCTTCAATTTCGCCTTCGGTATATTGCCCGCGGATGACCACGCCAGCGGCGCATCCGGCGCTTAGATGCCGCAGGCAGCGCAGGACCTGGACCTTCTCGTCCCGGACGTCATCGGCGGCAAGCGAGGTCGGCGGCTCCATGGCCACCAGCGACAGCAGGTGCATCATGTGGTTCTGAACGATGTCTCGGATGGCGCCGGCCTTGTCGTAGTAAGGTCCGCGGCGACCGACGCCCCCGTCCTCTGCCACCGTTATCTGAACGTGGTCAATGTGCTTGTTATTCCAAATCGGCTCGAATATCGCGTTGGCGAACCGCAGCACGAGTATGTTCTGGACCGTCTCCTTGCCGAGGTAGTGGTCGATGCGGAAGATCTGGTTCTCTTCGAAGATTTTACGCAGGCGGGTGTTGAGGTCGCGCGCGGAGGCGAGGTCGTGCCCGAACGGTTTTTCCACGATTATCCGCGACCAGGGGCGCCTCGAGGCGCCCTTGTCGACCAGTCCGGGCGCTGCCAGGTTCTCCACGATGTTCGCGACCGACGCAGGCAACACGGCCAGGTAAAAAAGACAGTTCGTCCTGATGCCGCGGTCGCTGCAGATTTTCTCGATGCGGCGCTTGAGTTGCCCGAAGTCTCCGGCGCTGTCGTAATTGCCCACCTGGTAGTGGAGCTGCTGTGCGAACTGATCCCATTTGCGGCGGTCCACCGATTCGCCCCGGCAGGTCAGGTAGTCGCTGACGGATTCCCACAGATCACTGCGGAATGATTCGTCGGTCTTTTTGGTCCTGCCGTATCCGATAACGGCGCTTCCCTCGGACAGCAGGCCACGACAGTGGAGTTCGAAAAACGCCGGAAGGAGTTTCCTGTGCGTCAGGTCGCCCGAGGCGCCGAAGACTACCAGCACGAACGGTTCGGGTGTTTTTGTTTGATTTTGCGACTGTTTCTCGGTCATGTGTTTTATCCCAGCGCCACGTCCAGTGTCATCATGATGGCGAATCCGGCTATCACTCCCATTGTAGCAAGGTCGATGTTGCCTTCGCGCTGCGATTCCGGGATGAGTTCTTCGACGGCGACGAATATCATCGCGCCTGCGGCGAACGCAAGCGCGTATGGCAGTATGGTCGATACGGCGATGACCAGCACGGCTCCGGCCACTCCGGCGATGGGCTCTACTATTCCGGTCAGTTGCCCGTACCAGAACGCGCGGAATGGATTCATTCCCTCTCGCCGCAGCGGAAGCGCCACGGCGGTTCCCTCGGGGAAGTTCTGCAGCCCGATACCGATGGCCAGGGCAAGGGCGGCGCCGAGCTGTGCGATTTGCGCCTGTCCGGTCAAACTCGCGGCGGCGCCGAAGGCGACGCCAACGGCCAGGCCTTCGGGTATGTTGTGCAGCGTGATGGCCAGTATCAGCAGCGTGCTGCGCCGCAGAGATGAATTGATGCCCTCGGGCTTGGCCATGCCCGGGTGCAGGTGTGGCAGGATGCGGTCGATTAACCGCAGCACCACCGCCCCCAGGACAAAGCCGATCAGCGGCGGCAGCCACTTCCAGGCGCCGCCGTAGAGCGGGTCGGCCTCGGCCATGTCTATCGCCGGCGCCAGCAGCGACCAGAAGCTGGCGGCTATCATCACCCCCGCCGCCACGCCCAGCGAGGCGTCGAGATATCTCTGGGAGAAATTTTTGGCAGTGAACACCATCGCCGCGCCCGCACCGGTAACCGCCCACGTGCCCAGCGTGGCGATTAACGCCTGCAATACCGGATGCATCTGGAATAACCAGTCCATGTGATGCTCCTTAATTAACCGCGGTTCGTGGAATTATATCATGATAGTTCGTAGTTCATGCCCGAACGTCGGATTATAGATCGGGAATACGGTTCGAGCGACTATGGTTTATTTCACTGGTTGTCTTTGGCGTATTTGCCGATACTGTCCGGCGCGTCGGATGCGGTATTTCTACCGGCCGGGGGCGTTTTGGCGTCGCTGTTTGCGCGTGAGTTTTACGGACCTCAGCCAGCATACTGCCAGGCCGACTACGCCGGCCACCAGAAGCATGTCGGCGACATTGAAGATCCACGGGTAGTGCAGTTTGCGGCAATCTATGAAATCCCTGACGTGGTGCGTAATCGGCTCCAGATTCTTTGCGGGAAGCACGACTTTTGCAAGCATTCTATCGTAAAGGTTGCCCGCGGCGCCGCCCATTATCAGCGCAAGGGCAAGGTGCGCCAGCCGGTCGCGACGGTGCGAGAAGGCGAAGTAGGCGCCGAGAAGCACCACCGCAAGGCAGGTGACCACGGCTACGCCCCACAACGGCATGGGAAGCCCGAACACCACGCCGGGATTGACCGACAGCGTTATCTGCACTGGTCCTGCCAGGGAGCGGCTAATGTCGGCGACGCGAAGTATCCGGGCGGACGTCGCGCGGGAATCGTTTACGATGCTCCGGCAGATTTCGTCGATACGTTTTTCGGCCTGCGGCGTCGAAAGGAGATTTTTGAATGCGTAGTGCTTCGAGACGAGGTCCCCCGCAAGGCCCAGTGCGGCAACGATAACGAAGAACGCCACTGCCAACGGGCTCCTTATCGCCCACTGTTGCGGGGGCACGGAATCCGGGATATGGGTTGTTTTATCGGGGCCCAAGGCGTATCAGTTCCGTTGGCTCTTTACAGTCTCTATGGCCGGGCGAGAATGTGCGGCTTTTCAGGAGGATTCATCTTCCTGGCCCGGCCTGACCAGCCCCTGTTCTATTTTCTTGGCGTACTCGACGCAGTATTTGGCCCAGGGCCTGGCGCGCAGTCGCGCCTTTGGGATGGGCTTGCCCGTTCCGAGGCATATTCCGTACGTGCCGTTGTTGATCCGCTCCAGGGCCTCGTCGATCTCTTCAAGAAGGACGCTTTCGCTCTCCAGCAGTCCGAGCGTGAATTCCTGCTCGTAGTTGTCGGTTCCCAAATCGGCTAGATGCGTGGGCATGCTGGACATTCCGCTTTGTCCCTTGTCCTGCTGGTTCCGCAGGGTCTGGGTTTCTATGTCGCTCATGTCGCCCATCAGTGTCCGTCGTTTTTCGAGCAGCAGGCGGCGAAATTCTTCCATCTCCTTCCTTGTCAGGTGCGTCTTTTTTTGCCCTGAGGTTTTTTTGGACGCCTTTTTTGGGGTTTTTTTCGCGGATTTGGATTTTTTGGACTTTTTGACCCGTTTTTTCAGGGTTTTTTTCTTTTTTGAGCGTTTCGAGGCGGTTTTTCTCTTTTTAGAGGATGAAGCCCCGGTGCTGCGTTTTTGCTTCTTTTTTTTCTTTTTAGGCACAATTAACTCCTGAATGTAAATCCGGGCACACGACGGATGTCCCGCCGGCGCGCCCTGTTATCTCTACGGAGGGCAGGGAATATAGGATTCACCCCCGCCCCTGTCAAGTGCGGTGTGATGTTAACTTCGTTTCGGTAATTATATTCTCAAGACGCGGGCAATGTTCACATAATTTTTCAACCGCGATTAAAGGGCGGGTTTTTCACGCGGATATGCACAGTGTTATTGGCTTCAGCGAACAGGCCACCCTTGACGATAACACCCTCAAGAAGCGTCCCGAAGATTCTGCCACGGGAGTAAATATTGATATACGCGGCGTTTACAGTATGGTTTTTCGTGATTTTGTTCATGGGCGTGGGCGCCTATCGCCTTTGGGCCCACCTGTTGCGTGCGGGATGGATAAGCTGGGCGCTGCTTCCCGGTACGCTGGTCTCTGAGCTGGCGTACATATTCGGCTCGCTGATTACCGGGGGCGAAATCAGGCAGGCCCGCCTCATTTCGTCGTCGGGCAAATCTTCGGGCCAGTCCGACACCTCCGAGCCCACCACCGAGGCGGCGCCGAAACTGCGCGTGATAGGACCGATTATCGCCTCGATGACGTCGGTAATCGCATGCGCCGGGGGCATACTGCTGGTAAACGCCGTTATCGGGCAGGACGTCATAGTCGAATTCCACCTGTCTGGAACGTCGCTCCACCAGACGCTGCCGCGGTCCGTTCCGGAGTTCTGGGACCTGCTGGAGCACCAGGTTCGCCTGCTGCGCCGGAGTTTCGAGACGTGGGGACGACTGGAGTGGAGCGATTGGCGAACGGTCCTGTTCGTGTACCTCTCGCTGTGCCTTGCGGTTCGGCTCGGTCCGGTCCGCCGCCAGATGCGACCCACGCTGGCGGCGGTGGTCCTGCTGGCGGCGATTATCGCCGCAGTGGGCGCCCTGGCCGACAGATTCAAAAACCTCATGATGGACATTTGGCCTCTTGTCAGTTACGTTTATTCTACTTTGTTGTTCGTGCTGGTCCTGGGGCTTGTTGCAAACGCCCTGGCGGGACTGGTGAAAATATTGGCAGGAAAATCGTCTTGAGGAGACGCCAGGCCGAATGCCCCCAAACGGTAATCGCCCCAATATCGTCATATACATATCGCACGACACCGGCCAGCACATAGGCCCTTATGGAATCCCGACCGTCCATACGCCCAATGCCGACCGCCTCGCCGGACAGGGCGCGGTTTTTGAGAATTTCTTTTCCACGGCGCCTCAGTGCAGCCCGTCGCGGGCGTCGCTCTACACCGGCAGGTACCCGCACTGCAACGGCGTGATGGGACTGAGCCACGCAGATTTCGCCTGGGACTTCGCCGCCGGCGAAGTCCACGCCGCGCAGCGCCTCGGCGAACTGGGCTACGCCACTGCCGCCATCGGCATCACCCACGAAACACACACGCCCGAGAAGCGAGGATTCGATTTCATAGACAAAAGGCAGGACGCCTGGGAAGTCGGCGCGGCGTTTGACCAGTGGCTGGGCGCCCGTGAGGATTCGTCGTGCCCCTTTTACGCGCAGATAGGAACGTTCCAGACGCACCGCCCTTTCCACGACGAAATTGACGAATCGTCGGACATTACGGTGCCGGGGTATCTCGAGGCGACCGAGGGCACGCGCATGGAGTTCGCCCGCCTGGGCGCCGGCATCAGGCAGTGGGACGCGGGCCTGGGCGACGTGATGAACGTGCTCGACGAGCGTGGACTGGCCGACGACACCATATTAATCGTTACCACCGATCACGGCATAGCGATGCCGCGCGCCAAGTGCACGCTGTACGACCCGGGGCTCGGCGTGATGCTGTTGATGCGCTGGCCCGGATGCATATCCGCCGGCAGCCGGTACGACCAGTTGCTTTCCAACGTGGACGTGCTGCCGACGCTGCTGGAGGCGATAGGCGCAGGGTCCGACGAAAGCATCCAGGGAAAGAGTTTCTATAAGTTGCTTACCGGCGGGGATTACTCGCCGAGGGATAAGATCTTCGCCGAGATGACGTTTCACCAGTACTACGATCCGATGCGGTGCGTGCGGACCGGGCGGTACAAGTACATTCGCAATTTCGAGATGTGTCCGGGCGTGCACATTCCAAGCGACGTGGCCGAGAGCCGGACTTTTGCGGAAAATGCAAAGCGGGTGCTGCACCCGGAGCATCACGTTTACGAGGAGTTGTACGACATCTCGGCCGATGCGCTCGAGATGAACAACATCGCCGGCGAGCCCGGCGCCGAGGACGTGCGTCGGGAACTGTCCGGGGACCTTGAGGAATGGATGAAACGCACCGACGACCCGATTCTAAGCGGTCCGGTTTCCAGTCCCTTCTATGCAAAATCCGTCGGTTTGCTCGGCGGTTGACGAATCTGAAGATTCCGACGTTTGCCGCGGGGCGGTTTCGGTAGTAAAATTACGCCGGTTATCTAATCGCGGTGTGAACCCATGTGAAAGGAAACGAATATGCTTGGATTGGCGACGGAAATCTGGATTGTCATTGCGGTGCTGGCGGTGCTGACGATATTTCTGATTGCCCTTTACAACGGCCTGGTCCGCAAACGCATCCGCTGCAAAAACGCCTGGAGCCAGATAGACGTGCAGTTGAAGCGCCGCTACGACCTGATCCCCAACCTGGTGGAGACGGTCAAGGGCTACGCCGCTCACGAGCGAGAGACGCTGGAGAACGTCATCCAGGCGCGCAACCAGGCCGTCAACGCCGAGAGCGTGCAGAAGCAGGCAGAGGCCGAAAATATGCTGACCGGAGCGCTTAGGCAACTGTTCGCCCTGTCGGAGGCGTATCCGAATCTCAAGGCCAACGAGAACTTCGCGCGCCTTCAGGAGGAACTGTCTTCCACCGAGAACCGCATCGCCTTCGCCCGCCAGCATTACAACGATTCGGTGGCGATATACAACATGGCCACGGAGAAATTTCCGAACAACATGGTGGCGAACCTGTTCGGCTTCAAAAAGGAAGACTTCTTCGAGATGGAAGATCCCCAGCAGAGAGAGGCGCCCAAAGTAAGCTTCTGATTGCTGATTGCGCCTGCCCCTTGGCGGGTAGCGGGGATTGTGTCGGTTTTTAGGCCTTTTATTTCGATAATTTGATTTTCCATGGCGGTTGAGACTTTTCATACGTTGATTTTGACCAATAAGCGGAACAGTTGGCTGCTGATATTTCTGTTTCTGCTTGTTTTTGTGGGCATCGGTCTGCTGATAGGTATGGTGTGGGGCGGGGGCGACTGGCATTTCGGGGTAATAGTTGCGGCGATAGCGGCGGCGCTGGCTTTTGTGATGTCGATGGCCAGTTATTTCGGCGGCTCCTCGGCGCTTTTGGCAATGAGCCGGGCGAAGCAAATCAGCAAATCCGACGACCCGCAACTGTTCAACGTGGTGGAGGAACTTTCCCTGGCCGCAGGAATCCCCATGCCGAAGGTCTACCTGATTAACGACACCGCCATGAACGCCTTCGCCACCGGGCGCGACCCGAAGCACGCCGCGGTGGCGATAACCACGGGTCTGCGCAACCGCCTGACTCGCGACGAACTCCAGGGCGTTTTGGCGCACGAACTGAGCCACATCCGCCACTACGACATTCTCTACGCCACGCTGATAGCGGTGATGGTGGGCGTTCTGGTGCTCCTGTGCGACGTGTTTCTGCGGAGTCTTTGGTTCGGGGCGGGCACGCGCAGCAGGCGCCGCAGCCGAAAGGGCGGCGGGGGCGCCCAGGCGATACTGCTGATCGTGGCGATTCTGCTGGCGATACTGGCGCCGATACTTGCCAGGATAATTCACATGGCGATATCCAGGCAGCGGGAGTACCTTGCCGACGCCGGCAGCGTCGAGCTGACCCGCAATCCCCAGGGCCTGGCGGGGGCGCTTTCCAAACTTTCGGGCGACAGGGAGGTGCTGGAGGTAGCCAACCGCGCGACCGCCCCGTTGTACATCGTCCACCCCATAAAGAAGTTCGAGGCCCGCGCCAAGGGCATCATGAACACACACCCCCCGATAAAAGACCGCATCCAGCGGATACTATCTTTGACTCGATGATTAGAGCAGTTTGCAGAAATCTTGTCGCCATCTTCTGATTGCGGCTTCGCCCGGCGGCGTCCGGCTGCATCGACAATGCTGCGGCATTGCCTGCTTCGCCGTCCTTGCCGGACTCGTCCTGGGCGACGAACATGACGACAATCTTTCTGCAAACTGCTATAGTTAATTGGTTAACTCGTCAACTCGGAACTAATTACTTCCTGTTTAAATTTTTTGTATATAAATTTCCTCTGTGTTTTCCGTGACCTCTTTGGTTTATCAATTCCGCAATCCGCATTCCGCGACTATTTCACTTTCCCACGCAGAAGCGTGCGAAGATTCGCCCCAGTATGTCCTCTGTGACGACCTGCCCGGAGATTTGCCCTATCTGTGCCATTGCGGCGCGGAGTTCCTCGGCGGCCAGTTCCGCCACGTCGGCGGTTTCCTCGGCCTGTTGCAGCAATTGGACCGAACGCCTGACCGCCTCGCAGGCCTCGACGATGCACCTTCGCTGGCGGCGGTGAAGGCCCATCGCCTCGCCCCCGCGTGCGGCGCGTAGGCGGACATTTTCGCCAATCGCCGCCCTCAGTGAATCGAGCCCCCGCCTGGTAAGGGCCGAGACGCCAAGACATTCGCACCCGAGCATACGCTCCAGTCGCGACAGCGGCTTGTGCCCCGTCAGGTCGATCTTATTGCCCGCGGCGATTATCGGCGCCCCGGCGTTCAGCGAGCGGACCTGGCGAAATAGTTCAAAACCGGCGCGGGCGTCCTGGTCCGTCAGGTCGAATACGAAGATGATGACCTGTGCCCGCTGAACGGCGCGTATCGCGGCGTTGTTGGCCCGGACGACCATGAAATCGTCCCGTCCCGACGCGGCGTCGCAGCCGGTCAGTCCGGCGGCGTCGTTGAGCATCACCACCGTCCCGTCGGGCATTTTCATGGTCGCCGAAAGCACGTCGCGCGTCGTTCCGGCAAGGGCCGAGGTAATCGCGCGGTCGGCGCCGCTGAGGGCGTTCAGCAGAAAACTCTTTCCGACATTTGGTCTACCGGCCAGGGCAACCTGCGGGTATTCGAAGGTGTCCGGCATGTCGGCGGCGGTTCTTGCCGTGCGGTCCAGGTCTTCGCAAACCTCCGCAAGTTTACCCGCCAGTCGCCCCGGCGGGGTAAGTTCCACGTCTTCGTCGCCCAGGTCTAT
The DNA here is from genome assembly GCA_964480425.1 of uncultured Planctomycetaceae bacterium. Taxonomy (GTDB): domain Bacteria; phylum Planctomycetota; class Phycisphaerae; order SM23-33; family SM23-33; genus CAYYMD01. The sequence continues at coordinate 9,728 of CAYZPY010000067.1, forward strand.
CGAGGCCTCGACCTCTGCGAGCGCCTCGGCGATTGCGGAGGAATTGCGGCTGCATATCTTGTGTATCCGCCCCTGCAGCGAGCCGACGGCCGCCTGGAGGCGCCCGGCGTCGGCGAGGTTGATTACGTCGGCGACGGCCTCGGCCTGCGATAGGTCAATCCTCCCGGCGAAGAACGCCCGGGCGGTGAATTCCCCCCCCTGCGCCTGTTTTGCGCCTGCGGAGATGAGGGCGTCAACCAGCGCCGTCGCGGCGGGAGAAACACCGGGCATGTGCAGCTCGACAACGTCCTGGCGGGTGTAACTGCGGGGCGCCCTGAAGACGTATGCCCTGGCGGGCAGCGTTATGCCCACCGGGTGAATCTCGACAAGCCCGTCGGAGCAGCTGAACCCGTCCAGATCGCCTGTCCGCCCACCGGCGGGAGTAAAGACCGTTCCGGCCAGGGCAAGGGCGTCGGGCCCGCTTAGACGGACTATCGCCCTGGCGGCGTTTCCGGCGGCGGTCGAAATCGCTACAATGGTTTTGTGCGTGCGGAACATTTACTGTATGATTTTAACAACCTTCGGAAAGTCCGCACAGGTCCGTCCGCCTTGCAGCGCCGCCGAGGGGCGCGGCGACGAGAAGAAAAGTAAATACTTGCACTGCGACGGCAGGTAGCGGATAATCGCCGATTCGATTATAAAACAGCGCCGAGAGGGTGTGTGCATGGGAAATTTGCTTGCGGCTTTACTTCATCTGCAATCGGTCGAGAGACAGCGCGTACAGGTCAGCAGGAGTATTGAAAGACGGAATGCTTCGGGCGTCAATCAGAGAAGGCACATAGAGCAGTTAAACGAGGATCTCCGGGGTCTTCACCAGCAAACCATCGAGAAGCGCAAGGAGGCCGACGGGTACGAACTTGAACTCAAGGAAAGGGAGGAGCACATAGTACGTCTGCGGGCGTCCTTGAACAAGGCCAGGACAAACAAGGAATACGCCGCCATACTCAAGGAGCTCAACACGCTCAAGGCGGACAACTCGGTTCTGGAAGATCGCGCCCTGAACGCCATCGAGGAAGTGGAGAACATCAGGGGCGAGACGCAGAAACTTTCCGAGAAGATCAAGACCGAGCAGCAGCGCCTCGAGCAGATGGAGCGGGATAACGCCGACGAGATCGAGCGATTGCGGAAGATGGAAGAGGAGCTGATCGCCAGGCGTCGCGAGGCGGCCTCAAAGGTCCCTCCCGAGTCGCTGGCGGTTTTCGAGCGAGTGGCGCAGCAGTACGGCGGCGAAGCCATGGCCGCCGTCGAGATCGAGGGTGACAGGCCTCCGCACAGTTATATCTGCGGGGGCTGTTTTATGTCCCTCAACGCCGAACACGCCAACGCGCTTCGCGTCCGCGACGAGGTGCGTACGTGCGACAACTGCGGCAGGATACTCTACATTCCGTCGGAGAAACCGGAATCGTCGCGGGAATGAGCGGGGAGTGGACTGGTCTGACATGGCGTCGGGCAGGGAATTGAAAATCCGGGCCAACGTAGACGGCGGCGCGCGGGGCAATCCGGGACCCGCGGCGGCGGGATTCGTACTGCGCGACGCCGGCGACGATGAGGTGCTCCTGCTGGAAGGGATATTCCTGGGCGAGGCGACCAACAACGTAGCGGAGTATCGCGGTCTTATCGCCGCGCTTCAGCGTGCCGCCCACCTCGGGGCCCGGGAGGTGGAGGTCTTCAGCGATTCGCAGTTGCTGGTCCGCCAGATGACCGGGCAGTACCGTGTCAAAAACGAGACCCTCAAGGCCCTGTTCCGCCTGGCTCAGGAACTGGCGGGGGGCTTTGAAAAATTCGCTGTCCGACACGTGCCAAGGGAGCAGAACAAACAGGCGGATTCACTGGTCAACCGCGCCATTAATCTTCGACGCACCGTCCACGACGTGGATTGACGCGACGGTATTCGCCGATTCGAGGGTAATACATCTTTATAACTCGTCATTCGGTTGTTAAAATTCGCCCGGACGGCGTAACGATGGCGCGATATTCCCAACAGTTCATTCAGCAGGTGGCACAGTCCACCGACATTGTCGAGGTGGTCTCCCGGTACGTTGCGCTCAAAAAGAGCGGCAAGGAATTTGTAGGCCTGTGCCCCTTCCACCAGGACACGCACCCTTCGCTTACGGTTTCCCCGGCCAAGCAGATCTACAAGTGCTTCGCCTGTGGGGCGGGCGGGGGGGTGTTTCAGTTCGTGATGACCTACGAGCGCGTGTCGTTTCCCGAGGCGGTCAGGTCGCTGGCCGAGGCGGCGGGAATACCCGTGCCGCGCACCGAGGACGACAGCCCGCATGGCCCGCAGGTTTCTAAGAGCGACCTGGTGGAGATTTGCACCTTCGCCGCAAGGTTTTTCCGCGATCAGTTGACGTCCCCGGTCGGAAAGGACGCGCTGGAATACGCTCGCGCCAGGGGTTTGAGCGACGAGTCAGTCCGGCGGTTCGGGCTTGGCTACGCGCCGGATTCGTGGGACGCTCTGATGCAGGCGGCGGGCGAGAAGGGAATAGACCGGTCGCTTATGCAAGCCGCCGGGCTGATCGTCAAGCGCGACGACAGGCCCGGGGGATACGACAGGTTCCGCAACCGCCTGATGTTTCCGATATTCGACGCCGCAGGGCGCGTGGTGGCGTTCGGCGGGAGGGCGATGAGCGAAGACCAACAGCCGAAGTACCTCAACTCCGCAGAGTCGATTATCTTCGACAAGTCCAGCCAGTTGTACGCCCTGAACTGGTCGCGCAAGGGCATTACCTCCTCGCGCGAGGCGGTCGTGGTCGAGGGGTATCTCGATGCACTGATGCCGCTGCAAAGCGGGATTGAGAACGTGGTGGCCACCATGGGCACATCGCTTACGGACCGCCACGCGCGCGTGCTTTCGCGCTACGCTCGGCGGGCGGTGCTGCTGTTTGACGCCGACACTGCCGGCGCCGCGGCCGCCCAGCGGGCCATGGAGGTGTTCCTCGCACAGCGCCTGGACGTGCGGGTGGCGGAAATTCCACAGGGCAAGGATCCCTGCGATTACTGCCTGTCCGCCGGCGCCGAGGCGCTGCGGGAAACCATCGCCGACGCACAGGATGCGCTGGAATACGCCTGGCGCCGGCGATTGG
>CAYZPY010000068.1:0-12553 GCA_964480425.1 uncultured Planctomycetaceae bacterium
TATTCGCCGAGCAGGCAGGACCGGTGCCGTCGCGAGTTAACGGCCTGGTTTCCAGGGCCCCGCAGGGCGGCGCCGGCGGTGCAACGCCCAACGGCGAACTGACCGCAAAGGCCAGGGATTTGCTGCGAGGCAAGTGGGGAATACCTATCGCTTTTTGTCTGCTTTTCATGGGGCTTAGCGCCGTCATTAGTAATGTTCCATTTCTGGGAGCTTTGGCTGCGCTTATTCTGACCGGGCCGTTGCAGTTGGGATGGGTAATCTTCTTTCTGAGTTTTTCCCGGCGCGGACCGTACGAAATCGAGATGCTGTTTCGCGGTTTCAAAAATTTCGGCAACGCACTGGGAGTATATCTGCTCGTGGCGTTGTTCGTATTTCTGTGGTTTTTCATCTGCGCGCTGCCGGGCGGCATTTTGGCATTGCTGATAGGGCTGGCTGCCGGCGGTGCGGCCGTGCCGGTTGCTATATTCGTGGCCGTGACGCTCGGTTACCTGCCGGGGATGATCGCCGGCGTAATCGCACAGTTGTCATATTCGCAGGCGATGTTCCTCATCGCCGACAACAGCGCGCTTGGTCCGATGGATGCGATTAATGCCAGCAGGGACTTGATGAGAGGCCACAAGGCCAAACTGTTTTTCCTTGGTCTGCGGTTTATCGGATGGGCCTTGCTGTGCATACTGACGCTGGGGATAGGATTCTTGTGGCTCATGCCCTACATGGCTACGTGTTACGCCTGCTTCTACGACGACCTCCTCCCGCCGCGTAAATAATACTACCGTTAGACGCAAATGACACGCCCCGGCACAATATGTTGGGTATCTACCGCGTATTATTTACAAATTGTAGAGTATCCTGATAAAATTCTTTGACATGCATACTTGTGCGGGATTACTTTAGACATATAAGTAACGGCATCGCGTTGCGGATAAGTTGAATATTTAGCAGCCCTTTCTTTTAAGGAGATAAAAATGACTGAAACACCTCAAGGACCAACGCCGCAGCAGCCGGAGTCTCCCGAGGCGCCCCAGAAGCAGTCGCCGACGCAACCGCCTCAGGCCGAACAACCGCCCCAGACCGGTGAGGGCTCGGACGCCGGTATGTTGAAGAAAATGACGATGGGAGACATCTTCATCGCCGGTGGCGGATTCCTTATGTTCCTTGGCCCGATACTTCCGTGGGTTTCCGTGTCGCTGGGTCCGTTCGGCGGCGGCAGCGTAAACGGTTTCCACTCGACTCCCGGCATCTTCGTGTTCCTGATCGGCCTGGCTGCGATGGGGCTTACCGTGGCGCGCATGCTGACCAGCGGTAAAGAGCGTGTGCTGGGTATGGCGACCCTCGCCGGCAGCGCGCTGGCGGTGCTGCTGTGTATCATTGACATGATCCGCGCCTCGGATTCCGGACCGATGGGAGCTTCTACCGGTCCCGGCGTGGGACTGTTCTTCGCGCTTATAGGGGCGCTGGCGGCCGGCTTCGGCGCGCTGGGTATCGTTCTGGATAAGCCCTGGACACAGTTCCTCCAGCGGAAACTGACGTCGTAGCCGCGGGCGAACGACGCTGTTGTTGCAGACCAAAAGGTGGGAGCAGTCGGCATGTCACTGCGGCTGAATAACTGTGGAAGTTATGTTAAAATCTCGTCATGGACCGGGATTTTGACGTTGTTGTGGTGGGGGGCGGGCACGCGGGCGCCGAGGCGGCGCACGCGGCGGCGCGCCTTGGCGCGCGGACCGCGCTTGTAACGCTAATTCCCGAGACCATCGCCCAGATGTCGTGCAACCCGGCCATCGGGGGCATCGGCAAGGGGCAGATAGTCCGCGAGGTGGACGCCCTTGGCGGGCTGATGGGACTGGGGGCCGACGCCACGGGCATCCAGTTCCGCATGCTAAACCGCTCCAAGGGACCGGCCGTGTGGGGACCGCGATGCCAGTGCGACCGGCACGCCTACTCTGCCTGGATGCGAAACGTCCTGCAAAACACGCCAAATCTCACAATTATCGCCGGCGAAGCCACGGGTATTCTTACCGAAAAAAGGCGTGTAATCGGTGTCGGAGTCGCGTGCGAAAAATCCGAAATCCGAAACCATAAATCCGAAATTATCCGCTGCAACGCATTGGTCGTCACCGCCGGGACGTTTCTCAACGGCCTGATGCACATGGGCGAGCGGCAGTGGTCCGGCGGGCGATACGACGAGCCACCCGCGGCGCGCCTCAGCGAGTCGCTACGCAAATGCGGGCTGGATCTTGGTCGCCTCAAGACCGGCACGTGCCCGCGGGTCGCGCGCGAGACTGTCGATTATTCAAAGTGCACGCGCCAGGACGGCGACGAGAAACCGACGCCGTTTTCGTTCATGAACGACCGGCTCGAGGTGGAGCAGGTACCATGCTGGCTGACGAGCACCACGCCGCAGATTCACCAGGCCGTCAAAAACAACCTTCACCGGGCGCCGATGTACAGCGGGCAGATAAAGACGACCGGTCCGAGGTACTGCCCATCGTTCGAGACGAAGATCGTCCGCTTCCCCCACAAGCAATCGCACCAGGTTTTCCTCGAGCCGGAGGGAAGGGACACCAACTGGGTATACTGCAACGGCATCCCCACGTCGCTACCGGTGGATGTGCAGGAATACATGGTGCAAAACATACCCGGTCTGGAGCGGGCCCGGGTGCTGCGCTGGGGTTACGCCATCGAGTACGATTACGTCCCGCCCACGCAGTTGAAGCCGTCGCTGGAAACCAAGGCGGTGGAAGGGCTTTTCCTTGCCGGGCAGATAAACGGCACGACCGGCTACGAAGAGGCAGCGGGGCAGGGCATTCTGGCCGGGGCGAATGCGGTGATGTTCATTCGTCGCCGCACGCCCCTTATACTTCGCCGCGACCAGGCGTACATCGGCGTGATGGTGGATGACCTTGTGACCAAGGGCGTGCTGGAGCCGTACCGCATGTTCACCAGCCGCGCCGAGCACCGCCTGCGCCTGCGTGCCGACAACGCCGACAGGCGCCTGACGCAGATCGCCCGCCACGCCGGGCTGGTTTGCGACGAGAGGTGGCGGAAATTCGCCGCCAAGCGCCGCGCCGCATCACGCACCAAAACGCTGCTGGAAACCACACATGCAGATGGCAAGACGCTGGCGGAGATGCTCCGTCGCCAGGGGGCCACCATAGATACTGTCATCGAATCGGCCCCGCCCGCCGTTGCGACGGAATTAAAATCGCTTCGTGACCGGCACCCCCACGCGGCGGCGACAGTAGCAAACGACGCGCGATACGCCGGGTATCTGGACCGACAGGACCAGGCGCTTCGGCGACTTAGGGACCTTGAGAATAAACTGATTCCCGAGGACATCGACTACGGCGCGATAAGCCACCTTCGCCACGAGGCGCGCCAGCGACTGGACCAAATCCGCCCACGCTCGCTGGGACAAGCCCTTCGAATCAGCGGAATCACGCCCTCTGACATAACGGTCCTGGCGGTCCGCCTGGCGGGAAAATCATCCCGTTCGGGCGGGCAAGGGGCGTTTTGAGACGCCGAGTGTCAAGGAAATATCCTTCTTAATAAAATTTAAATTAGGTAACCTGTAATGTATAGGTAAATATCTTTGTGTCTTAAACAGGAGGATATTTTAAAAAATTATCGCCGAGCCGAAATCGTAGTTTTTGTAAGATTCTGATATTGATGAGAATATAAAAATTTTCACAAATAATCAATATTTTAAGACTCTCTAATCAACTCGCCGATAACGCCGAGGTAATAATGCTGTGGAGAGCAATCGCGGACCAGTATATAGGTCCTGCAAGAGTTCGGGTACACACTATGAACGACATCAACGAAATATCGCAAATCCAGCCGCCACTCGCTCCCAGGAACGTCGAGGCCGCCGACAGCATCTCATCCGCGGCGGGCGCGGAGGGTCCGCTGGAGGTATCAGACGTTGTGGAGATTTCGGAAGCGGCCCGCCTCGCAGCGGAAGTGCAGTCTATTCCGGAAGTTAGAACGGAATTAATCGAGCGCGTGCGAGCGGAGATCGCATCCGGCGATTACGAGACACCTGCGCGCCTGGAGGTGGCTGTGACACGTCTGCTGGACGACCTCATGCCGATGCTATAAAAATATAGGCGGGGTAATGGGGATTAATCGGGGCCGATGCGCCGCCGGTACATCAGAATTTATCTATTTTCCGCTTCCTCTCTGTCCTGCCAAATGTTAAACTACATAGGGGTTGGAAAAGATAACGAATGGGTAAACTATATATTGCAATTTGTTATATTTACGCGGAAAATACTGCCGGTCGGTTCTTCGGCGCCGTGGAATAGCAAGGAGTGTTTACAGTGAAGCACAAGAGCGTATATACCACCGGTGAGGCGGCCCAGATTTGCGGGCTTTCGCAACAGACGATAATACGGTGTTTCGACAACGGTCAGCTGGAGGGCTTCAAGGTTCCCGGAAGCAAGTTTCGGCGGATACCCCGCTCGTCCCTGCTGAAGTTCATGAAAGAGCATAATATTCCGATGGAGGGCTTCGAGGACGATCACATTCGCGTGCTGGTGGTGGACGACGATCCGGAAATTGTCGAGCTTTTCACAGACGTGCTCAAAAGCGACGGGCGTTTCGAGGTGAAAACCGCGAGCACCGGTTATGATGCGGGCATAGAAACGCAGCAGTTCATGCCCGACGTGGTGATCCTCGATTACCTCCTTCCGGACGTTAACGGAAACGTCGTGTGCAAGACCATTAAGGACAACCCGGAACTGTCGCACATCAAGATATTGATAATTTCCGGCGTGGTGAACCGCAGCGAAGTGGACGAACTTATGAAGGCAGGCGCTGATGAGTTTATCAAGAAACCCTTTAACATAGAAAATGTCGTCAAGACGATCACGCGGCTGGCGCGAGGCTGACCGGCGTGCGCGCATGCGGGCGGGGATTGTCGTGACGGTAAGTGAGGATAGTGGCCAGGAGGACACGCACAGACTGGGTGGGGGCGATGCTTGCGGGAGTTCGGAACATTCCGTGCTGGCCGCCGGTACTGGAGCGCCTGACGGCATCAATCCGCTCGTCGCTAAACCTTCCGCCTCAACGTCGAGGCGTGGAGAACCTGGGACCGATAATTGCGTCCGACGCCGCCATCGCCGCCTGCGTGCTGGGTGCGAGCAATCGGTTGCCCGGGCGCGAAGTTTGCGACTTAAACCTTGCCGCCGGGAGAATCGGATTTGAGCGGCTGAGTTCGACGGTTCTGTCGGTGCGGGCGCTGAGGGGCGACGAGATGTCGCAGTGGGATTACGGGGAGTATGTCAAAATCGCCTTGATGCGCGCCACTGCGGCGGAGATGCTGGCGGGAGCTTCGTGTGGGGGCGGCATAACCCGCGGCGACGCCTACACGTGCGGGTTGTTGAGCGACATAGGGCGACGCGCGCTTGCCTGGCTGATGCCAAAGGCATACCGACGCGCCGCGGAGGTCGCCCGAAGGGGCAACAGGGACATTTGCGAGGTTGAGCGCGACGTAATCGGGACCGACCACACCGTCGTCGGCAGGCGTCTGGCCCGGTTATGGCGCCTGGGCGACGTGCTGCACGACGTGATCTGGCTGCACCGCCAGCCCGTCGAGGCGATACCGGGCGAACTGGCGCATCGCAATCTTATCATACTGATAAAACTCGCAGACGCCGTCGCAAGCGCACGATCGGGTGTTTATCCGCGCCCGACGCCGGGCGAAGCCGAGCGGCGTCGTCTGGCCGAACATCTGAACATTTCCACCCAGGCGCTGGACGAAGTACGGCGGAACCTGGCGGATAAGCCCGGTTCCGTCGAGGCGGATGTCGTCGGTAGCGAGCGGTCCGGCGCCGACGAAATTCAGGCCCGGGCGTGTGAATGTCTGGCCGAGATAAACCTCTCGCTGCTGGAGGGGAAGTGCGCGCTGGCCGGCGAGGCGGAATCGCTCAAAGCCGCGCGGGAGTTCACCGCCCGTGCGGGCGAGGCGACCGACCTGGTTCAGGTACTCCAGACGATAGCCCGTGCGTTCGCCTCGGCGTGCGGGGCAGTGGAACAGCCGGCGGGCGCCTACGCGATTCTGCCCGGCATGAGACACGTCATAATGGCGCGCCTTGAGAGCAGCGGGCAGGTGTCTTACCGCAGTGTTGAAGTGAAGGAAACGCTCCTCCACGAGGACGGGATCGGCGCCGGTCGGGGGGACAAGTCCGAAATACCGCCCGGTTTGCACGAGGCGCTGGGGTGGCTCGCAGCGCCGGGATGCCGACATCGGGCGCTTTATGGCGGCGGGTTTCAGGCGGGGGGCGTTTTTTACCGAGCGGGCGATGAGCCCGCCGAGCAGTCGCTTGCGCCGCTGGCGGAGTCGGCAGGGTTAGTGCTCGCCCTGGTGGTCCGCTACGAACGTGCGGCGACCATAGGAGAGTCCCTGTCGGGAGCGACGGCGTCTCTGTCGGCGCAGCAGCAGGACGTCGCCGCAAAAAAGACGCTCCGCGCGATAGGGCGGATGGCCGCCGGTGCGGGTCACGAACTCAACAACCCGCTTGCAGTGGTGGTCGGAAGGGCGCAGATGCTCGCCCAGCGCGCCTCTACGCAGGAAGACCGCGCCGCCGCCGAGCAGATAATAAAAAAGGCCGGGCAGGTAAGCGACATCATATCGGCCTTGATGGATTTCGCCTCTCCTGCTGCGCCGCGGTTTACTACCGTTGCGCCGCGGGCCCTGTTGGAAGATGCCCTGGAACGGTTCCGAAATTCAGGGCATCCTCAAGCCGCGGATTTAAATGCCGATATAGAGGTTGGTAGCGAGGTCCCCCCGGTTCGCGCCGACCGAGACCAGATGCTTACGGTTCTCAAGGAGTTGTTGGTCAATGCGGCCCGGGCAGGGCGGGACGCCGGCGAACTGCGGGTCAGTTTGTCGGCCCGGTACGACGAGCTGTCCGATGCGGTTCTGATAGCGGTTTGCGATAACGGACGCGGCATGGCGCCCGAAACGGCAGAGGATGTTTTTGTTCCGTTCCTGTCCGAGAGCCGCGCCGGTCGGCGACGAGGCATGGGTCTGGCGATGGCCAAGAGATACGTTGAAAACAACGGGGGGGAAATATGGATCACGACGGTTCCGGGTGAGGGGACCGGCGTTTATATTCGCCTGCCGGCAGGTAAAAAGGAGTGAGTGATGTCCAGGGCCCGGTACCCCACAGAGGCGGCGCACAATCAGGACGAACGCGACCGGCGCGTGTCGCGCGTTCTGGTCGTCGACGATGAAGAGGAAATTCGCCGACTGTTGTCCGACGTGCTGAGTTCGGCGCGGGTGGAGGTGATATCGGCCGCCGGGGCCGCCGAGGCCGTAGAGCTCGCCAGGCGGTTCAGTCCCGACATGGTGGTGGCGGACCTTTACCTCGGCGACGACAGCGGACTGGACGTTATAGACCGCATTCGCAAGGAGGCGTACGAGATTCCGGCAGTGGTCATCAGCGGAAGGGCCGACGTGGGCAAACTGAGCGAGGCCTCCCGTATTCGCCCCGTGGAGCTGATGACAAAACCGCTGGACATAGATCACCTGCGCCGGACCGTCAGGGATGAACTCTCGCGTCAAAACCGCCAAAAGCGCCAGCACAGGCGCGTGGAGCGTTTGCGCCGATTGGCGCGCAGGTCGAACATCGAGCGCAGGAACATGCACCGCCAGTACCAGACCGCCTGCCGCGAGTTGACCGAGGCGTATCGCGGACTGAGCGACAAGTACGATCTTCAGCAGGCGGTGATAGAGTATCAGCGTCACATACTCCAGGCCGGTAATCACGACGACGTCTTCCGGGAACTTTTCAATCTTTTCGTTCGTCATTCCGGGGCAGTGTTCGGGGTCGCGATGATTTGCGACGCGTACGGGCAGCTTCAGATAGTGGGACGATTCGGCGTTCCCACGCCCGACGGCATCCGTTTCTGCCAGGCGCTGGTTGAGCCGGTGGCGCACAGCGTCGCCGAAAACGAAAAATGCTCTATAATCGACGCCGGTGAACGCCCCGACCTGTTCGATCCTTCTATAAGGCGATACCTGCCGGGCCTGACAATACTTCCTTCCGCGCTGATTGCCGACGGACAGAAGTTGGCGGGCATGGTCGTGCTGTACCGAAAAGGGGAACAGCCATTCACCGACGTGGACTTGCAACTGGCAGAGATGATCGGACCGTCCACGGGTTGCGCCGTTCAGCGCGTGAGTTAGCCCACAATGCCCGATTAATGTCGGGACAGACAAACGCCGTTTCGGCGGTCTTGGGGGATTATCAACAGTAACCAACAGTTTCTCTACAGGTTGGATACATGTCTGGCCGATAACACTACATGTTGGGTAAAAATGCCAACAGGATAGTGGATATTGCCCTGTGTAAGATGTTTATGTTTGTGAGATAAAAAAATTTTTAAGACGCAAGTTTTGTGTTTTCATGGCATTATGACACAAGCGCAATATTTTGAGTATATTTATATTGAAACATCCCATATGTTGAGTAAAATTCCGGTTTGTCGCCAGTAGGCGATGGAAGGGTCGTAGCGACAATTCCGGGAATTCGTGATCGGCTGACGGATGTGTGGAGTTTGGCTTGCCGGTAGGTTCAAGTGGGTCCGTGGCCGAGTGGTGCAAGTTTTAAAAGTCAGTTTGGAGCCTTTCAAATGGTAGTGCAGGAATCATCGAAGGATTATACAACTCCCCCGCAGTCGCAGCAAAATTTTCAAGCCGTCGGGACCGGTGAGGGAATAGAAATACAACAGGTGTTTTCCTGTCCTGAGGTTCACCCGTTCGATCAGATCGAATGGTGTAAGCGCACGGCTCGTATAACCGACGGCGACGGAAAGGTCATCTTCCAGCAGGACGACGTTGAGACGCCCGCCGACTGGTCTCAACTGGCCACGAACGTCGTGGTCAGCAAATACTTCTACGGTGAGGTGGGCAAGCCCCAGCGCGAGACCTCCGTCAGGCAGTTGGTGGAAAGGGTCGCTCGCACCATTGCCGACTGGGGCAAGCAGGACGGTATATTCGCCACCGACCAGGACGGCGAGCGGTTTTACAGGGAACTGGCCTACCTGTGCGTCAATCAGCACGGGTCGTTCAATTCGCCGGTGTGGTTCAACGTGGGTCTCTACGACCAGTACGGAATCACCGGCTCCCAAGGCAACTACCACTGGGACACTGAAAAGCGACAGGCGGTCAAGACCGAATACGGATACCGGTATCCCCAGGCCTCGGCGTGCTTTATCCAGTCTGTGGACGACACCATGGAAGACATCATGCGACTGGCCACTGCCGAGGCGATGCTTTTCAAGTACGGTTCGGGCACCGGTACGGACCTTTCGACGCTTCGTTCCAGTCGGGAAAAACTCTCGGGCGGCGGTCAACCGTCGGGTCCGCTGAGCTTCATGCGGATATACGACCAGATCGCCGCGGTGGTGCGATCGGGCGGAAAGACCCGCCGCGCCGCCAAGATGCAGTCGCTGCGGTGCGACCATCCCGACATCAAGGAATTCATCGAGTGCAAGATGACCGAGGAGAGTAAGGCCCGCGCGCTTGTGAAGCTCGGCTACGACGGCTCGCTCAACGGCGACGCGTACGAGTCGGTGATGTACCAGAACGCCAACCTGTCGGTTCGGGTGACCGACGAATTCATGCAGGCGGCCGAAGAGGGGCGCCCCTGGCAGACCTACGCGGTGACCAGCGGCGAGCCGCTGGATCAGTACAACGCAAGAGAACTGCTGGAGGCGATATCCGAGGGCACGCGGGTATGCGGCGACCCGGGCGTGCAGTACCACACCACGATAAACCGCTGGAACACCTGCCCTAAAAGCGGTGAGATTTGCGCCTCGAACCCGTGCAGCGAGTACATGTTCCTCAACGACAGCGCGTGCAACCTTGCCAGCATCAACCTCATGAAGTTCCGCCGGCCTGACGGGTCGTTCGACGTGGAGAGGTTCCGCGCGGCGGTGAGAATATTCATCATCGCACAGGAGATACTGGTCGATCACGCCAGTTATCCCAGCCGGCGGATATGCAAAAACAGCCACGATTTCCGCCCGCTGGGACTCGGATACGCCAACCTCGGCGCGCTGCTGATGTCGCTGGGTCTTCCATACGACAGCGAGGCGGGCAGGGGCGTGGCCGCCGCTATCACCGCGATAATGACCGCAAGGGCGTACCAGACCAGCGCGGAGCTGGCGCGCAGGGTGGGCGTCTTCGAGGAATTCGACCGCAACAGGGACGAAATGATGAACGTCATCGGCATGCACCGAAGCGCCGTCGACGACATACCGGCCGAGAGTTGTCCCGGTGAACTCTTGTCCGCCGCGATCGATGGATGGGACCGCGCGCTTCAGGCGGGACGCCAGGCGGGATACCGCAACGCACAGGTAAGCGTACTGGCGCCGACGGGGACCATCGGTTTCATGATGGACTGCGACACCACCGGCATCGAGCCGGACATCGCGCTTGTGAAGTACAAGCAACTGGCCGGGGGCGGAATGTTCAAGATGGTCAACCGCACCGTCCCGCTGGCGCTGGAGCGCCTGGGCTACAATCCAAAGCAGATAGAGGACATCGTCGCCAACATCGAGAAACACGACACAATCGAGGGCGCCCCGCATCTTCAGATCGAGCATCTGCCGGTTTTCGACTGCGCGTTCAAGCCGGTCACCGGAACGCGGAGCATCAACCACATGGGGCACATCTGCATGATGGGCGCGGTCCAGCCGTTCCTTTCGGGCGCCATCTCAAAAACGGTCAACATGTCCAAGGAGTCCACCACCGAGCAGATAATGAACGTTTACATCGAGGGATGGAAGCTCGGACTCAAGGCGGTGGCGATTTACCGCGACGGGTCGAAATCCGCCCAGCCGCTCAGCGTTTCGCGCAGCGAGGAAAAGTCCTCCCAGATGATCAGCAAAGAACAGCTCGAGGCGGCACGGAGGGAGCCGCACCGTCATCGTCTGCCGGCCACCAGACCTTCGATAACGCACAAGTTCGAGGTGGCGGGGCACGAGGGATATCTTAACGTCGGATTGTATGAAGACGGCCAGCCCGGCGAACTTTTCATCACGATGGCCAAAGAGGGCTCCACGGTAGGCGGAATGATGGACGCGTTCGCAACTTCGATAAGTCTGTGCCTTCAGTACGGAGTGCCATTAGAGGCCTTGGTCAAGAAGTTCGCTCATCAGCGTTTCGAGCCGTCCGGAATGACGTCCAGCAGCGACATCCCCTTCGCCAAGAGTATCGTCGATTACGTTTTCCGCTGGCTCGGTCTGACTTTTCTGGAGGATTACCGCAACAGCAACCTGACGAAGCGCTCCAGCGAAATGGACACGACCCTGCGGATGGTGACGTCGCTGTCCACCAATCCGCATGGCGCCGTCGCCGGCGAGGTCGAAGGCGCCGATGTTCAGGGTGGTAAGTACCTTCGCGGCGGTAACGGCGGGGGTAACGGCGGGGGAAATCCCAAGGGCGTCAACGGCGAGCGCGTGGAGGCGATCCAGACTCAGGTTCGCAGTCTCCAGTCCCCCGGTTCGCCGCCTGCGGCGGTAAAAGACCCCACGCTGAAACGGATTGACCGCCGATTCTCGCAGTACCAGGAAGACGCCCCCGCATGCGATGTGTGCGGCGCGATAACCGTACGGAACGGAAACTGTTACAAATGTTACAATTGCGGTTCGTCGCTCGGATGCAGTTGAAGACAATGATTACCGGGACGCCGCAGGTTAACCAAAACGCCACGGCTGGAGGCTTTGCGGCGTCACGAAGGGAGGCCCTGCAAGGGCCTGATATTCGGCGTGTTACGTCGGGCGCCGTCGGGCCGGTACGGATGCCGGCGCGGAAAAACACTGTCGGATGTGCGGAATTTTAAACCGGCGGTCGGTGGAAGCGGCGCCACGCCGACCGCCACGTTGAAAAATACAAAGGATTCGGCAAATAAAAGACTAAAGATTGAAAATCGCTGATTCCGATTTATAATTCATAATGGACGAGTTGTCCGCTGCACCCCAAAGCGATGTAGGTCCCCCTCCGCCTACATCTGGGATGCGGCTATCGGGGCGATGCCGAGGTCTCCCTCCGCCTGGGTGTCGCCCTTTTGTTATTATTTTTGCGTCCATAAAGCGTACATCGCCGGTTGAGACCCGCGGCTTTTATTATTCACTTCTGAATTGGAAAATTTTGTCCTCCGGCGAAAGCGGCTACTAAGACCGGTAAAACCAATGTCGCCGGGCGCGGCGGCGCTCCCACGCTGCCGCGTAATATGCAACGATTGCGAAGTCGGCGGCCCACCTACGGCGGATAAACCCGGCAAGACCGACGATAACCTCGACGGCGGCGACTCACGTGTGATAGGCGACTATACGACCTCATCAAGGACCCCGGCGGGCTAAACGACATTGCATCCGACAGGCCTGATGTAGTTAAACGGATGGCGGCGATCGTGGACAAATGGCGGGCATCGTGCCATGCCAGCCGCGGGGGCGCTGATTATAAATAGCCGTACAAAAAGGGCCGGCCCCACGAGTGTCCCAACGTTTGATTTCGAATTTTCGATAACACGATTATTCTAAT